>NZ_CP031963.1:358333-716666 GCF_003443675.1 Aquimarina sp. BL5 | reverse complement strand
ATATTAGCTAGATCCGCAATATTTTTTTCACCAACTTTAAAATACAAGGATTCTTTGCGTAGTCTAGATCCATTACATTCAGGACATTGAATATTATCCATAAAATCCTTAGCCCATCTGCGTAGAGAAGTAGAATCGTTATTGGTATAGGTATTATCTATAAAAGTGGCAATACCTTCAAAATCAATTTTATATTCTCTGGTAACTCCTAATGTTTTACTATCTATAGTAAATTTCTCCTTTCCTCCATAAAGAATAACTTCCATTGCTTCTTCAGGAATCTTTTTGATTGGATCACTCAGTTTAAAATCAAAGCGTTGTGCGATTAATTCTAATTGCTTAAAAATCCAGTTATTCTTTTGTGGGCCTTGTGGAACTAAACCACCACTTTTGATGGATTTAGAATCATCAGGAATAATCTTTTTAGTATTTACTTCATATAGATTCCCAATCCCATTACATTTAGGACAGGCACCTTTTGGCGAGTTAAATGAAAAGTTGTTGGGTTCAGGATTTGGATATGAAATTCCGCTTGAAGGGCACATTAAATTTCTACTAAAAAATCGTGCTTCCTGTGACTCCTGTTCAATCACCATCAATACATCATCACCGTGATACATGGCGGTATTGATAGTTTCCATCAAACGTTTAGAATTATCTTTGTCGTCACTAACTGCAAGACGGTCAATAACAATCTCTATATCGTGCATTTTGTAACGATCCAACTTCATTCCTTTGGTGATATCTTTGATTTCACCATCGGTGCGTACTTTTACAAAACCTTGTTTCGCTATTTGCTCAAAAAGTTCGCGATAATGTCCCTTTCTGGATCTTACAATAGGAGCGAGGATGTTAATTCTTTTTCCGTTAAAATCCTGAAAAATTAAGTCTTTGATCTGCTCATCGCTATAACTAACCATTTTTTCGCCTGTGTTATAACTATAGGCGTCACTTCCACGAGCAAACAAAAGTCTTAAGAAATCATAGATCTCTGTAATGGTTCCTACGGTACTTCTAGGGCTTTTACTGGTTGTTTTTTGTTCTATAGCAATTACAGGAGAGAGCCCATCGATTTTATCTACATCAGGGCGCTCCAGACTGCCTAGAAATTGTCTGGCATAGGCAGAGAATGTTTCTATATACCTACGCTGTCCTTCTGCATAAATAGTATCAAAAGCCAGTGATGATTTACCAGAGCCCGAAAGTCCGGTAATTACTACTAATTTTTCGCGAGGTATTGTGACATCAATGTTCTTAAGATTATGAACTCTTGCCCCTAAAACCTCTATATTTTCATCTGATATCGCCATAAATTTTAACCAAGATTGCAAATGTAGTTATTTGATAGCTCTTAGTAAAATGGGGTTGGCTTTTACAATTGTTAAATAGCTGTTATAATTTTGGGAATTAGGGTGAACCGGACTTCGACTTCGCGGCTGCTGAGTTTATCGAAGTACAGTCCTCGAATGAGTCTGCTACGAAAATATAAGATACTACCGAAGGGTGAGGCTCTCGAACCCTGATTCCAGTTGTACCGGACTTCGAGTGCCTCAGCCCTCGAATGAGTCCGCTACGAAAATATAAGATACTACCGAAGGGTGAGGCTCTCGAACCCTGAGTACACGTAGTAACAAATACCTTATATAACACACATAATAGTATAAACACATAAATATCAAATCAATGACGGGTTATATTTATACATTAGAATGTAGTGATGGTTTTTTCTCCCCAAAAACCTTCTATTTTAACCTTTTTTATTTTTTTCATTTAAGTTTATTTTCAAATTACTTTCAAAAATTGTGTCACTACCAACTTAGCAATATATCCCATTTATAATTAATACAGCCACGTTTCCGCAACCATAAATTCTCTCTTTTATTCTTTTTCTACTAAACTACCACAAGCAAAAACCAATCCCTTACGGAAAACCACAATGGCTGTAAGTTTAGATACAATAACGAGATACCACTACATGAATATGAAGTAGTCGATTGTGTGTTGTTTACGTTATGAAAGTAGGTTTGACGACCTTACTTTCAGGGGATGCTTACCTTTATACCGAAGGGTGAGGCTCTCGAACCCTGATTCTAGGTCAACCGGACTTCGAGAGCCTCAGCCCTCAGGTATACGAAACCCGAATATAGGGAAATTTCCTCAATTACATTTTTTGTAATAGATTTTCTGCTGCATCATATCGGTTAAATCCTCGTACTTTTATATTTTAGCTTAAAAACAAATACCAATGATATTAGGAATAGGCTCCAGAATAAAACATCCAACATATGGATTGGGTGTAGTTACGAATATAACCGCAAAAATGTATTGGGTAACTTTTATAGAAAATGGATTAGAAACCATTGATGTAGACGAAGATTTTGAGGTGATCGATGGAGTAGAGGATGAAGTGGATACTGTAAGTTTCTATGAAGTAGAAAAAACCTTTAGAGAGTTACTAAAGCGCTACAGCGATATATCCGAGATTGTTCCCATTGCTGATAAATGGAAAGGAGGTAAGATCATACTAGAACCGGGCGATACGAATCTTGCTTCTAAAGAAATTCCGATTGATACATTCTTTCATAAAATAGTGATGGTAAGAGACCGCATCCGTGTGATGGAACAAAAGATCAATAGTTCTAAGGTGATTGATGATCAGGATAAGGTAGATCTACAACAATACATTACCCGTATGTATGGTAGTTTAACTACATTTAATGTGTTATTCAATAATAAATCTCAACAATTTACAGGAAGTAGTAAAAAGTAAATGACAACATATCCGCTAATTAAAAAGATTGGATTAATTGCAGGCCCCATATTATTTTTGGTGTTGATCAATCTTCCTATCGTATTAGTTTCTGAAGTTGCGGATAAAGTAATTTCGGTGGCTATATGGATGATCGTTTGGTGGATTACAGAAGCGGTTTCTATATCAGTAACGGCTTTGATACCGCTGATTTTATTTCCGCTGGTGGGAGTTTTGGATCTCAAAACGGTTTCTCAAAGCTATGGGAGTCCAATCGTATTTCTATTTTTTGGTGGATTTGTAATGGCGTTGGCGTTGGAAAAAGTAAATCTCCATAAGCGCATAGCTTTATCTATTATAAAAATAACAGGAACCAGTCCGGATCGGGTGATTCTAGGTTTTATGATTGCTACTGCTTTTATGAGTATGTGGATTAGTAATACAGCTTGTACCGTGGTGATGTTGCCAATTGCGTTGTCTGTGATACAATTGTTAGTAGATGATGAGGATGGTTTTACTAAGAATGATCGAAACTTTGCTCTGAGTATTATGCTTGGTATTGCTTTTGCTGCTAATGTGGGAGGCGTAGCAACAATTATTGGAACACCGCCAAACTCTGTATTGGTGGGGTTTTTGGAAAATGAATATCAAATAGAAATCTCTTTTCTTAATTGGATGTTACTGGCATTGCCTTTTTCTGTATTAATGATCGGAATTATTTATTTTGTGATCGTAAAATGGATATACCCCAATCGGATTGAGAGTTTTGCCGCATCCAAAGATGTGATTGATCAGGAATTAAAAAAGCTTGGTAAAGTAAAGAAAACGGAACGCAGAGTACTTACTATTTTTTGTGTAGTCATATTTTTATGGATTTCCAGAACTACGATTAATGGTTTTTTTCCTGATCTTAAATTATCAGATACAGGGATTAGTATGATGGGAGCCTTTGCTTTGTTTGTGATTCCATTTAAATTAAATAAAGGAGAGTTTACGTTGATTTGGAAAGATACTCAGAAATTACCTTGGGGAATCCTTATTCTTTTTGGTGGAGGATTAGCGTTAGCAAGTGGTTTGTCTCACGCAGGATTGATAGAATTGGTAGCTAATATGATCGCAGCTAATCAAGGGTTAAGCTTGCTAGTAGTGACGCTATTGCTGATTGTTTTTATGCTCTTTATGACAGAGTTAATGAGTAATGTAGCATTAGTAGCAATTTTTGTTCCTGTAGTGGCAGGAATCGCTATAGGATTGGATATACCAATGCTACATTTATTAATACCCGTAACCATGGCGGCTAGTTGTGCATTTATGCTACCAATGGCCACACCACCGAATGCGATTGTATTTGCCAGTGGTTATGTTAAGGTATCCGAAATGGTAAAAGCTGGGTTAGTTCTAAATATCATCTCTGTGATATTACTAGTCCTGTTGTTTAAGTTTTATGTGTCTTTGTTATTCTAAATAGTAATAGGAGTTAGTATGCTTAGAAATGTATTTTTTGTTTTAATCATCTTTTTTGGTATTAATCAATCTGAAGTATATAGTCAAAAAAATGGCGTTGTTTTAATTTTTAAAGATGGTACTCGATTAAAGGGTTTAGGAAAAAAACTTTCTAATGGCACAATGAAGTATAGAAAGAACAAAAAAGAAAAAGCTCGTTTTATTGATTTAAAAGATGTTGAAAAGATTAAGATTTACAAGAAAGATGGAGTTTATTTTAGAGCATATAAAAAAATTAAAGGAACATCAAAGTACAAATACCTGGAATTAATAGAAGAAGGAAAATTAACTATTTATAGAAAATTTAAACCGGTTTACTTACCTACAGATCGTAATGGGCAACCTCTTTATTTTTTTGAAAAGAATTTGGTTGATTATTATGTACAAAGAGAAGGAGAGGAAGAGGTTACTCCTCTAATATCAAGTGGGTTTTTTAGTGTTAATTTTAAAAAAGTTGCTTTAGATTATTTTAGTGATTGTGAAGAGCTTATTGATAAAATCAAACAAGAAGAACTTACAAAAGATGATTTTAGTTTGATCGTAGATTTCTATAATTATGAATGCGAATAATTGGCTTTTTTTTGTAGTAATTCTAGTGCGCTTTCTCATTTAATAATTTAAACAATTATTTTTAAGTACCCCTGTTTACAGTGTTTAGGAAAACCAAAGTATTAGGGTATTATAATACTGTAAAATACCTTTTATTTGAGGAAGTATTAAGAGCCAACATACATCATTTATATAATAGTTATAATATGAGTACGTCATTCAAAATATCCATACCCAAACCTTGTCGTGAGAATTGGGATACCATGACTCCAAATGAGCAGGGGCGTTTTTGTACCTCTTGTTCTAAAACAGTGATTGATTTTACAGAAAAATCAATTCCAGTAATCAAAGATTTCCTTATTCAGAATCATGAAAAGCAGGTTTGTGGTAGGTTTACGAATGCATCTATAGATAATTTGATTGTATCAATTCCTGAAGAGGTAATACAAAGAGATTATTCATTTAGACAACTGTTTCTATTGGTTCTGCTTATTACTATGGGAACTACCCTTTTTAGTTGTAGTGATTCTAATGGAACTTCTAAGAAAATTAGTGCGGTAGAAATAATTGCGACCGATACAATTCAACAGAAAGCTATTAAAGCAGATTCAACTATTAAAGTATGTGAAGGAAAAAAGCAAGTTGAACAAGATGTTTCTATTGTTTCTAAAACAGGAAAAGATAGTTTAAGGCAAAAAGTACCGATACCGACAAGACGCATTATGGGGGAACCAGAAGTTATTATGGGAGGTATGAGTATTGATCATATTGACGATGTTAAATATGATTCTGAAGTTATGGTTCCGTATATATCAAAAAGTGATTTTAAGAATAAATTGATTTTGGTATCGCAAAAGAAACTATCCGCTAAAGATTTTGAATCTTATTTAGGAGGAAACTTAAATTTATTAATTATTGTCAATAGGAAAAGGACAACATTTCTAGAGTTTTGTAAGAAAATAGAAGGTAAAGAAATTAAATTCAAAGAAATTGAAATCAGTAGAAATGGCAATAATGTAATAAGAAATATAGTCTTAATATATAAAAAGACTTCCATTTTTTAACTAGAATATAGTATGAAATAAAGAGTTATGAGCATTTGACTTAATGCTATGTACTAACTACTAACTCATCTATTCGTTCCAAGCCCTCACGTTACTTATCGGAATTCCAATACCTAATGCTTTATGTTTCTGAGAAAGGTAAGCGCCACTTTCTGTAGTCGTCCAACCTTGCCAAGTCGCTTCGATACCACCAATTGGAATTAAAGAAACCCACATCTGATAGCTTTTAGGTAGATAGTTTTCGTCTACTTTCCATAAATATGAATCACCAGGTGTTGTGCCTCCTGAGCTGTATGTAACCAGTAGACCTTTAGATCCATCTTCTAGATCCACTACTTTTCTGGAAACTCCTGTATCAAATAATTTATGCGGAGCTACTAACCAGAAAGAATCATTATTAAAATACGACAAGGCTTTTTCTAATAACTTCTCCTTTTCAGGGGTGTCTAAATCTATATTATCTACGGTAATGGTACTGTTTTTAGGATGCAGAAGATCTAGATTTGCTTTGTAATCTTCCCAGGTTACTTCGACCTTTCCGGATTTTTTATTCCAGAGATAATTGTTTTTATTACGAAAGGTCCACTGTATATAATCCGTATTTACAAATTTATCATGTTGTATTGCTTTTTGGATTTGTAAAGCAAAATTATCGGCTTCTGTTCCAGATATTCCTTCTGGCATTTTTTTGTGTAATGAAAAATACAGAATTGCTACCAAAAAGATGACAATTACTAATAAACTGGTGAAAAATATTTTGAGTAGTTTAAAGAGTCGTTTTTTCAAGATGTAGTGCTTTAATTAGGTTTAAAGATATTAAATCAAAGCCAAACTAAAGCGAAGTATAATACTCAAAAGCATCCATAATCAAATCATCAGGAACAATACAGTTATATTTTGCTTCACCGATGGAAGTAAGTAATACAAAATAGATGTTTCCTTTTTCATTCTTCTTATCGTGCACCAATAATTCCATAATAGTCTTATAATCATTAGGATCAATGTCGACTTTTGGGAATGTAGCTAGGATTACTTTGCTGATTATAATTAGTTCTTCTTCTTTTAGCGATAATTGTGCGGCAGAAATAAACCCTTCCAAAATCATTCCTATAGCAATCGCCTCGCCATGTAGTAATTCTGGTTTTTCTGGATGTGTTAGGTAAAAAGACTCAATAGCATGACCTAGCGTATGACCGAAGTTCAGGTATTTTCTGATGTTTTGCTCCGTAGGATCTTCAAAAACAATTTTATTTTTAATGACCACAGAATCATAAATTAATTGATCCAGATCATCAGTAGTCAGTTTAGATAGGTCACTCATTTTTTCCCAATATCCTCTATCTTGGATCAATCCGTGCTTTAGCATTTCTGCAAAACCACTGCACATTTGATTGACCGGTAGGGTTCCCAAAAATTCAGTATCAACCAGTACCATTTCGGATTCACTGATCACACCTACCATGTTTTTTAAGTTACCAAGATCTACACCCGTTTTTCCACCAACAGAAGCATCCACCATCGCTAATAAAGAAGTAGGGACATTGATGTAACTAATACCACGTTTATAGGTACAGGCAATAAAACCACCTAGATCGGTTACAACGCCACCACCAAGATTGATGAGCAAACTTTTTCTGTCTGCTCCATATTCTGCCAGTACACTCCAGATACTACTGCAGGTATCGATATTTTTATTAATTTCTCCTGGTTCTACTTCTAGAACTTCAATCTCATATTCTTTTTCTATTTTACTCATAAAATGAGCATAACAGTTTTCATAGGTATTGCTATCTACTAGAATAAAAATTTTAGAATGATTAGCTTTTTCTAGATAAGCATTAAGAGCGGTATAACATTCTTCGTTAAAATATACGATAGAATCTTTAGAAACAATAGGCTTCATAAAAGGTGTTTTAACAGGCGGTGAAATTAAGCAGAATTTGTAATAAAATAAACTTCCAAGTTCTATATTTGTAGATATCTTAAAACAAATAGGTAGTAGGTGATAAAACTATCATTATTTTAGTGAATTTACCATAATTGTTACGAATCTTTAAAATTTGAGCTTAATGAAGGAACATACTTTGTTTGATAATACAGAAACTGCTTTTACTTTAAAAAGTGATTCTGAACTCGAAAGAGCATATTTTCTTTTTAAAATGATCGCCAATGAACCTCTTGTTCGTATTGGTACTGCGGTTACTAATTTTGCATTAAAAGCGCATTTGCCAGTTCAGGGTTTGATTAGAGCAACGGTTTTTGACCATTTTTGTGGAGGTGTGGATGAAGAGGATTGCTTGCAAGTAGTAGATAAAATGTATGCCAAAGGTCGAGTTTCTTCTGTGTTAGATTATTCCGTAGAAGGCAAAGAAGAAGAAGAACAATTTGATCACGTATTACATAAAATAATGAAAATTCTGGACTTTGTTGATCAAAAAGAAGCAATTCCTTTTGCGGTTTTTAAACCAACTGGTTTTGGAAGATTTTTGCTTTGGCAAAAGAAAACAGAAGGAATACCATTATCTAGTGATGAGGAAAAAGAATGGAGCAGGATAGAGGATCGTTTTGATCAAGTATGTAAAAAGGCCTATGAATGTGATGTTCCTTTATTGATCGATGGAGAGGAAAGCTGGATGCAGGATGCCGCTGATGAGTTGGTAGCTAAAATGATGGCAAAATATAATAAAGAGAAAGCAATTGTATATAACACACTACAGCTGTATAGACACGACAGATTTGAATACCTAAAGAAATTACAACAGCAAGCTAAGGAGTCAGGTTTTAAGATCGGAATGAAGATCGTGCGAGGCGCGTATATGGAAAAAGAAAATGATCGCGCGGAAGAAAAAGGATACCCAACACCAATTTGCGAAAGTAAAGCAGCTACAGATCTTAATTTTAATACTACTCTGGAGTATATATTACAAAACCTGGATGATATTTCTGTATTTATAGGAACTCATAATGAAGAGAGCTGTTATAAAGCGATCGAATTGATGAGAAAACAACAAGTAATTAAGAGTGATCATAGAGTGTGGTTAGGACAATTATATGGAATGAGTGATCACATAAGTTTTAATCTCGCGGCAGAAGGCTATAATGTAGCGAAATACCTTCCTTTTGGTCCTGTGAAGGATGTTATGCCTTATCTGATACGTAGAGCAGAAGAAAATACTTCGGTAGCTGGTCAAACTACGAGAGAACTAGATTTATTATCTAAGGAAAGAAGAAGAAGAAAGTTGTAATTCTTTGATGTACGAATTAAGAATTACGAGTTTCGAATAATGTTGTAAGTTACAGTGAACTGTCATTCTAGCGTAGGCTGGAATCCATAAAGCGCTGAATTAAATGAAATTTTGGTTTTTGAACTGTAAATCTTAGTTATTGAGTAATACTGAACCCCGTTCTACAACGTGATGACAATGTAAAAGAAATAAGCAATGAACCTAAATCAAATTACTGTCCCTTCTATAGATGTTGCACAATCTATTTCTTTCTATGAGAAACTAGGTTTGCGATTGATTGTAAAAGCGTTGCCTCATTATGCACGTTTCGAATGTAAAGAAGGAGATGCTACTTTTTCTATTCATCAGGTTGAAGAATTGCCAGAAGGTGATGGTGTTTATGTATATTTTGAAACCACACAATTAGATCAGGAAGTAGAACGATTAATTGAAGATGGAGTGGATTTTGATCAATTGCCAATCGATCAAAGCTGGTTGTGGAGAGAAGCAAGGCTTAAAGATCCTGATGGAAATCAAATCATTTTGTATTTTGCTGGAGACAATAGAAAGAATCCACCTTGGAGGATTCAAGAATAATTTGGATTAGAAAGGATATCCTATTGCAAAATTTAATATAGGGTTAGCAATATCAAAATTAAAACTTTGTTCTTCCTCTGAAGGATCATTTAATGGAGCCGCCAGATCAAATCGGATTACAAAATTTTGGATATCTACCCGCAAGCCAACACCTGCTCCAATACCTAATTCGTTTAGAAAGTTTGATGAAAATTTACCTCCGGATAGTGCATCATTTTCTTTCATTAGCCATACATTTCCTGCATCTGCAAAAACAGCACCTTTTAGATAAGGAATTATAGGAAATCTGTATTCTAAATTCGCCTCTAATCGGATGTCCCCTGATCTATCAAAAAAGGATCCGGAATCTTGATCATTAGGTCTATAGGTTCCGGGGCCAAGTGATCGTATTCTAAAAGCTCTTACACTAAAAGGTCCTCCTGCGAAATATTGTTTCGAAAAAGGTAATGTAGTAGAATTACCATACGCTAATCCCCATCCACCGAATAAACGAGCTACCAGTTTTTGATCGTTCCCTAAACTAAAATGATATCTAAAATCTATATCAGCTTTAACGTATTGTGCGTATTCTAAGCCCAAAAATGAACCAGATTCTGTTTCTTCTTCACTTTTGCCAAAAAGGCTAATAGTGTTTCCTGCAATATCAAAATTGGCATTAAAATAAATAGCATTACTAATAGAACTATCATTAAGCTCATTATATGTAAACGAGTAGGTGAGTCCTGCTATAAACTGTTGATCAAAACTACTTTTTAAGAAAGGATTTTCATCTAGGATATCTTCAAATTCTTGTGTCGTGTTAGAAAGATTTACATAGTTAATACTTATTGGATTCAGTTCATGATTCACAAAACGATTGGCGTTCCAGCTATATCCGAAGCTGGCATTTACTGAATTTAGGCTGTATAATTTGCTTCTGTTAAGATATTCGAATCCTGTGCTAATTATTGTCTTAGGAACAGCATATTTGAATCGATCCATAATCCGGATAGGAAATAACAACCTCGGAAATATAAGGTCCGATTTCAATCCAATTTGTGTACTGCTAAGACCTTGATTTTCTGATCCTGATAATTGAGTTTCGTATCCTAGAGATGCCGTTATATTTAAAGTTTCTCCTCCACTGAAAAGGTTTCTGTTAGCGTATGTGAGTAGAAGGTTAGGTCCTGTGAAATTATTTGATTTAGAAACAGCTTGTAATTCTGCTCTGATAGCTCGTTTGTTTAAGGGGGATAAATATATATTAGCTGTTAAATCACCCGTTCCGACACCATTCGTACCAGTATCAAGAACATTATATTCAATGTTTACAAATTTATAGGTTCCAATAGATGATAAACGATTACTAGTCCTTTTAGAAATAGTGGGGTTGTATAATTGTCCTTTTTCAAATAGAATGTAGGGTTCCAGTCTTTTGGGTTTGAAATATTCTTTATTCTGAATAAAATTAATATCAGAGTATGTCACAGTATCCTTAACAATACTATCTGTTTCTATAGAATAGTTTGGAAAAACATTGATTTTATTAATTTTATATGGCACCAAAGATTTTTCGGGCACTTCTTTTTTTAATCTTAAAAACAAATCAAAACGTTTATTTTTATATTGATTAGTATCTGCTTCAAAAATCAAGAAATCAGCATTGAAGTTGTAATATCCTTTTGATTTTAACGATTTATCAATTCGTTCTCTTTCTAACTCAAACAGAGCAAGATCAAAACGATCTTCTTTTTTAATTGGGCTGCTAGCTACTAATGCTTTAATATCTTTACCAATAGGATACTTTATAGAATCTAGTTGATAGGTTTGTAATAGATATGGTTTTTTAATTTCTGCAGTATACTTTATAAATGATTTGATAGTATCAGTAGTAACTTCTGAATCGATATAACTTCTGAAAAAACCTCTATTTTCTAATCGATTGCCAATTAATTCGGTCACTTTTGATATATCCACATCAGAAAGATAGACGGGTTTTTCTCCGAAATTTTTAAATAAGAATTTATTGATAAATCCTGGATTTTCTTTTTGATTTTTGTAGTACGCATACAATCCGAGTTTGATACCTAAAATTTTAGTATTTGGTTTTGGTCGCAAAACTAATTCTAACTGTTCTTCAATAGCTTTAAGATTCTTGATCTCTTCTTCAGATTGTAGTGTAATGGATGCACCGGTATATAGAACTTCATCTTCAGGAATAAACCTTTTTACTCCGCAGGAATATAAAAGAATGATCGAGACGATTATATATAGTATATTCTTATTCAATTTTAATTTTTCTTTTTGTTTGTAGTTTTTTGATTGTCAATTTCTTTTGCCACAGATTTAGAAAACAACTCTTTAAATTTGTTAAATTCTCTGTTGAAAATTAGTGCGATTCCTGTGACAACTAATTGACCGTCAATTACACTTTCGAACTCATTTTTTCTAAAACCTTTGAGACGATATCTACCGTTTTTCGATAATAGATATTCTAAACTTACATTGCCGATTACAGGAGTACTTTCTTCACTATTTTGACTGCTACCTTCGATATCTACATCACTTCCTACTTGCACGATCAATCTGTCGTTAAATAATCGTTTTTGTGCACTAATTTCTAATTGAGTTCTATTTTGAGCAGAATCTCCTTGATAATCTGTAAAACTATTAAGACCAAATCCTAACTCTATTCCGGTATCCCCGATCAATTTATCTGAAAAGTTATTGAGTTGCCCTGATAATACTTTATTTACATTGTCTCTGGCAATAGAAACCGCACCTCCGTTGCTACCGTCACTTCCGGATTGAGGAAAAAATCTATTTAAGACTAAAAGTGAAAAAACTTGCTTATTTAGTTCTTCTTCTTGATTATTAAGTTGTTGTACTTGTCCATAAACTTCTCCTCCTAAGGATCCTTGTTCTTCTTCTGGCATGTCTAGTTGAAAAGAAATTGCTGGTTCTAGGAGCTCTCCATCTACATTGAGATATACCAGAAACGGAAGTTTTTGTCTAAACTGATTTACCACCCCAGCGGATTCTCCGGATGTTTTAGCAGACATTAAAGAAGAGGCAGACGTTTCTACTTCATAAATAGCAGTTACATCTAATTTAGCATCTAATGGATCACCGAGCCAGGTGATAGAACCGCCAGGTGCAATTTTAAATCGCCTTTTTACAATATTATATAAACTAACTTCATAATGTCCATCGCTTATATCATAGCGTCCAGATAAGGTTGTTCTGCCGTTTGGTTCCATACCAAATTTGAATTCACCTTTACCTGAAATCTGGAAGTTGTCCTTGCTACGTTCATCAATGATTATTTTAAAAACAGATCCTTTATCAATTTTTAATCTAGTATTAACATCATACCCTCTTAATAAGGCAGTAGAGAATTGATCTTCTTCTACACGGGTAATAATGGCATCAGGATTTTCTCGGTTGACAAAAACGACTATTCCTTCTCTTTCTTTTATATCGAGTTCGGATTCTGGAATTATTAAGGTAAAATCTGATCCCTCATCTATGGCCAGATTACCTCTAATTTTTGGAACATTTAGGTCACCATTAATATCTAAATCTGCGGTTATTTTTACTTTACCATAAAACAGATCATTATCCTCTCTGGTAGCATTTAATATTTGAAAGTTTTTAGTTTGCAATTTTAAATCAAAAGTAGGGTTATTAAGAGTTTCTGTTTCTATTTTTCCATTAAGAGAAAATGTGTTTTTATTTTCATCAGCAATCGTGAAATCATTTAAAAATAATCCTGAATTATCTATTTGAATATTTTCTTCTGCTAATGTAAACCTAGTGTTTAGTGCATTAACTAATAAACTGGTTTTTTCGAAATGAAATATTCCATCATACTCAGGATCTTGAGTAGTTCCCGTAATCTTAGCGTTTCCTGTAATTTTACCTCTGGTATCAGAAATTTGATCATCTATAAATTTTTCTACAACCTTTATATTTAATTCTTCTAGATTGAAATCCAGGTTTATATTGGCTCCCTTATCAGAAGCTTTGTAATCTCCATCTAGACGTAGTTTAGCATTTTCACCATTTAGTTTCAATGCTAAATCATAATTTTTGAAACTTTTTGATGTAGCATTTAATGTAAGATCGCCCAAGGGGATTTCTGTAACTTCTAAATTATCAATGGCTATATCTGCAATCAACCCTGTTTCATCAAATGGCTTTTCGATAGTCAATTCTCCATTAACCAAACCATTCGCTAGTATTTCATCATTACTTAAAATAGAAGTAAAAGTTGATAGATAAAATTGTTGGAATTCAATATTGATATGCTCTTTGTCAATTGCAGGATCATTAGAGCTGATCTTTAATCGCTGTTGGTTTTGTGATAATTGAAAATCTCTAAAAGAAAGGTAGTTTTTCGCTATGGTGATTTGATTATTTTCGGAAATAGACCAAGGATTTTTATCAAAAATTACAGATGCTGGATTTATACGATAATATAGGGTATCATTTTTAAGACGTAACTCAGATCGTAGTCGGGCGATCTCATCAGTTTCATTATTTGTACCGAAATCAAGTAATAAAGTTTGATCTTTTAATACTCCATCTATAGAAGTTTTATTTACGTGTATAGGATCGGATAAAATATTCTTCCACCCAAGTGAAAAGTTTAAGTCCTTTCTGTCTCCATTAATCGTAAGATTTAGGCTATCTATACTACTGTTATCATACTGTATAGAAGGAACTTTAATACTGGCAGTAAGCTTTTCTTTCTCCTCTATAAAGTTTATAATAGCTGTGATAGAGTCCATTTTTTTAATTCCAGGAAGAAAAACATCACTAAGTATAGGCTTTTCTCTTAAGGTAACCTGCATTTTCATAGCTAGCGGTTTTCTAATGGTATCTCTTACCACAGATGCAGAAATATAGCTTTTCAACTGAGACTGTATAGAAGAAGTTATTTTACTAATGTTAGCATCTGCGGATAAATTTGCTTCTAAAAATCTACTATGTACAGATGCCTTTGTTTGTAACTCATTACTAGATGCACTGATGTTAATATCATTAACAGAATAAGGTTCATTTTCTTTTACAACTAAAGCATCAGTGACATTAGAGGTGAATGTAAAATTATCTGTATTTCCTTCAAAATCTATAAATAGTTTAAGCTGCGTTTTTATAAGTTCTTGAGTGATTCCCAAACCATTTAGATCTGCACCTTTTACATTTACTAATCCATTAATTTTGGGAGATACAGAGTCTAGTTCAACCTTGGTATCTATTAATAAATTTAAATTATCATCTTTGAATTGAGCATTGATGTTACCTTTTCCCTTAGTAATTTGCCCATCCAATTCCAGATTGGAAAAATCATATTTATTGTAGGTTAATTGATCAAAATCAGAGATAAATGTTGCATTCAAAGTGTTAAGTGAAGTTCCTGAACCAGAAACTTTTGCTGATATAGAAATGGATCCTAATTGTTCATTGTTTAATAGTTTTTGTAGTTGAAACTTAGATGTCTCCAGGTTTCCATCAATAGAGATGGTATTTTTGTTCTTGTAGTTACCCTTTATTGAGATAGAGCCCATAGATGAATTTAAGGAGGCATTACCTTTTATATTTTCAAGAGAACCGTCTAGTTGACCAATAATAGAAGTCTTTTTCGGTATGGTTATCCCCAATTCTGATTCATTTATAAAGTTCTTTATATCATCACGTATTGTACTGGTATTATAATACAGACTATCAATAAAAAGCTCTTTTTCGGTAAGAAGGTTTTTTATTCCTCCTTTCAATTTAATTTTAGTATATGCTCCCCAGTTCAAATTAGTTTCTTCGGTATGTAGGTTTGAAATTTTTCCATCGAGTTGTAAGGAACCTGTAATGTTTTTCTGAGCTAAAGAATCTATATAAGGATTATTAGCTATATCTGGTTGTAAATAATAAGAATCTTTAAGGCTAACATTTATAGTATTTAAATTGATATTCATTATTATTTTTTCCGGAGTATTGATCAATTCAGTAAGCGAATTATAATTTAGATTAATACCACCTTTTATAGTACTCTCATTAGTTTTGATTACTAAATCATTAAGAGCAAGTCCTGAAGTATTATTTATGCGAATACTAGAAGACAGGTTGTGTAATATAAATCCACTTCTATCACGAAAAGATAGCTTGTTTAGGTCTACATTAGCTGTTTCTTGAATTAATTTTAAATCACTGGCTTTCAGTGTTAAAGATTTTAGTGCAATATGATTAGGATTAAACCCTGAAGTGTTTTTAATATTAGGATTGGCTATATATTGTATGTAATTATTTTGTAAGGATAGCAGATCAGCTTTCATTTTTATTTTAGGCCATTGAAAAGTAATAGGAGCTTTAGAGACAGTATCATTTACTCTTTTATTTAGATCTGTATATGAAATTTTTGAATTATTGAGTGTTAAAACGTCGATTTGAAAATCTTGTTTCTCCAGATCCAAAGTACCAGATTCGATTATTAACTCGCTCAAATCTGAAATCAATGTGTTTTTTTCGGGTATTGACTTATAATTAGTTTTTACATCTTGAATTTTAAGAGCATTAATTTTTATAACAGGCAGCGGATCGTCACTGGTGATAGTATCTGATATGATTGGTTTCGTTTGATTATAATTGATAATTGAATTCGTGAATTCTAATTCATCGATTTCAAAAAACATCGACTCTAAGTCAAAATCTTCTACCGCTACTTCTAGAGTACCTAGGTTGAAACTACTATCGATTCCCGAATTTTCGTCTAGAAAAATAACATCAAAATCGCTTAACGCAATATTTCCAATTTTTATAGGAACAGTTTGTGTGGAATCTTTTGGTTGTGATATGGAATCATTATTGGATGTAAAAGCCTCGACTATAAAATTAAAGTTAAACGAAGCAGTTTCCTGTGTTTTGACAATATTTGCTTTCACACCAGTCCAGTCTAAAGACTTAAGATGGTATCTTTTTCCTCTAATCAGTGGCATTAGTGCTATAGAAGCCTCTAATTTTTTAGAAAATAGCAGTGTGTCTTGCTTTTGATCTTCTATGTAAACATCTTCTAAAAGAATATTTCCAGAAAATGTAATGTAGGCTTTGTCGATATTGACAACAGTTCCGGTTTTATCCGATATGTAAGAGACTAATTTATCTACAATAATGTCTTGACCCCATTGACTTCTTATAAATAGAATTAAAAGAATAAATATAAAGAGGATGCTAGTAGCTATTTTGGATAGTAGTTTTAACCATCGATATTTTTTCTTCTTTTTTTTGTTCACAGGAAAAGTATACTATTGTTTGTGTGTTTCAGGACAAATGTACATTGTTAAAAGTTAACCTCTTTTGAATTTTATCTTAATATGATCTTAATGATATCGATTGGTTTAAAAGTTTTATCATATAAGTTAGAAAGAGGCTTCAAATTAATTGGTAAAGCTTATAAAAATAGTAGAAAGAGTCTTTTACATTGAAAGTAATTATTTAAATTTAAACTTACAATAATAATACATGAACGATCATCCAATCATCGAGGAAAATTTCCAAGATAAAAACTTTTCCAGTCAAAAATTACCAAATGTAGAGTACGATAATTGTAGTTTTACTAATTGTAATTTTACGGAGGCAGACATATCTGTAATAACATTTTTAGAATGCACATTTACAGATTGTAACTTTACAAAGGTAATGATGAAGCAAACAGCGTTTAGAGACGAATGTATTTTTGAAAACTGTAAGTTATTAGGAGCAGATTTTAGTAGTTGTAATAACTTTATGTTTTCTATAGCTTTTAAAGGTTGTAAACTTGATTATGCTTCTTTTTATGGGTTTCAACTAAAAAACACAAGATTTGTTGATTGTAAACTTGTTGAAGCCGATTTTACGGATGCTATAGTAACTGGATCCAGTTTTGAAAATTGTGATTTAAGTAATGCTGTTTTTGAACAAACCAATGCAGAAAAAGTAGACTTTAGTACAGCAGTGAATTTTGATATAGATCCTACTCGAAATAAGCTAAAGAAAGCTAAGTTCTCTGAAGCTGGACTCATTGGTTTATTGAGGAAGTATGATTTGGTTTTAAAATAGAAATAATCAAGATGAAAAAAATTGCTATACAAGGGATACAGTTTGATGATAAATCTTCATTTCAAAAAGGTCCAAAACTAGCACCTCCTATTATTAGAGAAACTTTACAATGTGGATCTCTTAATTTGTGTGCAGAAAATGGAACTAGTATTGAAACTCCTAGTATAGTAGATAAAGGTGATTTTGAAATAAAGGAGTACTTTGATATTGAAAAAATCACAAAAAAACATTTAGATTCCTACAAAAAGATTTTTACGTTAGGAGGGGATCACTCTATTATATTCCCTATTATTAAGGCATATCAGGATACATACAAGAAATTTGATATTTTACAGATTGATGCGCATTCAGATCTGTATCATGAGTATGAAGGTGATCCATATTCTCATGCCTGTCCTTTTGCAAGAATTATGGAAAACGGATTTGCTGCCAGGTTAGTACAAGTTGGTATTAGAACATTGAATCCCCATCAAGCAGCTCAAGCAAAAAAATTTAATGTAGAGATTCATCAGATGAATGAATATGATCTGTCATTGATACCAAAATTTGAAAATCCATTATATATTTCTTTGGATATGGATGGGTTTGATCCTGCTTTTGCTCCGGGAGTGTCGCATCATGAACCTGGAGGATTATCTTCACGACAAGTGATTGATTTAATACAAAGTATAGAAACTGAAGTTATTGGAGCGGATATTGTAGAATATAATCCTACTAGGGATTTTCAAAATATGACAGCCTTTTTAGCAGCAAAAATGATGAAGGAAATATTGGTGAAAATGATGTAAAATGTATGTTTTCTTACTATTTATAACACATTTTAATTTTTCAATAGCCTCCATAATCTCTTCTTTATTTAGAGCTGTAAATCCATTCGAATTCTACAACTAGCGGAATTATCTCAGAAAAGAAATATGTTGTCTAAGATCATTTGCTTTATGTGATTCGTATAAATAACTACTTGTTGTTTATATTCTTTTCTGTCTTTGGTAAATATTTGTAGCTGATAGTACGTGCTATCGATTAATGCAAAAATAATTTCTGTAGGTTCCTGTATGTTTGTATTCTGGATAAAGCCATTATTTCAAGTGTCAAGAAATAATGTGTGTAGAAAATTTCTAACGTTAGTTTAACTATAGTGTAAACTTTTCTTAATTGAATGCTTGTTCTATCTATTTTTTCTTCAATGTAGATTTGTTACTGAGAAAACAGAAGTTGTTTAGTTGATGACCTAGATGATTTCCTTGTTCTAGAGAATTAGTTATTAAGGCATAAGCAGGAAATTTTACTAGCGATATGGCTGTGGTACGATCTTTAAAAAATATTTCACTTCCGCATAACAGAAGCACTGTTATGTTTATAACCAACCTAAGTATAGTAAAATGAAAAACAAAAAAAAGTTCCTGTTATGCAGCTTAATAGCATGCTGTTTCTTTAGCGTTATTGAAGCGCAAACAAGTATAAAGGTAATGACCTTTAATAAATTATTTACGACGAGCAACAGTTCTGTATTGAATGTTGTCAGATCTTCCGGTGCTGATGTTATTGGTATTCAGGAATCGTATGGAGCTGCACGAAGTATAGCGAACTCTTTAGGATTTTATTATCATAATATCAGTAGTAGTGAAGCTGTCGTTTCTCGTTATCCTATTACGTCTACCAATGCTTCTGGTGTTCAGATTACGCTACCAAATGGCTTAGAGGTTTATGTTTTTAATGCACATTTAACGTCTTATCCATATCAGCCTTATGACATTCGAGATGGGAGTATTAGAACAGAATCACAAGCGATTAGTTCAGCTAATAACACACGTTCTTCTGAAATGAGCAGGATTATAAATACGATCCAAAGCTGGGTACCTTCGGAATCACCTGTTTTTTTTACTGGTGATTTCAATGAACCAAGTCATTTAGATTGGACCCAGCGGGCAGCTAATGCAGGAATACATGCAATGAAGGTAGCTTGGCCTACCAGTAAACAAGCCACTGCTATTAATATGAAAGATTCTTGGCGTTCTGTATACCCAAATGAAGTTTCAAGGCCTGGTAATACCTGGACTCCAAATCAATCATCTAACGAAGTGTATGACCGAATCGATATCATTTACCATCGAGGAAATGATATTACGGCTACAGAAGCGGTACGATTTGGCCCTGTTGCTGATGAAGCAGAAGTACAATTTAGTGGTTACACTAGCGATCATCGTGCAGCCATGGTGACATATAGTTTGCCAGAAACTGATAATAATGATGGTGATGTGAGTTATGGTGATAATCTACTTCTACAGGGTAGTGCAGAACAAAGTAATCTTAGTTCCTGGACTCAAGTATCAGGTAGTCAAAAAAGTATTCAGGGTGGACGAAATGGGTATCCAAGTGCTCAGCGTGGTAACTATATCTTTTGGTTTGGTAATTCTAGTACAGGAGAAGTTTATCAGGAGATAGCTGTGGGACAATATGCAGACAATATAGACGCAGGTAAGCAATCCTTCTTGTTTAATGGTTTTGTAAGATCGTATAGTGGTCAAGATAGAAGTAGAAGCAAAGTAGAGTATAGGGATAATAACGATAACGTGTTAGCAGTTTTTGATAGTAATTGGAGAAATAATAGCGGCAATTGGGAACAAATAAATGATGTGAGATTTGCTCCTTTTGGAACACGTAAGATTAGAGTAGTTTTATTGAGTCAGCGCAATAGTGGTAGGTCGAATGATGGTTATTTTGATGATGTAAGTCTTAAAACAGGAACAAGTACTAGTCGCATCCTTACTGCTTCGACTAAAAGAAAGGGTTATCAAACAGTGGATAGAACGGATTTATTGGAAACCAATCGTGTATTCCAGGTTTGGCCTAATCCTGTAATAAATAATATCAATTTTTCTATTAAAGAAAAAATGAATGGAGAAATAATGATTATTGATATGATAGGTAGAATTAAGAAAAAAGTAAGTGTAAATAGTAGTGCGGATTTCAGTATTTCGACTGCTGGTTTTTCTCAAGGACTCTATATACTTCAGTTTAGGGATAAAAAAGACAATGTGTATACAGAACGTATTTCAATAAAGTAATTATTAAATTATAAAGAAGAACTTTTAATGAGGCTGTCTGAAAAGTATCGTATTCCTGTCAAACTGAGCCTGTCGAAGTTTTTAATGTCTTGATTTTCAAAATGTTTTCGACAAGCTCAGACTGACAATCCAGAATTCCTAATACTTTTCAGACAGCCTCTTTTTTTTAAAAATTATGTAACTAGATCAATAATCTAACCCAGGTTATTTATTATTTTTCTTAAATACATCCACCTGATCATTATTATTAACAACCCATACTTGTTTTCCATTAGAAGTTTTGATAGATATCATATGTCTTACATCTTTATCAGCATAAAAACCTGATTTTATATTCGGGATATATGAGAATTTTCCTTTCGAATTTCCTTTTAAGAAAAAACCGATACCCGCATCAGATCTGGTAGTTTCTACTTCGGATTGGTAATTGTTCCCAGCTAGTAATAGGTCCTTTTTTTGATCTCCATCAAAGTCTTCAAAAAGTATACTATTGATGGGAGATTTCTGCATCTCATTAGAAAATGGAGAGAAGGTATAGGATCCTGCTCCATCATTAAAAAAGATTCCGGAACGGAATTCAGTTGCTTGATAATGTAGTGCAGATTTTACAGATTTACCTAGAATACCTTCAAGGTCACTATTCGCAAATTCACTATACGTAGGGATTTTTTTAGATAAATGTGGGATTTGCTGTGCCGTACAGACTTTTCCTCTTACTGGTACTTGTTTGTCCTTATAGTGTTTAGCTAGTATAATATCTTCGTTACCATTAAAATCAAAATCACGTGTATAGATATGAAAGGGCTTTTTTTCTGAAGCATGAAATTTATAATTTAAACCTAGATTACCCGCAATAATATCTTGATCTCCGTCATTATCCACATCTACAGCTTTAATGGTATTCCACCAACCGGTAGTCGCGGATAAGGTTTGATATTGGTCACTTTTAGATAATGTATTGTTTTTATTGATAAACACTTCGATTCCCATCCATTCGCCAGTAACGATTAGGTCAGGTCGTTTATCTCCATTGATGTCTTTCCATACAGCATCTGTAACCATACCAATATTTTCTAATTCTGGAGCAAACTCCGTAGTGTTAATCGAGAATTTTCCATTAGTATTAATAAGTAAATAGCTTATTGGTGCATATGGATATTTACCAGGAATGACTCTGCCACCTACAAATAAATCGATATCTCCATCGCTATCATAATCACAGGGAGTAACTACAGATCCCGCAGTGATCAATTCTGGTAGTTTGTTTTCTGCTTTTGAAAAGTTTCCTTGTCCATTATTAAGATATAATCTGTCTTGTAGTAGTTTTGGTTTATTACTAAATTCATAACTACCACTAACCACATATAAATCTTGATCCCCATCTTGATCAGCATCAAAAAAACAAGCTGCTATATCTTCTTTTTGTTTATCTTTTTTAAAGTCAGTTATAGTTTGTGGACTGAATCCTCCTTTTTTATTGCCTATAAGTAATTGTCCTGTTTGCGTATGAGCGCCACCTATAAAGATATCTTCGATACCATCATTATTTATATCTGCCTTGGCAATTGCAGGCCCAGTTTGTGATAATTTATGAGGTAATAAAACCTGCAGTTTATAGTCGTTAAACGGAATTTCGGTATGACGAAAAGAGGAAGTAACTGAATTAAAGATCGTATTGTTGTCGATATCTTTTGAAGTATGTTTTTCCGTATATGAAGCATTGGTGTAATCAAAAGATATGGATTGATTTGCTTTGATTTTTGATAACTCTTGAGTCTTTCGATCTGGCCAGATGATTTCTACTTTTTGTATGGAGTCGTTTTTCTGAAATCCAAAATGTAATATATTGGAGACAGAGGATAAAAATCCTCGTGTGTTTATTAATTGACGAGATTGTATTTTATTGTCGGATAGATACACTTTTACTTGCGCACCAATTCCGAATTTGTTTTTCTCTGGACCTTTTAGGGAAACCTTTAGGAAATGATCATTATGGAGTTCAACTGCATTGTTTTTTAGAATGGTTGCCTTTTCATTTATGTTATTTACGACTATATCCAAATCTCCATCATTATCTAGATCTGCATAAATAGCTCCATTAGAAAAAGTAGGAGAGGAGTCATTCCAGGTAGCAGTAGTGTTTTCAAATGTTAGGTCTCCATTATTTTTATAGAAGTAATTTGTTAGTTTTTGTTGGGGTAACATTTTTGAAAAGGACAAGAAATCCTCCGGAGTAGGTTTTCTTTGGTTTTTTCTTAACATCTGAAGTATTTCATTGTTTTTGTCGCGATCAATAACATCTCTATACACTCCGTTAGTGACGTAGATATCTTTATGACCATCCAGATCAAAATCGGCTGCTATTAATGACCAGCTCCAATCTGTATTGGCGACACCTGCCATATTAGCAATCTCACTAAAGGTATTATTACCGTTATTGATTTGTAGCATA
The DNA here is from genome assembly GCF_003443675.1 of Aquimarina sp. BL5. Taxonomy (NCBI): domain Bacteria; kingdom Pseudomonadati; phylum Bacteroidota; class Flavobacteriia; order Flavobacteriales; family Flavobacteriaceae; genus Aquimarina; species Aquimarina sp. BL5. Next base: position 693,390 of record NZ_CP031963.1, on the reverse strand, counting down.
TTATGCATATACTGATGGTGATATCCACTAGAAACCATTGCATCAAAGTTTTCAATTGATGTCATTGCCATCGTAGTTTTAGATCGCACATAATCTTCTGGATTCATATCTAAGGTCATTAAATCAGATAATCCATCGTTATTCATATCGGCAATATCACTTCCCATACTATTAAAAGACATGTGTTTTAATAGTGTATCTCTAGACTCTGTGAATGTACCATCTCCATTATTAATATATGCAAGATCCGGAACATTAAAATCATTACATACATAAATATCAAGAAACCCGTCATTAGTAAGATCACCTACCTGCGGATTAAGGCCAAAACCTATATCAAAGATCAAACCTGATTGTTCTGAAACATCTGTAAAATGACCAGTACCATCATTGTTATAAAGCCTGTCACTTCCTTTAAGTGCTAATGTTTTAGGATCTTTCTGAATTGCTTCTAAATTAACAATTTTTGCTCTGTCAGTGACATCTGGAGTGTTCGAAATGTAAACATCTAAATCATTATCATTATCATAATCAAAAAAAGTAGCCTGTATGGTTCTGTTGGTATCGGCTAAGCCTAATTCCTCTGCTTTCTCCGTAAATGTTAGGGTTCCTGAACCTGCTGAAGGACCATTATTGATATAAAGCATATTGGCAAACTTATTATCTTCATCTTGCCATCCACCACGGGATATATAAATATCTAAAAAACCATCATTATTTACATCAGCTACTGTTACTCCAGTATCAAAGCCTTCTCTTTTGGATATTCCTGCTTTTATTGTAATGTCTTCAAACTTAAAATTGCCTTTATTGAGATACAATTTATTGTCAAAGGTATTGGAAGTAAAAAACAAGTCGATCAACCCATCATTATTAAAATCAGCAGATGCGACGCCCCCGCCAATGTAGGTATACATGTACTGATAATAATTAGAAGCAACTGTTTCTAACAGTTTGTTTTCAAAATGAATACCTGTATGATCGGGATGAAGTAATGTAAATAACTTCTCTTTTTTCATGCTATTTTCTGAAACTGCGTGATTATTTTTTGACTTGGAGCAAGAAATAAAGTTTATTATAATTAAACCATATATAAAGAGAGTTTTTATGAGATGTGATAAGTTCATTTTTATGTGTGTTATTTACATAATATGCTACTACTTATTTTGAATTATTTTATCAATAATCTTGGATTCTTTTAAAAACACAACAGTAAAATTGATGAAACCTTACTGCTGCGCTCTTAAAGTGGCTAATAAATAGATGTTAGTTTGCTAAATTAGGATTTCGATCTACTTCTAATTGTGGAAGCGGAGAAAAATAATTATCTGTGCTCAGAGAACCGGTTATCGGGTTAAATTGAGTTAATAACGCACCATCCGCATTCATGGATGTTTGAGGATCTCTATTAGAAAGTGCCTGGTCGACGCGTTCCATACGAACCAAATCATTCCAACGTAGATATTCTCCTGCAAATTCCCATTTTCTTTCCATAAAGGCTAATTCTGCTAAATCACCTGAAGTAACATCGACACTTGGATCTGGAGTATTATAAGGCAATCCTTCAGCACGTCTCCTGATCATATTAAGAGCTTCCCAGGCTTCTGGCGTAATAGCACCAGATCGGGCAGAAGCTTCTGCATAGATCAATAGTATTTCTGCATATCTTATAAAGAAATCATTTCTATCTGTTTGGAAATCAGGAGCTAGATTGTCTTCAATAGGGCCTGCGATTTTCTTGAAAACAGGTGTTGGTTGATCATTAAAGTTTTCCCAGTCGTGGTCTGTTCTATAGGTAGCTTCTTTTCTAGCACCTTCGGGAAAGTCTTCAAAGAATCTGATTTCAGCAAATGTTTCTTGCCATCCTGATAGATCTGATGGATTTCCTAGTTTACCGAATTTACGATTTGCCTGACCGCAACTTCTGCAATAGGGGATTGTCCAAACAGATTCATTATTAAATCTATTTTCTAATTTCCATAAATCTTCTAGGTCATCTAACAATTCAAAACCGTGTCCTGAATTATTATCCATAACTTGTTTTGCACTTGTAGCTGCATCTGCATATTTACTATTATCTTTTTCTGGGAAACCAGCCCAATCTAGATAAAGTCTGGCTAACATTCCTCTGGCAGAACCACTATTGGGTCTTGGAGCACCCGCCTGCACTCCAGGGTATATTTCTGGTAATAAGCTTTCTGCTTCTAAATAATCTGATTCTATCTGACTGTATACTTCCTCTTGACTTGCTCGGCTTAGTTGTGCTGTTGGATCAGGTACAAGCGGTAATGCAATTCGTCCATGAATACGTGCCAAATGATGAAACATTGTAGCTCTTATAAAATAGACTTCACCTAAAAGCCTATCCTTTACATCATCTTCTCCCGGAGTTTCTAATCCTTCCGAATTGACCAAAATGGTATTTGCAGCTCGGATTACCACATAAATAGCTCTATAGTTATTGGCAATTCTAGAATTTATGGAGGAGACAGATCGTTGATCAAATTCTCTAAATTCTGCTTTGTTACTGGCAAAATGAGTGGTGATATCATCACCTCCCCAAGCAGGGGCATAAAAAGTAGTCATCCAAGTAGCATCTTGCAATCTGGCATACATACCGTTAACTCCTAAGTTTAATTCCTGTAAATTAGAATAGGCTCCAGGAGCTAATTGACTTACGGAAGGATCTTCGTCAAGTTCTGCACAACTCTGAAAAATAGATGCAATCATCAGAAATGCAAGTAAGTATCTTGTTCTTAACCGATTTTTGAAATATGTTGTTTTCATAAAATTTATTTTTTTATTGTTAAAATCCAACTTTCACTCCAAATATGAATGACCTTGGATTCGGATATGCTCCTGCATTAATACCTGCAGCAACATCTACGTTTTCGGCTCCTTGATTGCTAGCGGATCTTGATGTACTTTCTGGATCATAACCACTATAATCGGTAATCAAAAATAGATTTTGACCTGTTAGATAAAGTTTTATGGTACTACCATCTAAAAGCTCTGAACTTGGTAAAGTATATCCCAAAGTGAGATTACTTAACCTAATAAAATCTCCTTTTTCCACAAAACGTGTTGAGCCAGCCTCGTTATCACCACCAGCAGGAATATCTGTTTCATTTTCTGGAGTCCATTGGTTTAATTGTTCAACAGCCAAGAAACTTCTTTGATTTCCAGTATTACCTACAATTACACCTTGTACAGCATTTAATACATCAAACCCGTGTACTCCCTGAAAGAATATGTTTAGATCCCAATTCTTATAGCTTAAAGAATTATTAAAACCCCAAGTCAGTGTAGGCGTACCATTACCAATTACCCCAAATACTATTTCTCCATTTTCATCTCTTAAATATTTAGCATCACCAGGAATTCTTGAAAATGTCGCAGCTTCTGCAGCTTCAGAGGTCTTCCAGGTTCCTAAAAAGGTGGCTCCATTAAACTGGCCTAGTGGTTCTCCTTTTTGAATGATATTCCAGGTTCTACTTCTCCCATCAATACTCCCAAAAGTTCCTTCGATTTCGTCTACTCCTCCTAAATCTATTACTTTGTTTTTTATAAAAGAAATATTAAAGTTAGAGTTCCAATTAAAATTATCAGTACGTATGATATCTCCAGAAATAGAAATATCCACTCCTTGATTTTCAACTTCTCCAATATTTTTTAGAATAGTTCCTCCTCCGTTTGTATCATCAACAGGCTCTCGTAAAAGCAAATCTTCTGTATTTTTTTGATATGCATCAATAGATAGGTTAACGCGACCATTAAAAAAGCCAAGGTCAAGACCAACATTGGTTTGTGTGGTAGTTTCCCATTTAATATCAGCATTACCAAAACTATCAGGAGCAACTCCAGGAAGAATTTGTGTGCCATCAAAAGAGAATCCAGCATTCAATACACTAGGAAATTGGGAATAAGGAGGGATTTCTTGATTTCCTACTTGTCCCCAACCAGCCCTTAGTTTTAAAGAATTGAATACATCACTATTTTCTATAAAACCAAGTTTATTGAATGAATAGGCAAGTGCTGCCGAAGGATAATAACTTACTCTATTATCTGGTGCAAATACAGAAGCTGCATCCTGACGAATTGTTCCTGTAAAAAACAACGATTTATCATAAATATATTCTGCTCTAGCGACTAATGATTGAATAGCTCTTTCAGTAAAGTTGTTAAAAGCAAATTGACCTGATCCTGGTGCAGTTTCTACAAAATAAAAACCTCCTGGTACTTCCAGTCTATCACCACGATACCCATTAAAACGAGCTTGAATACCGGAAAATTCATAAACTCCAGTTGCTTTAATATTATGATTACCAAACTCCTTTGCCCAAGTCAGAATATTACTAACTTGATGCGTAGTGTTTTTATTATTTCCAAAACTTACCGATGGAGGGTCTACTCTAAATGTTCTATAGTTCTCACTAGACGAATTAAATGTAGTAACCCCTGCAACTAATGTATAGTTCGTGTTTTTAAATATGTTATAACTAATATTTAAATTTATATCTAGACGATCACTAATATTCTCAAGATTAGCAAGAGAAAGATTGGCAACAGGATTGTAATTAAGAGAAGCTAAATTTTGTTCTGATACGTTATTAAAAGCACCGTCTTCATCTCGAATTGGAGTAGTAGGGTCCCAAGTCAGCGCATGTAAAATAGCACTTCCTTGAAATCGCTGAAATGTATTGAGGTTATTTAAGGTAGTTGTTCTACTTCCATAGACATTAAGCCCTACTTTTACTTTTTTAGATAATTCAGCATTCAAGTTGGAACGGAGTGAATATCGTTCGTAATTTGTGTTAATAACAATACCTTCTTGATTAACATAATTTCCTGATATAAAATATCCAATTTTACCTTCAGAACCGCTAGCAGATAGCTGAAGATTTTGGGTAATTCCGGTTTTAAGAATTTCATCCTGATAATTAGTGCCTCCATTAGATTCAAACTCGGAAATCTCGGCAGCTGTAAAAATTTCATTTCCTCCTCCTCGTATTCTTCTGCTATTTTCCAATCTTGCGAAATCTGCAGCCCCAAGTGTAGGAAGTAATTCAGGAACTGTGGAAATTGTTGTGAAATAGTCTACGTTTACTTTTGTTTTTCCTTTTCCTTTTTTGGTTGTAACTAGCACAACACCATTAGAACCTCTAGAACCATATATAGCGGTTGCAGAAGCATCCTTTAATACATCGAGTGATGCAATGTCATTAGGATTTAATGTACTTAAATCTCCACCAATAAAACCATCGATAACTATTAAAGGATCATTATTCCCGGTAATAGAGTTAACACCTCGGATTCTTACCTTTATAGCGCCTCCTGGTGATCCATTAGCTTTGGCAACGGTAACCCCAGATGCTCGTCCTTGTAGGGCTTCTTCTAATCTAGCGAGTGGTTGATCTTCGAATGATCTAGCAGTTACTTGAGAAACAGAACCGGTAAGATCACTTTTCTTAACACTACCATATCCTATAACAATTACATCATCTAAAGACTCTACATCGGTTAATAATTTTATAGTAAAATTGGTTTGATTGCTAATAACTATTTTTTGTGTAATAAAACCTAGAAAAGAAACAATAAGAGTGTTACCTGTCGAAGCAGTAATGGTGAAATTTCCATCAAAATCTGTTATTTCTCCAGTATTAGTTCCTTCTACAAGGACATTAACTCCTGGAATACCTACGTCATCTTCGCCAATCACTTGTCCTTTGATGATTTGTTGTGCATTTGTTTGAGTGATACCCACAAATGCTGTGAATAGGAGCAAAAGGAAACATTTCCTTATTAATTTAATGAGTTTTTTTTTCATAATGATTGTGTTTGGTTTGATTAGATTTTTCCCTTTACTAATTGTATATCCCAACAAAATCTGTTATGATTGCTTTTGAAAATTTTCTATTGATGTACTATATGATTAAATCATATTTGGAATCAGATGAAATAAAAATTGATATATAAATGCGATACACTATAGTGTCGAATAGAAAAGATTCAAAGGAGTTAAGTTATAGTTTGGTAAAATAACTAATAGGAACAGTTTCTTATAGATGCACGATGAATACATATCGATTCGCTATTAACCTATATTTCGATCTTAATGATGTTGAAAGAAAATAGAAGCATAAGATTTTCAAAAGTGAATTCAATATTTATTCGCGTATAAGTTTTTTGGTTTTCATGTTGATATATTATAAATTGGTTTGCTTTGGTAAATATTTATAATAATTCTTGTTAATTGTTTGTTATATGTTCTGAAGACTACCACATATGATTTATTGCTTAAAAACCTATTTGTAGTTTTGGTTTTTATAGTACCATTTTTTCATCTTATGAATGGTATATTGATAATTTTAAAAATTCCTAGGGATATAAAATATTAACTTTATTTTTCTATGGTATTTGGTATAATTTCCGCTAATTTCTCGATAACTTCTATAATTTCTTCTTCGTTTAAGGCAGCAAATCCTATTCTAAAACCATTGTGACCACTATTGTTGTTATCATATCGTTTCCAATCGTTTATAAAAACTAGATTTTGTTTCTGTGCTGCAGAAATTATTAAGTCCCAATGATATGGTTTTTTTAGTTGTAACCAAACTGCCATTCCGCCTTTAGGGATTTCAAAATCGAAAAAATCTCCCAGTTTATTCTGTAATAGTTTACAGAATAAATCTCTACGTGCTTTATAAATTCTTCTCACTTTGTTACTATGTCTTTGTACATCACCATTACTAATCATTCTTGCTAGCGTTTGTTCTAATAAAGTATCGCCTTGCCTGTCCAGAATTCGTCTTAATCTTGCAGCTTCATCTACTACCTCTTTTGGAGCGATGAAATACCCAATACGAAGTGCTGGAGCAATAATCTTGGTGAAACCACCAATGTAGATAACGTTTCCATCTGTATCATTACTTGCTAATGGAAGGATAGGAGCATTGCTGTAATGAAAATCATAATCATAATCATCTTCTATAATTGCAAATTTATACTGTTGTGCTAAAGCTAATAAGTGCATACGTCTTTCTGCTGATAAGGTAACAGTAGTAGGGTGATGATGATGTGATGTTACGTATATAGTACTAATTGATTCTTCTTTACAGATTGTTTCGATTTCATTAGTATTAATCCCTTGCGCATCAACAGAAACACGTTTTATAATTCCCCCAGCTTCTGTAAACGTATTATCGGCGGTCATATAGTTTGTGTTTCCTGTGATAATAGTTTTTTTGTCATTTAATAGTAATTGACTAGCTAGATAGATGCCCATTTGACTTCCTCTGGTGATTAGGATGTTATCTACAGTTATTTTTAATCCTCTGGTTTGGTTAAGGTAAATGACTAATGCCTTACGTAAATTAATATTTCCGTATATGTCTCCATACATAAGTAGCTCTTTATGATGTGCTTTTTTAGTGATGTTTCTATAGATTTTAGCAATATCCTCAATTGGAGCTAACCGATGATCCGGAACTCCATCATCTATTTTTAGTGCAATCAGTAAAGTTTTTATTCCTTTTCTTATAAGGTGTTTTCGTTTTTTGAAATTAAAACCAGCTGTGTTTTTAGTATCTATAATAGTAGAGAAATCTTTTAGTTTTTTAGGATTTACAATAGGTAAATCCTGACTTACGAAGGTGCCTCTAGCCGGAATACTTTCTATCCAACCTTGAGACATTAGTTCGTCATAAGCAGCGATAACTGTTTTACGGTGAATACTAAGATCCTCAGATAGTTTTCGGGATCCGGGGAGTTTTGATGAAGGAGCCAGTTTACCTGATTTAATAAAACCAATCATCTGATCACATAATTGTAAATAAAGATGACGATTAGAGTTTCTATCTAAATCAATGTTACTTTTAAAAGGAAATATAGCCGGACTACTCATAATATATAAACTGGATTAGTTTAACACACCATAAAACTACTAATTTTGGTTTAAATCAAAAAACGAATAGGTAATGTCAGAATATCAAGTAACACCGCTCAATAAAGTAATAAGAGGATCGAAAAGAGCGAATTATAATGTAGAAGAAATTAATAGAATTCTGGATGATGCATTTTTATGCCATGTAGGTTATGTGTGGCAAAATAATGCGATTGTGATTCCAACTGCTTATGGTAGAGAAGGAGATACTATCTACATCCATGGGTCACTAAAAAATAGAATGATCACTAATTTATTAGATGCTGGGAACGCTAGTATTTCGGTTACTCATTTAGATGGATTGGTCTTAGCTCGTTCTGCATTTCATCATTCAGCCAATTATCGATCTGTAAATGTCTTTGGAAAAGTTCGTAAAGTAGATGATCCGATAGAGAAGATGGATGCTTTAGCCTGTATTCTTAATCATATGGTTCCTGAACATTGGGATAATGTTAGACGGCCAAACGATAAAGAATTTAACGCCACATTGGTAATGGCAATTAAGATCGAAGCAGCTTCAGCTAAAGTTAGAGCAGAAGGAGTTGTTGATGAAAAAGAAGATCATAGCTTACCTATTTGGGCTGGTGTGATACCAATTAGACAAGTAGCAAGCGATCCAATTACTGATGCAGATTTGCAAGATGATATTGAAATCCCTGATGCGGTATTGAAGTATGTGAAAAGTAAAGGTTAATTTTTAATTCGTAATTTCATTCATATGTTAGAAATAAGACCAACTTGTGAAAACTGTAATAAATCATTGTCCAATGATAGTAAAGAAGCAATGATATGTACTTTTGAGTGTACCTTTTGTAAAGATTGTGTTGATTCTATTTTGCATAATGTATGCCCCAATTGTGGAGGAGGTTTTACCAAAAGACCCACGAGACCATCTCATCTTTTAGAAAAATATCCTATAAGTACTAAAATTATTCATAAACCTGTAGATTATGAAATTTACAAAGAAGTACAGGATAGGTTTAGACATATTGAATCTAGAAAAAGATAAAAATATGAGTGTTCACGTAAAAATAGGAACAATAGATGATGTTCTTGAAATTTCCTTTTTAGGTAAAAAGACTTTCGATCAATCATTTGGGCATCTTTTTGGTGATAGAAAAGATCTTACTGATTATCTCGATCATACGTTTTCCATCGAAAAGTTAAAAAGTAGTATTGTCAAGCTACATAATGTATATTGGGTAGCTTATTATGGAAAATCAGCTGTTGGCTATGCTAAGATTCAATTGAATTCATCTTCAGAGTTTGTGGAATCTTCAAAAGGATGTAAGCTGCAAAAGATATATATATTAAAAGAATATTTATCTATGGGAATAGGGGCTCAATTAAACCAGTTAATATTTGATAAAGCGATAAGTAATAATAGTGAGTATATCTGGTTGTCCGTTTTAAAGTCTAATGAAAAAGCAGTGCGCTTTTATGAAAGAAATTTATATACAATTGTAGGAGAACATTCTTTTAATATTGGTAAAGAGGATTTTGATTTTTGGGTGATGAGCAGAAAACTATAATTACTTTAAAATCTCCAAAGTATTCACCCTTGCAATAGAATCACAATTAGCAATAAGCAATCCTATAGTTTTTGTTTTGGCTTCACCTTCTATAAAATAGGTGTTACAAGAATCTAAATCGGTGTTACTTTTTCCGAAATCTACATCTCCTGATTTTAGAATATTAGAGATATCTGCCGTATCAATACTGTAGTTTTGCATAACAGCAAGTACTTCTTCAGAAAAGACACGTTCCTTAATTCTGATGTTTTTTAATACACGAGCAGTAGGAGTGTAGTCACAGGAAGCCTTTTTTCCTCCTAAAAAGAAGAACAACAGAAATAATCCAATAATAAATCCAAAAAAGTAAAATCCCAGTCGATGCGCTATTTTCATGTGCTATAAAAATTCAGTGTCCAAAAGTAATGAAAGTTTGGGAGTTTGGGAGTATTAGAGTTTGTGTGTTTTTTTAGCTACCTAGTTTGCATCTCAAATATTATAAAATCAACAAATTAATATCTCTATACGATAAATCAAACCAGTCCGCAATAGATTTGCTTGTTAGAATACCGTGATAGAAATATAATCCACTTTTTAATCCACGGTCAAAACGTACTGCATTTTCAATACCTCCTTCTTCACCAATCTGCAGGATATACGGTGTAAATATATTACTAATAGATAATGATGACGTTTTTGCATAGCGGGAGGGAATGTTTGGTACACAATAATGTACTACTCCATGTTTTTCGAAAGTAGGATGATCATGAGAAGTAACTTCACTTGTTTCGAAACAACCGCCCATGTCGATACTTACGTCTATAACGACGGCACCGGTTTTCATGCGTTCTACCATTGTTTCTGATACAATAATAGGCGATCTGTTTTTTCCTCTAACTGCACCAATGACAACATCACAACGTCTTAGAGCTTTTAATAAGTTTTTGGGTTGTATTGTAGAGGTATATAATGGTCTTCCAATATTTGTCTGAATACATCTCAATTTAGTAATGGAGTTGTCAAATACTTTTACATTAGCTCCTAGTCCAATGGCAGAGCGTGCCGCAAATTCACCTACGGTGCCGGCACCAATAATCACTACCTCTACAGGCGGTACACCGCTTATATTACCCATCATCAACCCAGAACCATGGGTAGCGCTACTCATTAATTCAGAGGCAATTAATACAGCTGCCGTGCCTGCTATCTCGCTTAATGCACGAACAGCAGGATATGCGCCATCTGCATCACGAATAAATTCGAATCCAAGAGCTGTAATTCTTTTTTTGGCGAGTTCCTGAAAATAATCCTTAGACTGTGTTTTTAGCTGTAATGCTGAGATTAATACAGCTTGCGGATTAATATGTGTCAATTCTTCTATAGAAGGTGGTTCTACTTTCAGAATAATTGGGCATCCAAAGACTTTTTTGGTATCGTTAGTAATTTCTGCTCCGGCTTCACTATACTCATTGTCTGTAAAACTAGCACCTATTCCGGCATTAGACTCGATCAATACTCTATGCCCGTGTGCGGTAAGCGCTGCTACTGCGTCTGGAGTTAGGCATACACGTTTCTCTTGATAACTTGTTTCTTTAGGGATGCCTATAAAGAGTTTTCCTTTTTTACGTGCTACTTCTATCATTTCCTCTTGTGGCAAGAGTTGCTCTTTGGTAAAAGGAGAGGTTGGTTTGCTCATTTGTGTGATCTTCTATATCTCAAATTACGAATAAAAATGGATAGTATGCAAATTTAGTATTACTGTATTTGTAAAGGCTCTTATATTAAATATAGAATTATGTAAATAAACCTCCGATATATTAAATAGTCGTAATTTATATAACTCTATAATTACCTAAGTCTGTTCCACCAGGACTTTTTGTTCGATTTATTAAAAGTGTTTAATTCTGATAAATCAATCCCATGAATTTTGTCAAATATTTTTGTTCTAATTGTATATACTACGCTCAAAATAATTACCGGCACTGGTATAAGATAAAATATTTCGTTTTCATCTATAATCTGAGAATCTTCTAATATTAATGAAATAAGCTGAAAAGAGTATAGCGTAATGGGTATTAGAATTACAGGATACCACCAGTGTTTGCAGGTAAAAAACCAAATGATAAAAAGAGTTAACGGAATGAATTTACCTAAAAGCACCCATACAAATACATTAACGCTTTCGTAATATTTACTTTGATAGGTGAAAAAAGAATTTTCCCAGATGGCTCCATCCGGGAAAATATCATTTATGTAGAATAAGAAAGGTACAGTTGCTATCAAGAAAACAATCAGACTACTTATTTTTAGGTACTTTAATTTTGGTTTTTGGGGCTGACATTGATTTTGGGGTTGTTGTTCCTTGCTGGGTGTTGTCATTTTGTGTGGTTGAGGGATAGGGTTTTGTCAGGTTGTTTTCATCTACATCGGAGATCATGTAGGTTGCTAGGGTAAAGAAAAAGCTGAAAAAAATAGTTGTTGTGATTTTCATCGTTATAGGGTTTAAATTAGTTATACCTCAAACTTAGATGAAAATCAAGTGACTGTTCAATTCAAAAAAATTGTAATTTCGCGAGCTGTAACAAGCTGTTTTTATTACTGAGAAAAAGTAAAGTCGCTACGTTATTTCTGTCAAAAACCATATTTTAGTCGATTAAGTACTAGTAAAAATCAACAATAAAAATAGTTCATTATTATTGTAAGAAAAAGAGTAACTCTGTTAAATTTTACTAAAACGACTTTTTTAACATATTTTTACCCTAATGAAAGTACTCTTTTACCATCGTCGAGAAGTTCTATTTTTATTTTAGTACAGTCTTCGGGTAATAAATTGGAGATTCTATCTGGCCATTCTATAAATATCCAGGCATCTGTATCGAGGTATTCTTCAAAACCAATATCATAAGCCTCTTCTTCATCTTGTATTCTATAAAAATCAAAATGATAAATAGTATGTTGATCTCCTTTATACTCATTCACTAAAGAATAAGTAGGACTAGAAATTGTATCAGAGACTCCTAATTGTTTACAAATTTCTTTAATCAATGTTGTTTTACCAACACCCATTGCCGCGTTAAATAGTAATTTTTTACTTTTAGCATTCTTAATAATATGCTGTGCAGTTTGCGAAAGTTCGTCTAGAGTATAGGTTATTTTCACTATGATATATAGTTTGTATATTATTAAGTATGCAATGATTATGTTTAAAGCATTGCATACTTAATAGGATTTACTAATATGTTAACTATTACCTTGGATTCAATACTACAAATGGTATAATCATTTCTTCTAAAGAAACTCCTCCGTGCTGGTAGGTATTTCTGTAATAACTCACATAGTGATTATAGTTATTTGGATAGGCAAAGAAATAATCTCCTTTAGCAAATATAAATGAACTACTCATATTTATAGATGGGAGATGTATTGATTTAGGGTTCGTAGCGGCCAGTACTTCTTTGTTTTCATAAGTAAGGCTTTTACCAGTTTTGTATCTCAAGTTCAGACTGGTGTTTTTATCACCAATAACTTTTGAAGGGTTTTTTACATTAATAGTTCCGTGGTCTGTGGTTATTATTAATTTGAACCCCATCTGTTGCGCTTGCTGAATCATATCTAATAAAGGAGAGTTCTTAAACCAACTTTGAGTTAGGGATCTATAGGATTTATCATTAGAAGCTAATTCTTTGATTACTTCCATTTCTGTTTTACTATGAGATAGCATATCCACAAAATTGTAAACAACTACAGTAAGATCATTATCTTTTAATCCTTTAAAATTAGCTGCTAGTGTTTTACCGGATCGTTCATTAGTTATTTTGTAGTACTCGTGCTTAATGTCTAAGCCAAGCCTTTGTAATTGCGCAGTAAGAAATTCATTTTCATGCATATTTTTACCACCCTCGTCAGTATCATCTAACCAAAGATCTGGGTGTCGTTTTTTCATATCTGCAGGCATTAGACCCGAGAAAATAGCATTACGCGCATATTGGGTAGCAGTTGGCAGAATACTACAATATGAAATTTCTTCTTCTTTCTTATAGTAATTATTTACGATCGGTTCAAAAGCTTTCCATTGATCATACCTGAGATTATCAATAACGATAAATAGCGTAGGTTGGTCTTTACTGATTTCAGGAACTACCTTTTGTTTAAATAATGTGTGAGACATAATTGGTGTATCATCATCACCAGTAAACCAATCTGGATAGTTTTTGTCAATAAACTTACAGAACTGAGAATTGGCTTCGACTTTCTGAGATTCTAAAATTTCGAACATACCTGTGTCTTCAATATCTTCTAGTTGAATTTCCCAGTATACTAACTTTTGATATAACTCCACCCACGTCGAGTAAGAATTTACCATAGCCATATCCATAGCTATTTTTCTAAATTCTTGTTGATAGTTAGAAGTTGTTTTTTCAGAAACTAATCTAGAGTGGTCTAGATTCTTTTTTAGACTTAATAATATTTGATTAGGATTAACGGGTTTAATAAGGTAATCCGCAATTTTACTTCCTATCGCTTCTTCCATGATATATTCTTCCTCACTTTTGGTGATCATCACTACAGGAAGACTATCATTCTTCTCCTTGATTTCTGCTAGTGTATCAATTCCCGAAAGTCCTGGCATATTCTCATCAAGAAAAACAATGTCAAAATTATTTTCTTCTAACGTCTCAAGAGCCTCAGTTCCACTTTGGCATTTGGTTACTTCATAATTTTTCTTTTCTAAGAATAGAATATGTGGTTTTAGTAAATCAATTTCATCATCTACCCAAAGTATCTTTATATTGCTCATTATAAGGCTGTTTTTTTATGCTATTTATTAATATAAAATGATATATGATTTGAGAATAAAATTTTTCTTCAATCTAGAGACCATCTTATCTGTCTTATTGACTGTTTCTTTTTTAAATTATTACGGTTTTACTTTCTGAAATGTATAGACATTATATAATTCTATTGCTTAATTCGTAATTGTGAATTCATACGTATATATTTGTTAGCAAAAGTAAAGTAAACTTGAAAAAAAGAAATAAACTTAAAATACTAAACGACCCAATTTACGGTTTTATTACGATACCTAATGAACTAATTTTTGATCTAATAGAGCATAGGTATTTTCAGAGGTTAAGAAGAATATCCCAGATGGGGCTTTCTTATTTAGTATATCCAGGAGCACATCATACCCGTTTTCATCACGCGCTTGGTTGTATGCATTTAATGCAAAATGCAGTGCGAGTCCTTCGTTTTAAGGGTGTTAGTGTTTCTTCTGAAGAAGAAGATGCTTTGTGTATTGCTATATTGTTACATGATATTGGTCATGGACCTTTTTCTCATGCAATGGAGCATAGCATCGTTAATGAAGTAAATCATGAGTCTATTTCTTTGATGTTTATGGAGAAAATAAACCAAGAATTTAACGGTAGTTTAACGCTTGCAATACAAATTTTTAAAGGCGAGTATCATCGTCAATTTCTTCATCAATTAATTTCGGGCCAATTAGATATGGACCGCTTAGATTATCTAAAGCGAGACAGTTTTTATACAGGTGTTGCAGAAGGAAATATAAATAGCGAACGTTTAATAACTATGCTTAATGTAGTGGATGATGAATTGGTAGTAGAAGAAAAGGGGATATATTCAGTAGAAAAATTTTTATTAGCAAGACGTCTGATGTATTGGCAGGTATATCTGCATAAAACCAGTTTAGTTGCAGAAAGTCTATTAATAAGAGTATTAAAAAGAGCAAAGGAATTAGTAGATCAGGGCGGAAAACTTAGTTCGAGCAAGGCGCTTTTATTCTTTTTAGAAAATAAGATAACAGCTGATAATTTTACCGATGATGTGTTGGAAACTTTTTCAAAATTAGATGACTATGATATTGTTTCTGCAATGAAAGAATGGACAACATCAGATGATTTCGTTTTACGAAGCTTATGTAATATGATTATTGATAGGGATTTGCTAAAAATAAAAATAAAGAAGAAGGCGTTTAATGAAGAAAAAATAAAAAGAAGAGTTGATGAATTTAAAGAGAAATATAAAATTTCTACAGAAGAAGCTCGTTATTTTGTGTTTACAGGAACGATTTCTAATCAAGCATATCATCAAAATAAACAGAATATAAATATTTTATATAAGTCGAGTAAAATAGTTGATATTGTGAGTGCTACAGATCAATTTAATTTAAAGGCATTGTCAAAACCTGTAACTAAATATTTTATATGTTACCCAAAGCATATAGATTAACACATTTTTTATACTTTTGTTGCTAATGATTTTTACAGCCACACAAATTGCAGGTATACTGAATGGTGAAATCGAAGGAGATGAAACCGTCGAAGTATCAAAACTAGCAAAGATAGAAGAAGGAACTAAAGGTTCATTAACATTCTTATCTAATCCTAAATATACCCCATATATTTATTCTACTGATGCGTCTATTACGATAGTGGATAAAACATTTGAAGCTGAATCTAATATAAAGACCACTTTAATTAGGGTTGAAGATGCTTACAAAGCATTTTCCCAGTTATTAGATTACTATAATATGGTAAAGATGAATAAGACAGGTATTGAACAACCAAGTTTTATTTCGGATACAGCAAAGTATAGTGATGATATGTATTTAGGTGCATTTTCTTATTTAGGAGACAATGTAAATATTGGCCAAAATGTCAAGATTTATCCAAACGTATATATAGGAGATAATGTCACTTTGGGAGATAATGTCGTTGTTTTTGCTGGTGCTAAAATATATTCTGAATCTGTTATAGGTAACAACTGTGTAATTCATAGTGGAGTTATCGTTGGAGCTGATGGGTTTGGGTTTACACCAAACGAGAAAGGAGAATATATTAAAGTTCCACAAACGGGTAATGTTATTATAGAAGATAATGTGGATGTTGGTGCAGGAACAACAATCGATAGAGCGACTTTAGGTTCCACAATTATTCGTAAAGGTGTTAAATTGGATAATCAGATTCAGATAGCACATAATGTAGAAATAGGAGAACATACTGCTATCGCCGCACAGACCGGAATCGCAGGATCCACAAAAATTGGGAAACATTGCTTGATTGGTGGTCAAGTAGGTATTGCAGGACACCTCATTATAGGTAATAAAGTTAGAATCCAGGCACAATCTGGTATAGGAAGAAATATAAAAGACGGAGAAGCTATTCAAGGATCTCCAGCATTAGGGTACTCGGATTATAATAAATCTTATGTACATTTTAAAAATTTGCCCAAAATTGTAGATAGAGTATACAAACTTGAGAAAAAGATAAATGACAATGAGTAATTCCGTTGCAAGTAAACAAAGAACAATTCAAAAAGAAGTCGAGCTCAGAGGAGTTGGACTTCATACCGGAAAAGAAGTTATACTTACTTTTAAACCAGCACCCGAGAATTACGGATATGCGTTTTGCCGTGTCGATTTAGAAGGGAATCCGATTATAGAGGCAGACGCTAATTATGTGGTAAATACGCAAAGAGGTACAAATCTAGAAAAGAATGGTGTAAGTATTCAGACATCTGAACATGTACTTGCTGCTTGTGTCGGTTTAGAGATTGATAATCTTTTAATAGAGCTAAATGCTTCAGAACCGCCTATTATGGATGGTTCCAGTAAGTTTTTTATAGAAGCTTTAGAAGAAGCTGGTATTGTAGAACAAGAAGCAGAAAGAGATGAGTATATCGTAAAAGATGTGATCTCTTATACGGATGAAGAGTCTGGAAGTGAAATTATAGTAATGCCATCAGATGAATATCAGGTGACGACTATGGTAGATTTTGGTACTAAAGTATTGGGTACACAAAATGCTTCATTAAAACATCTTTCAGAATTTAAAAAAGAAATAGCTGACGCCAGAACATTTAGTTTTTTGCATGAGCTGGAAATGTTATTAGAACATGGTCTGATTAAAGGAGGAGATCTTAATAATGCAATTGTATATGTAGATAAGGAGTTAAGTCCTAGTACCATGGAAAAGCTAAAAGTTGCGTTTGGTAAAGATGCTATTGCTATAAAACCGAATGGAATTTTAGATAATCTTACGCTTCATTATCCTAACGAAGCTGCGAGACATAAACTGTTAGATGTAATAGGAGATCTGGCTCTGATAGGAACACGTATCAAAGGAAAAATTATAGCAAATAAACCTGGGCATTATGTAAATACTCAGTTTGCCAAAAAACTCTCGAAGATTATTAAGATTGAGAAACGTAATAAAGTTCCTCAGTTTGATCTTAATAAAGAACCTTTGATGGATATCAATAAAATTATGTCTATGCTTCCACATAGACCACCATTTTTATTGATTGATCGTATTTTAGAAATGTCTGATAAGCATGTCGTAGGAATGAAAAATGTTACAATGAATGAACCATTTTTTGTTGGGCATTTTCCTGGAGCACCTGTTATGCCTGGAGTTATGCAGGTAGAAGCAATGGCGCAGACAGGCGGTATTCTGGCTTTAAGTACGGTTCCGGATCCAGAAAATTATCTTACTTATTTTATGAAAATAGACAAGGTAAAATTTAAACAGCAAGTATTGCCAGGAGATACGCTAATATTCAAGTTAGAATTGCTTACTCCGATAAGAAGAGGAATTTGCCATATGCAAGCTTTTGCTTATGCTAATGGAAAATTAGTAACTGAAGCGGAGCTTATGGCCCAAATCGTAAAATCAAAATAATATTTAGTATACTACCTAAAATTAGTTATACTAAAAAATTAAAATCAAATCAATGAATCAGCCTTTAGCATATGTTCATCCAGGAGCAAAGATTGCAAAAAATGTAGTCATCGAACCGTTTACTACGATTCATAATAATGTGGTTATAGGAGAAGGAACCTGGATTGGTTCCAATGTAACTATTATGGAAGGAGCTCGTATTGGTAAAAACTGTAGTATTTTTCCCGGAGCTGTTATTTCTGCCACTCCACAGGATAAAAAATTTAATGATGAAGATACTACTACCGAAATAGGTGATAATACTACGATCCGAGAGTGTGTTACTATCAATAGAGGTACAGCAGATAGAATGAAAACCAAAATAGGGAAGAACTGTTGGATAATGGCATACTGCCATATAGCTCATGATTGCATAGTTGGCGATAATTGTATATTTTCTAATAATAGTACGCTAGCAGGTCATATTAACGTTGGAGATTTTGTAGTTTTAGCTGGTATGGCAGCTGTACAGCAATTTTGTAGTATAGGTAATCACGCGTTCGTGACAGGAGGTTCTTTAGTTCGAAAAGATGTACCACCTTATGCTAAAGCAGCTCGTGAACCACTTTCATATGTTGGTATAAATTCGATAGGACTGCGAAGAAGAGGTTTTACAACAGAAAAAATAAGAGAAATACAATCTATTTATAGAATTTTGTATCAAAGTAATTATAATAATTCTCAAGCTGTAGCAATTATTGAAGCAGAGATGGAAGCTACGCCGGAGAGAGACGAGGTTTTAGAGTTTATCAAGAATTCTCAGAGAGGTATTATGAAAGGATATTTTTCTAACTAAGTAATTCTAGAAATTAGATAATAAGAATAAGTAACAACAATAACAATGGCAAGTACTAGTGATATTAGAAATGGATTGTGTATTAAATACAATCACGATATATATAAGATTATTGAGTTTTTACATGTAAAACCAGGTAAAGGTCCTGCTTTTGTGCGTACAAAGTTAAAAAGCGTAACATCAGGAAAAGTAATTGATAATACGTTTTCTGCTGGACATAAAATTGATGAAGTAAGAGTAGAAACACATAAGTTTCAGTTTTTGTATGCGGAAGGTGATACCTATCATTTTATGAATACTGAAGATTACAATCAAATTACATTAGAGAAGTCTGCATTAGATGCTCCTGGATTATTAAAAGAAGGTGCAGTAGTTACAGTTATTATTAATTCGGAAGACCAAATGCCGCTTTCGGTAGAAATGCCAGCAAGTGTTATTTTAGAAGTTTCTTCTACAGAACCAGGGGTAAAAGGAAATACAGCTACTAATGCTACTAAACCTGCTGTAGTTGAGACAGGAGCAGAAGTAATGGTACCTCTTTTCATAAATGAAGGTGACAAAATCAAAGTTGAAACTGAGAAAGGAACCTATAAAGAACGTATTAAAGAATAATTCAGAAATTATATTCTGAATTCTGAATTATAAAATGAAATTTCCTCAAGCACACACCTTAAAGCAAATAGCGACTATTATATCATCAGAATTTGTTGGTATACCCGATTTTCCAGTACTAGGAATGAACGAGATTCATGTGGTTACTCCAGGTGATATCGTTTTTGTTGATCACCCTAAATATTATGAAAAAGCTTTAGAAAGTGCAGCAACGGTTATTTTAATTAATAAGAAAGTAGATTGTCCTGACGGAAAAGCGTTACTTATTTCTGATGATCCTTTTAGGGATTTTAATACGTTGACTACATATTTTAAGCCTTTTGAAAAGGCTACGGCAATAGTGTCAGAAAGCGCAAAAATAGGAAAGAATACTATTATCCAACCCAATGCTTTTATTGGTAATAATGTAGTGATAGGCGATAATTGTTTTATTCATGCTAATGTGAGTTTATATGATGGGACTATTATCGGAAATAATGTAACGATACACTCGGGAACGGTATTAGGAGCAGATGCTTTTTATTATAAAAAACGGCCCGAAGGTTTTGATAAACTAATTTCTGGAGGTAGAGTTGTGATAGAAGATAATGTAGATTTAGGATCTTTATGTACCATAGATAGAGGAGTTACTGGAGACACAACAATTAAAGAAGGGGCTAAAATTGATAACCAGGTACATATTGGACATGATACTGTTATCGGAAAAAAATGTTTGATCGCCTCTCAAGTTGGTATCGCCGGATGTGTAATAATAGAAGATGAAGTTACGATATGGGGACAAGTGGGAGTAACTAGTGGAATTACTATTGGTACCAAGGCAATTGTTTCGGCGCAATCCGGAGTTAGTAAATCTCTGGAAGGAAACAAAAGTTATTTTGGAACCCCTGCGGATGATTTTAGAAAAAAATATAAAGAAATTGCTGCCATCAGGCAAATACCTGAAATAATAGAAAAATTAAATAATAATGAGTAAAATAGCAAAAGAGGTGGTTCAATCCTTTTATCAAACGGATTTGATTCATAATATAGAAGCCTTTTCTGAGTATTTACATCCAGAAGTAGAATTAAATTGGAACAGTAGTTTTGGCTATAATAAAAAAGGTTTTGATGATATTAAGACCATGTTCAAGGAGATGTCCAGCTCATTCGAAACGTTTAGGTGTGAGATTAGTCATCTTTTAGAAGAGGATGGAATGGTTACTATCCGATATACGTATGTTGCTAAAACCATAGAAAGACCTGATAAAGAAGAAGCAATAGCTCATTTTATTGCAATTTGGGAACTAAAAGATGGTAAATTATATAGAGGATATCAGATTAGTCAACAGGGAGATAACACACCAGAAAATTTAAAATCATTTTTATCTAAATAGATTTTAAAAATCGTGACAATTAGTTTTTTTTTTTCTAAAAACTAAAAGGGAAAGGTATTGGATAATTAAAAAATCGAAAAAGATTTTTGATTTTTCATTTTAACTATAGTGTTCAAAACCGTACTTTTGAAACTGCAAAAAAAATATAAAAAATCATAACGCAATGAGTGTTCTAGTAAATAAGGATTCTAAAATAATAGTTCAAGGTTTTACAGGTAGCGAAGGTACTTTTCATGCTGGTCAAATGATTGAGTATGGTACTAATGTTGTAGGAGGTGTAACTCCTGGTAAAGGTGGACAAACACATCTAGATAAACCAGTTTTTAATACTGTAGAAGATGCAGTTAAGGAAGTAGGAGCTGATACTACTATTATTTTCGTGCCACCTGCATTTGCTGCAGATGCTATTATGGAAGCTGCTGATGCAGGAATCAAAGTGATTATAACAATTACTGAAGGTATTCCTGTTGCAGATATGATTAAAGCTTCTAATTATATAAAAGGAAAAGGATGTCGTTTGATTGGTCCTAACTGTCCAGGAGTGATTACTCCGGGAGAAGCAAAAGTTGGTATCATGCCAGGTTTTGTATTTAAAAAAGGAAATGTAGGTATTGTTTCTAAGTCAGGAACATTAACCTATGAAGCAGCTGATCAGGTTGTAAAACAAGGATTAGGTATCACTACTGCTATTGGTATTGGAGGAGATCCTATCATTGGAACTACTACAAAAGAAGCTGTAGAATTACTGATCAATGACCCAGAAACAAGTTGTGTTGTAATGATTGGAGAAATTGGGGGACAATTAGAAGCTGATGCTGCTAGATGGATTAAAGAGAGTGGAACTTCTAAACCAGTAGTAGGTTTTATTGCTGGAGAAACTGCTCCTGCTGGACGTACTATGGGACATGCAGGTGCAATTGTTGGAGGAAGTGAAGATACTGCTGCTGCTAAGAAAGCAATTATGAGAGAATGTGGAATTCATGTAGTGGATTCTCCTGCAGAAATTGGTAAAAAAGTAGCTGAAGTACTAGGTTAAAATAGTATATGAATTAGACTATTTTTATTAATGATATAGTAATAACAACTGTCCATAAGTTTTCTAACTTATGGACTTTTTGTTTTTTTACTTTTGTTAAAGTATTCATAAAAACCGTAACATGTAATAACATTTTGTGGTTTATTGAACTTTAAAGAGACAATTAACTTAAACTATTTAAATGAAATCATTAAAATCTCTCTTACTATTATCTTTTGTAGTATTACTTAGTAATTGTAAGAATTCATCAAATCAAGAAAAAAATACTGAGAAAGAACTTACAGTAGAAAAGAATACAGATGCTGCTGGATTTTCTTACGAAACAGTTTCTAATGACCCAACTGGTTTACGATTGTACACCTTAGATAATGGACTTAAAGTTTATTTAAGTAAGAATATAGAAGAACCTAAAATTCAGACTTACATTGCTGTAAGAGCTGGATCCAATTATGATCCTAAAGAAAGCACTGGATTAGCTCATTATCTAGAGCATATGGTATTTAAAGGTACTGATGAAATTGGAACACAAGATTTTGAAAAGGAAAGTGTATATCTAAAACAGATTTCGGATTTATATGAACAACATAGGCTAGAAAAAGATCTTGATAAAAAGAAAGAAATTTATAAAAAAATAGATGAAATTTCTTTAGAAGCTTCTAAAATATCGATTCCTAATGAATATGATAAGATGGTAAATTCTTTAGGGGCAGAGGGGACAAACGCTCATACCTGGTTTGAAGAAACCGTCTATAAAAATAAAATACCTGCTAATGAATTAGATAAATGGTTAACTGTAGAAAGCGAACGTTTTAGTCAATTGGTATTACGTTTGTTTCACACAGAGTTAGAAGCTGTATACGAAGAGTTTAATAGAGGGCAAGATAGTGATTTTAGAAAATCGTATGCTGCAATGTTAGATGGATTATTTCCAAATCACCCTTATGGACAACAACAAACAATAGGAACTTCTGAACATCTTAAGAACCCTTCTATGGTAGCGATTCATAATTATTTTGATACATATTATGTTCCAAATAATATGGCTGTAGTGCTGGTTGGTGATCTTGATTTTGATAGTACTATTAAAAAAGTTGATGTTGCTTTTGGGAAAATGAAAAGAAAAGATGTTACTCATCCAGTTTTACCAAAAGAAGAAGCGATTACCAGCCCCATAGTAAAAGAAGTTTTTGGCCCAACAGCTGAATCTATATCGGTTGCTTTTCGTTCTGAAGGATTAGGAACAAAAGAAGAAAAATTATTGACACTTGCTGATATGATATTAGCAAATGGTAATGCAGGACTTATAGACTTAAATCTAAACCAAAAACAATTAGTACAACGCGCCGGATGTTCACCAACTATATTGAATGACTATGGTTATCATGTTTTTAATGGTACACCAAAAGCAGATCAAACTCTTGACGATGTAAAAGATTTATTACTTGGTGAGATCGAAAAACTTAAAAAAGGTGAGTTTGAAGATTGGATGATTTCTGCAGTAATTAATGACTTAAAATTAAGTCAAACAAAAAGTTATGAGAATAGTACAGCCTTAGCTTCAGCATATTATAATGCATTTATACACCATCAGGATTGGAAGGATAAAGTTGATTTTTTAAATGAGCTAAAAAAAATCACTAAACAAGAACTAGTAGATTTTGCTAACTCTTTTTATAAAGATAATTATGTAGTCACCTACAAAAGAAAAGGAGAAGATAAAAATATTGTAAAAGTAGAGAATCCAGGGATCACTCCAATAGAGTTAAATAGAGATAAAGAATCTATTTTTCTTAAAAAATTTAATGGAATTAATACTCCAGAATTAAATCCTCAATATGTTGATTACAAGTCAGCTATTAAAGAAATTAAAACGAGTAATGGATTGAGTGTTTCTTATATTGATAATCCAAATAATGAACTTTTTGATCTTAATATCATTTTTGATATGGGTAAAGATCATGATCGTAAGGTGTCATTAGCGGCAGGCTATTTAGATTACTTAGGGACAGATAAATATAGTCCTGAAGAATTGAAACAAGAATTTTATAAAATTGGAATTAATTATTATGTTTTTGCTTCAGAAGATAAAACGTACGTTGGTTTATCTGGTCTAAAGGAGAATTTAGATGAAGGACTAGTTTTATTAGAGCATTTATGGAATAATGCTGTTCCTAATCAAGATACATATAATAAATATGTGGATAAAGTTTTAAAAGGACGTCAAGATGGTAAAACTCAAAAAGGTAATATTCTATTCACAGGATTAATGAATTATGGTCTGTATGGAGAGAATTCTAGATTACGTAATATTTATAGTGCATCAGAGTTACAAAGTTTTAATCCGCAAGAACTTGTAGATAAGGTAAAAGAATTACGTAACTATAAACAAAGAATCTTCTATTACGGAAAAGATATTGATGCAGCTATCGCTTCTTTAGATAAGAATCATACCGTAAATTCTGAGTTGTCAGAATACCCTGAAAAAAAGGTTTATTTACAGAAAGAAACTGGAGGAAACGTATATTTTGTTGATTATGACATGGTGCAGAGTGAAATGCTATTGTTAGCAAAGGGATCAGAATTTGATCCAAAAAAAATGGCAGCTTCCAGATTGTTTAATACCTATTTTGGTGGTGGATTGTCATCAATTGTTTTTCAGGAGATTAGAGAGTCAAAATCATTAGCATATTCTGCTTTTTCCGCTTATGCTAATGCCTCAGAAAAAGGTAAATCAGATTTGATATATGCATATATTGGTACACAAGCTAATAAAATGCCAGAGGCAGTAGATGCCATGATGGAATTAATGACCGATATGCCAGAAGCTGAAGAGCAGTTTAACCAAGCTAAAGATGCAACTCTAAAGAAAATTGCAGCACAAAGAATAACTAAATCTAATATCTTTTGGACATATGAAAGCCTTAAAAAGAGAGGTATAGAGAATGATAATCGAGAAGAAATGTATAATGTGATAAAGAACATGGAGTTAGCAGATCTTAAAACATTTTTTAACGAAAATATTAAAGGCGAAAATTATAATGTGCTTGTAATTGGTAATAAAAAAGATGTTAATATGGATGCTCTTAAAAAATTAGGAGAAGTTAAGGAGATGGATATAGACTATCTATTTAACTACGAGAAAAATAATGAAGATGTTAAGATGTAATAAGTAAATGATACAATTTTGTTTTGTGAAATCTAAACATGGCTTAATATTTGTAATTCACTAATGATAAAATCCACGAAGAATATTCGTGGATTTTTTATTATAATATATTTAAGAGTTAAAGTATCTTTTTAATTTAATAAGATTAAATGTTTTTCTTAGATAAGCGTATATAGCTCCAATTCTTTATACTTATTACGCTTCAACTTCAATGTCACTAGTAGGTATAAAAAGTTCTAATACAATTGCCAAAAACATTACAATTCCACATCCAAGAGCATTGAGCCATAGAAAAGGGAGCCAATCTTGCCACCAGACAAAAATAATAACGGCTTGTGTAATCAATGCAGCTACAAAAACAGCATTACTTTTTACATACTTAATAAAGAATGCTAGCAAGAATATACCCAGTACATTTCCATAAAATATGGATCCAATAATATTGACCAACTGTATCAGATTATCAAAAAGATTCGCAAAACAGGCGACCAGAATCGCCAATATTCCCCAAACAAGTGTAAAAAATTTAGAAGCAGTAACGTAATGTTTTTCACTTTTTTCTTCTTCTATATTACGCTTGTATAAATCAATCACTGTTGTGGACGCGAGGGCATTCAGTTCTGAAGCTGTGGATGACATAGCTGCCGATAATATCACGGCCAATAATAACCCGATAAGTCCTCTAGGGAGATTATTGAGTATAAAATGAATAAAAACATAGTCTTTGTCATTGGTTTCCACAATGGGATCTGCCATCGCTATTAATTCTTTCGCGGCTTCTCTGGTTTTTTTCTCAGATTTATCTAAAGCGATTATTTCTTTTTTAAGGTTTGATTTTTGCTCAGTTTCTGTTTCTCTTAAATAATTTTGAATAGAGATTTCTTTAGAGTTTTGAATTTCGGTGAGTTGATTTTCAAGTTGCTCATATTCCTGAACATATTTAGAATTTTCTATGGCTATAGATGCTGCTGGATTAAAATTGAGAGGAGCAGCATTAAATTGGTAGAAAACAAAGACCATAACACCAACCAATAATATGAAGAATTGCATCGGTATTTTTAGCAGTCCATTAAATAATAACCCCAATTGACTTTCTTTTACAGACTTACCAGATAAATATCTTTGTACCTGACTTTGATCTGTTCCAAAATAAGAAAGCATTAAAAATGTTCCTCCTAAAATACCTGTCCAAACGGTATATCTATTGCTAAGATCAAAAGAAAAGTCTAAGACTTCCATCTTTCCACTAGCCCCAGCAATATCTAATGCTTTTGTGAAAGTTACATCATCAGGCAGATAACTTATTATAAGAAAAAAAGCAATAAACATTCCTGTGAAAATAATGGCCATTTGCTGTTTTTGTGTCACACTTACTGCCTTAGTACCTCCAGAAACAGTATAAATGATCACCAATATTCCAATAACTATGTTTAGAGTTGTAAGATCCCAGCCTAGCACAGCAGATAGTATAATTGCAGGAGCAAAAATGGTTATTCCAGCACCTAATCCTCTTTGAATCAAAAAGAAAAATGCAGTAATGGTACGAGTCTTAAGATCAAATCTACTTTCTAAATATTCATAAGCTGTATATACTTCTAATTTATGATATAGCGGAATAAAAACTAAACAGATAATAATCATGGCAATAGGGAGTCCAAAATAAAACTGAACAAATCCCATTCCGCTATGAAACGCTTGTCCTGGAGTAGAAAGAAAGGTAATTGCAGATGCCTGAGTAGCCATTACGGATAGACCAATAGTCCACCATTTTGCTTCATTACCACCACGGATATAATCCTGAACGTTTTTACTTCCTTTGGTTTTCCAAACACCGTATAATACAATAAACAATAAAGTTCCTATGAGTATGATCCAATCTATTAGTTGCATATGTTAATTATATATATGTGTATGTTTTGAAGTAAAGTATGTGCTAAAGTATCATGAAAAAGTTGTCGTAACCCAATAGAAGAAAAGTAAGTATAACACATTAGCAATTAATATAATTGTGTATAGTTTTTTCCAGACTAATTTAGTGTTTGAATCTTCCATAATGGTTGTTATTTTCCTAAAGATAACATATTTGCAAACAATCGATATGCTCCAGAAACTCCTGCAGGAAATTCTCTAAAGAAGCTTAAACCAGTATATACATAATATCCTTTCCCATATTTTGCAATCAGCAAAGCTCCTTTTTTCTCAGATTCCCCTTTATCATTTGCAGAAATTATAGGGGTATATTCTTTAGACCATTCATTAGGAAAGTATAGTCCTCGTTCTTGCACCCAACCTTCAAAATCTTTAACCGTTATTTTATTAGGAGTGTTCAATACCGGATGATCATTTGCCAATAACTTAATAGTCGCATTTTCATCTGTCACACGATCTCTTGAAAGTTTCAAAGGATATGGTCCTAGGTTGTCTGTTACTTTGAGTCTTCTGTTTGTATTATATTGGATAATTAGATTTCCACCATTTTTAACATACGCTAATAAATGTTTTTGCTTGAACTTTAATTCCTCTACTGTATTATAAGCACGTATACCGACAACGATAGCGTCAAAGGGTCTCAATATTTCTTCAGAAATTGATTCAGGAGTAATAGTAGTTACTTTATAGTCAATTTGTTGTAAACTTTCAGGGACTACATCTCCAGCGCCTTCTATATATCCAATGTTTTGACCTTTCTTTTTGATATCTAATCGGACGACTTTTGTTTCTGAAGGTAATATTACAGTCTGAAAAGGAATATGATCATAATCAATTGTTATTACTTCATCAGAATATGTTTTTCCTTGGATGTTTATTTCTGGTGAAATATGACCTTCACTTTGATTTTTAGGAGCTGTAAGTGTAAATACTACTGTTTTTTCTTCACCTTTTTGGGCCAAACTAAAATCAATATTTTGCGGAGATACTTGCCAACCTTCTGGATGTTTTAAGGAAACGGTTCCTTTGAGATCAGATTCACCAGCTTTTATAATAACTGGAATTTGTTTTGCAGGACCATTTGCATAAATGATTACTTTATCCTTTATACTAGCAGAAATGGCCGGAACAATCTCAAAAGGCTTATATACTTCTCCTTTTACCGGATCGTTAGTCTTATAAACAATATCTTTTTGAAAAGGGATAATCACTCCATTAATTTCAAGATTAAATACAGCTTCCGTTTGATGTTTGGTTTCTGGTGTTCCGATCAATTTTTGATCTGTTACATTATACATACCAAGCGTTCCTTTATTGTTTAACCAATATGGAGTTGTATTTTTTGTGCTAGAAATGATTTTACCTTTCAGTTCATAATTGTTTCTTTTATTATTTTCTAAAGCTGTTTCTGCATTTTCTGAAACTCCTAGTGATGAAATATCAATTGATTTTAATCGAATTGAAGCATCACTTCGATTAATAGCTTCTATTTTAATGGTTACTTCACTATTCTTAGTAGTATATGGTTCTGTAGCAACAGCTTCTATATAAAGACCGGTTACTGCTGCGATAATATCTTTTATTTCCTTGGTTTTGATAGTTTTCCAGTGAGTATCTTCTAATTGTTTTATTAGTTGATATGCTTTTACCAATTGATTGAGAGAGGCTGAAGGATTTTTGAAGTCAAAGTTTTTTTCCACTTCGTATAAAATATCACCAATCGCTTTTCCTCCTTTAACTCTGTTCCAAGAGGTATCAATTCCATCAAAAATATTAGCTTTATCTTTAGGAAGTTCCCCTTTTATTAATTCTACATATTCGGTCTGCGTTCCACGAGTACCGGTGCTTCCGAAACCTTGTGATTTGTGCTGACTTCGACTTAATGAAGCAATTTCTGTATTAGAAAGCCCTAAATCCGAGTAATAAACTCCTGTATCAAACTCTAAAAAATTAGATTTATCTGCTTTTTCAAAATTTTCTCTACTTCCGTAAAACCACCATGAAGTATTAAAGAATAGTCTTTTAGGTTGCCACGTATTTACATATTGTAATTGCTCAGGGTATACTTTTTTATCAGCTACCATATCAAAAGCCTCTACACTTAGCATTGCAGAGGATGTATGATGCCCGTGCGTGGTTCCTGGTGTTCTATGGTTAAATCTATTAATTATAACATCCGGTTGAAACTTTCTTATTGCCCAAACAACATCATTAAGCACTTCTTTTTTATCCCATATTGCTAAGGTCTCATCAGGATGTTTAGAATATCCAAAATCATTAGCACGCGTAAACATTTGTTCTCCACCATCTGTATTACGAGCTGCTAATAATTCTTGTGTTCTAATTACCCCAAGTAATTCTCTTATTTCTGGACCAATTAAATTTTGACCGCCATCACCACGAGTAAGTGATAGATAAGCAGTTCGGGCTTTTACCTGATTAGACATATAAGAAATCAGTCGCGTATTTTCATCATCAGGATGCGCAGCAACATATAAAACAGAACCTAAAAAATTTAGTTTCTTAATCGCTTCATGGATTTCTACAGAATTTGGTTTTTTAGGTTGTTGTGCTTCAGCTGTATGTATAAACAATGTACTGAAAGCAATTACAAAAAGTAATTTTCGCATAATATTGGATTGATACTAGTTTTGAGTGTTTCGTCAAATATAAAAAGATAAAATTCTCAGTATTTAGGTTTAAGGATACTTTAACAAGACTATTTAGATCTGTAGATTAACCCAAGTAGAGAACCTAATAAAACAGTAATAGCAATAGTTGGTTTAGGCCCAAAAACGGTTAAACCTATAAGTAAACCTATAACACCTCCTAATGCGCTAGCAATAAAACGTCCACTATTATTCTTTTTATTAATTATATAAATCATAGCTATAGAAAGTGTCATTCTGAGTGCTGCACCTACAATGGTAATGTCTACTATGCTTTTCCAAAATAGCGCAGTAATATAGGCAATAACAACAGTTATGACTGTTGCATATCTCAATGATTTTACTTTCTGATCTTCTTTTGTTTTATAAACTAGGTGAGAGGATACTGCAAAAATAGAGGTATCTGCAGTACTCATTAAGCCAGCAAAGAAAAGTACTAGCAATAAAGGAATCCAGGATTGATTGACTAAGTTTTGCATTGCAAATACAAATACAGTATCCGGATCTAAACCAGGATTCTGATTATAAACATATAAACCTATAAGCAACAACAAAAATGCTATTAATAATACCGGAATGATAGCTAGCCCTAATCCTTTTTTTAGAGATTTTACATTTTTTGCAGCATAACAGAGTTGGTATCTATCGGCTAAACCAAAGACAGATAAGCCTCCATACAAAACCAATCCTATAATACTTCCCAATTGCACGGTTTCATTTGCAGAAGTACCTAAAACGCTACTAAAATCTTTTATATCTAACATTCCGAATATTAGGATACCTAAAAAAGCAATAATGATAAAAGCCTGAATTATATCTGTAAGAATAACTGCTTTGAAACCAGAGAATAATACATAAATTAATACTACGGATGTGGTAACGAGTAACGCAATGTCATAGGAAAATAAACCAAAAAAGGTAATCACCTTAGCACCACCTGCCAGAGAGAGCAAAATCCAGAAAAACTGAACCATAATAGTAATCGAATTGGTAATTAATGAAGTGGTTTTATTTCCTGTAATAAATTCAGGTAAATCACCTTGTGTATAGAAATTACCTTGTAATGACAATTTTTTGATTCTGGGTGCTGCCCAAAATGCAAACAAAAGATAACCAACAACAGAACCAATAGACATAGCAAATAACCCCCAACCAAATTTATAAGCGTAACCTGTATAGGTAATTAAGGTGCTTACACCAATAGCGCTCGCAAATTTCGAGAATAGAATGGTCCATCCACCACGATTTCTTCCACCAATTAGAAAATCTTCTTGGCTAGAGGATCTCGATATATAAACGGATAAACCAATTATTAATAGGATGTAAATAACTAAGTAAAGATAAATCTCCATATGAGATGCTTTGGTGAGCTTCAAAAATAATTAAAAGCTTTTATAAAGAAAGTTTTTCTATCAGTAGTTCATTTAGTAAATAGTGAAGAGGATAACTCAATTTTTCTAATCCTTAGACTTCTTTTTATAGTCTACAATCTCAGTAATATCCACCTCCATATAATCAGCAATTCTTTGTAGTCTTTCAAAATCTTTAGCAAGATTTTTTCTCTTTACTACATAGTCTCCTGCCTGTGGACTTATACCCAATGCTTTTGAAATACCATATACAGTTTTTGCTCCTTTACTTTTTTTGAGTAGTCTTTTTAATTTCTTGTTAATCATTGTTTAACAGTATAATAGAATTTAAATATACAAATAAATTTTTAATAAAAAAATATTTGTATAATCAAAAAATAGTTGTATATTCGAATCATACAAATCAAAACCGCTAAAAAATGAAACTCTTATTAGTAATTGCAATGCTTTGCGTAACATTTGGAAACGCAGCTTCTTTAGATTCGAATCCAATAAACGAGAAGGAAAAAAATAAAAAAGGGGATAGAAAAGAGAATGTAGAGAATAACTTGATCTCCAGAAATTTTCATTCAATTAAGAGATGGAAAATGACCGTGGAGTATACGAATGGAGATGTTATTTCTAAGACCATAGAGATTAATGATGACTTATCTTCTAGTGCTATGGAATTAGCTTTTATAGAAGCAGAAAAATATATAAAGACGTTAAAAAGAGTGAAATCTTATAATGTATCACCAGTATCAGGAAATTCTTTTGTTTTGTTAGCAGGAGGGAAGTAATAATCGATTGAGCTTAACCTACGAAAAAAAGGCTGCTAATTATTTAATTAGCAGCCTTTTGCTGTATTCTTTAATATACGTTATACTGTGTTATTTTTTTCGTTCTACGAATTCTAGTTGATCTATTGCAACATTGGTAGTAAAAATACCATAGTTAACGACCGCTTTTCCTTTTTCTAAAGTGTCAATGGTTCCTATAGATTTTCCATCAATCATACGAACTCTATCACCAATCTTAAGAATTACCTTTGGCTTTTCCTTTTCTATTTTTTCTTCTTTTTTCTTTTGCTCCTTTTTCTTTTCTCGTATTACCTCAACTTTTTTCTCTACTTCTTTAACGATTTTTTCCTCCTTTACCTTTTTTGCCCTTCTTTGTTTAATCGTTTGCTTTTTTCTTTTAGAATTTTCTACTTGAACAATTTTCATGAACTCATCGATAAGTTCTCTCTTCTTTTTATTGTGAAAGTATTTTTCGCTTATTTCATTTAACTTTTGACCTAAATAAATCATACGCTGATTACTATCATAAAGCTCCTGATAACTTTCTAATTTGTGTTGTAATCGCTGATTGATTTTGTCTAAACGTTCTTTTTCTTCTTCTGTTTTTTGTTCTTTTGTTTTTAGAGAAGAAGTAGTTTTTTGGAGTTTTGATCTTTCTTTCTGAAGGTTTGCAATGCTTTTATCAAATCGAATTTTGCCCCTTTCTACTTTTTTCTTGGCCTTATTAATTAAGCTATAAGGTATTCCATTTTTTTGTGCTACCTCAAAAGTAAAAGAGCTTCCTGCTTCGCCTAAATATAATTTGAATAATGGCTCTAGAGTTTTAGAATCGAATAGCATGTTAGCATTGGTCATGTTTGGAAGCTCATTAGCTAACATTTTTAGATTCGCATAATGTGTAGTGATGATCCCAAAAGATTCACGCTCGTAAAAAATCTCTAAAAAAGCTTCAGCAAGTGCTCCTCCCAATTCAGGATCACTACCAGTACCAAATTCATCTATAAGAAATAAAGTTTTGTTATTACATTTCTTAAGAAAATAATTCATGTTTTTTAAACGGTAGCTATAGGTACTTAAGTGATTTTCTATAGATTGATTGTCACCAATATCAGTCAATACAGTGTTAAAAATACACATTCGACTATACTCGTGAACAGGAATGAGCATACCGCTTTGAAGCATAATTTGGAGAAGTCCGACAGTTTTTAATGTAATACTTTTTCCTCCGGCATTAGGGCCAGATATTACAATAATTCGATTTCCTTTGTCTAAAGAAATTGTTTGGGGATATGTTTTTTCTCCTTTTTCCTGATTGTTAAGATAGAGTAGTGGATGGTATGCATCTTTTATAGTAAGCTCTCTATCCTCAGTGATTTTTGGCAATACTGCGTTTAACTTGTTTGCATATTTTGATTTTGCAGCAATGATATCAATATCACTAAGATATTGTTGGTACTGTTCTAATAATTCAGAGAATGGTCTTATTTTATTAGTAAGTTCTTTAAGTATTTTAACAATTTCTTCTCGTTCTTCATATTGAAGGTTACTAAGTGTCCTACTAAACTGTAACGTTGCTTCAGGTTCGATGTATACAATGCTTCCTGTCTTAGAGTTACCCATTATCGAACCTTTTACTTTACGACGATACATAGCTTTAACCGCTAGTACTCTTCGATTATCGACAACACTTTCTTTGATGTCATCTAGATATCCTTGACTATTGTATCTAGTAAGATCTCTACCAAAACTTCCGTTTAACTTTCCTTGCACTTCATTAATATCTTTTCTAAGTACGCGTAGAGTAGGAGAGGCACTATCTTTAATCTCTCCAAATTTGTCAACAACTATCTCAATAAGATTGATGATTTCTTTAGTAAAAGGAACTTCAGAAGATGTTTGATGTAGTATAGGGTAGAATTCTTTAAACTTTCTAAAAAAGCCTAGCAAATCATTAGTTGTTACACTAATAGATATTATCTTTTTTAGATTAAATGTTTCTAAAAAAGTATTTTCAATACCTAATAGCTGTAATTCTTTATCAATACTATCAAATCCGTGATTTGGTATTTTAGAATCATTTAGATAAGAAGATTTGTATTCGAATACTTGTTGCAGTGACACATGTAAATCTTCTTTAGTACTTAGCGGAACAATTTTTAAAGCTTTTGTTTTTCCGTGGTCAGTATTACATAAATCTTCGATGTGATTAAGTACCGTGTTGAATTCTAGGTCTTTAAGTGTTTTTTCGGAAATACGGATCATGTTGTTACCCTAATTTTTTTAGGAGATATTCTTTTTCTGTTAATTTCTTTATTATAAAACTCAATACGAGTCTACCTTTAGAAAAGTATTTGTTATAATTTTACAACCAAGCAAATGTAAACAATTGGATATTTTTATGATACTAACATGGATGTAAATATTGAGAATAGCTGGAAACAGCAACTTGAGAGCGAATTTGATAAACCATATTTTAAGGAATTAACAGGTTTTGTAAAGCAAGAGTATAATACTCAGACTTGTTTTCCTAAAGGCTCAGAAATTTTTGCTGCATTTGACTATTGTAGTTTTGATGATGTAAAAGTTGTAATAATAGGTCAAGATCCTTATCACGGTGTCGGACAGGCTAACGGATTGTGTTTTTCTGTCAATAATGGAATTACGATGCCTCCTTCTTTGATTAATATTTTTAAAGAAATTGAATCTGATATAAATATACCTTTTCCTTCTAATGGTAATCTGGAACGTTGGGCGAGACAAGGTGTTTTATTACTAAATGCTACGTTGACAGTGAGAGCACATCAGGCGGGGTCTCATCAGGGTAAAGGTTGGGAAAAATTCACAGACGCCGTTATTCAATCAGTTTCAGGCAATAAAAGTAATGTGGTTTTCTTATTGTGGGGAGGTTTTGCTAAGAAAAAAGGTGCTAAAATAGATAATAAAAAACATTACGTATTAAATAGTGGTCACCCGTCTCCTTTAAGCGCCAATAGAGGATATTGGTTTGGGAACAAGCACTTTAGTAAAACTAATGAATACCTTCTTAAGACTAATCAATTACCTGTACAATGGTAGATTAATTATGCAGCCTTCGGAATTCCTGTAGTTTTTACTTTGTTAATTTCAGCATTAGCTGTGGTTGATTGAACTCTTTTTGCTTTTGCTTTTTTCTTATCACTATCAACAGATTGAATGCTGAATTTTAATAAAACGAAGTTAAATGCTATAAGCCCTCCAAGAATTAGTAGAAACGTTACCATAATTGATTTGTTAGTTAATTATTAGATGCAAATACCTCCAAAGGGTTGCGTACACTTTCATAATTATTTTATTGGGGTAGGCTTGGCAAATGTACAAAATTATTTAAATCTTTTCTTGCGGATATTCCGTAATATTCACGATTTAGATTTATCTCAATTATTTACCCTATTTAATTTATGTTTTGTTAAAAAAATATTAAATAATTGAATATTTACAAAGTCTTTCCTCTTATTATATAACGTTTATGTAATCAAAAACCCTACTTCTAAAATCGAAAACCGAAAGATAAATTTGGATGAGCTAGTAAATCAGGGGAATTTTTGTTGAATAAATTGTAGGCAACAGCGAGCCCGAAGTCAATAAAAATGCCATTTTTTAATATTCTTTTATCGCCTATACCAATTCCTAAAGCGATATCTGTAAAGTCAATTTCTTGTGAGATCGAGGTGTTATTTCTGAAGGTATATGCCTTTCCGGATGATATCATAGCGAGTCCTTGTACATAAAACCTTCTCGCAAATCTTTCTCCAACATAATATTTAATATTAGGAATAACCGAAAAGTTTGTCCTACCTGTAATGTCTATATCTCTATTATCGGTACTGCCCTGGTTATTATAAGCTTTAAAAAGGTTTACTCCAACACTAATGTCTTTATTAAGAACCCTATCATAGTTTATACTAAAACCTCCAGCAATCACAAAAGGATGGACGTTTACGCTTACATCGTTTTTTTGAGTGTCTCGTTTAGTTATATTACCAGTATTCTCTTGAGAAAGACCAATTTTTAATGAAAAAATAAGCACTATTATAGTTAGGATTCTCTTCATAATATAACTTGTTTTTTATGCAAAAAAAATAGAGTTATACGGACTAAATAGTACTAAAGATAAAACCCGTATAACTCTATGGTATATAAAAATACTAACATAATAGGTTAGCTATATTAGAATCTATATCCAATATATAAATTTGGTCTTACAATAATCTGAGGGCTTTTTTCATTAAATAAATTTCGCCCAATACCAAATCCTATATCAAGAAAAAAACCATTTTTAGCAACAAATTTTCCACCTACACCGAATCCTAAAGCAAAATCAGTATATTCTTCCGCGACATCTCCAGATCTAACAAAATTCCCTAAATCGTCAAAGACCGTAACATAATTATCATGTTCACCAGAAGATAACATTCCAAATGCTTCTACATAAAAACCTCTTGCCACTCTACTTCCAAAAAAATATTTAAACTGTGTTGTAAATGCTATTTCTTTATCAAAAATTCCATCTCTATCAATAACATCATCATCACTATCTATGTTATCACTAAATCTGTAGAAAAAATCAAAACCTAACGTAGTATTATTTGTTAATACTCTTTCATAGTCAATATCTAGAGCGCCAAATGCTATAATGTTAATTGGGTTAATACTGATTTCGTTTTTATTAATGTCTCTAGGCGGTAGATCAGATTGGTCTTGTGCAAAAGAAATTTGAAATGAGAATAAAATAATAATTGATATTAATGTCTGTTTCATAATATTAAGTTGTTTTCCTATTAAGAAAGATGTTAAAACATAAAAAAGGTTGCTTACATCTTAAAAATTAGTTTCTCAGTATCAACTATCTTGCCAATGATATTTAGTTTAAATAATTTATCCTGAACTTCATTCAAAGTTTTATCAGCTATTAACGATTGACTCCATTCCGTAATTTGTAACCATGCTCTAATGTCTTCTAGCTGTTGTTCATATCTATATGCCAGTGTTTTATCAATACTTGGTATTTGCTTAAAATCAGCAGTAGTAGTATTGATGGTTTCTAAAATACTTTTTACTTGATCTTTCTTAGAAAGCAGAATTTCTTCTCTAACGGCTATTACAAAGCAAGGCCAGGGAGTAGGGCAGTCTCCCAAACGGCGAAAAGTTTTGTTATCCACTAAAGGTTTTGTTGTAAAATGTTCCCACATAAAATAATCTGCACTACCATTAGTCAATGCTTCTACAGCTCCATCAAGATTTTTTATCACTTCGAATTTTAATGAGGAAGTATCCCATCCGTGATTCTGCGCATTGATATATGCCATTAGGTGCGAACCTGATCCATATCTACTAATTGCAGCTGAAGCGTTTTGGAGATTGTTTAAATTATTATGTTTGGAATTATGTCCTACATGAATTCCCCAAATCAAAGGGGATTGGATATATGTTTGTACAATTTTCGAAGGATTACCAGCAATGATATCTTTTACAATTCCTTCAGTAAGTATAATAGCAATATCAATATCCTTATTTCTTAGAGCTTCGCACATAGCTCCAGTTCCTCCTGGAAAATCAGTCCATTCTAATTGTATATCATCTTTTAAGTAAGCATCTTCTTCTATTGTTAAATGCCATGGTAAATTAAAGTGTTCAGGAACACCTCCTATTTTTATAGTATGCATGCTATTTTGTTGTGAAATATATTAAAATTGTGTATTTTATCGATTATATTTGTTTTTTGTCGTTTAATTAGAGTTTTTATCATTACCTTTGAAATATAAATCTGATAATTACGACTATATTCGAAGTAATTAAAACCAAATAAAACAATATTTGCTATGAAAAAGAATTTTTTAAGAAATAAAAGTGCTCAAGTTAAAGTAGCTAAATTAAAAAACAACACCTTAGAAAACGGGATTGTGGTATTTATCGCTTTATTACTAGCAACGAATTTTTTAATAAGTTTAAAGATATTGTTTGGTTAATGTATTGATAGGAGCATGTATCTTTGTAAGATATTCTCTTAGTAGATGTTGGGATTGTATGGACGGTTTATCGTCCATTTTCTTTTTGTAGCTATTAGTTTCATTCGCATCTTGGATTCTTGCCTTTACATTATCATTTAATTGTATATCCAAAATTGTTTTTAACTCTTTTTTACAATCTTTATCTAAAATAGGAACTAAAACTTCAATACGTTTATCTAAATTACGCGTCATCCAATCTGCGCTACCAATAAATATTTTTGAATCTCCATTATTATTGAAATGATATATTCTTCCGTGTTCTAGATACCGATCAAGAATACTGGTTATTTGGATGTTTTCACTAATATCTTTTAAACCAGGGATTAAACAAGTAAAACCTCTTACTAGTAGTTTGGTTTTAACACCAGCATTACTAGCGTCATATAGTTTATTAATTATCTTTTTGTCTTCTAGGCTATTTAATTTGGCTGTAATACCAGAAATATTACCATTTTTTGAATTATAAATTTCTTTATCAATAAGTTCTTCGAATTGTATTCTTGTTGTAAAAGGAGATACCAATAAATTTTTGGGTTTAGGTAGTATCATTTTGCCAGATAACACTTCAAAAACTTCAGATAGTTCTTTAGTAATTAATTTATTCGCTGTAAATAAGCCGTGATCACAATAAATTTTGGATGTTTTAGCATTAAAATTACCCGTACCAATATAAGCATAGGAGGCTTCTTTGTTATTTTCCTTTCGTTTGACAAGTAATATTTTAGAATGTACTTTTATTTTTGGGTAACTATAAAAAACGGATGCTCCTTTTTCTTCGAAAATCTTCCCCCATTTTAAATTGTTCTTTTCGTCAAAACGTGCTTTGGCTTCTACAAATACAGTAACTTTTTTACCGTTTTCTAAAGCTTTTAATAAGGAGGAGGTAAGGTCAGATTCTTTTGCAACGCGATATAAGGATATTTTTATCTCTGTAGTGTTAGGATCTACGGCTGCTTGATTAATAAAATTTTGAACGTAATTAAAAGACATATATGGAAAATGTACTAATTGATCTTTCTTAGAAATTACTTCAAAATAGTTGCTGTTTTGCTCAAATTCTTTGTGTTTTATTTCTGTTGCTTTGGGGTAATGTAAAGAAAGGTTATTTGTAGGGTCCGGAAAACTAAAGAAATCACTAAAATTGTGATACTTTCCGCCCGGCATCATATCGATTTTGCCTAATCCTAAAGACTTACGAATCTTACTTTTGTATTCTTTTGGTAATGCAGCATCAAATAATAAACGAGTTGGTTGCCCATCATAGCGTTGCGAGAGGGATTTTTTTATTTTTTCTGCCAAAACACCTTCAAATTCATCGTCTATATACAATTCTGCATCTCTTGATAATTTTATTTGAAAACACCCTTTTATTTTTTGACCATCAAAAATTTGATTTAAATTAAGTCGAACAATATCATCCAGAAAGGTAATATGTGTATTTTGACCATCAGAGGGAAAGCATACAAATCTTTCTAAAGTATCTGAAGGTATATTTACAATTCCAAATTGATCTTCCTTTTCAAATGTTAGTAAATAATATAGTTTATTGTTTTCAAGAAATGTGGGGTTTACTTCGGATAAATCAATAATTTCTGAATTAATTAAGGGGAGGATTTTAGAAATAAAATACTCGGTAGCATATTGATGTTGATCAAAATCATAATGATTTTGATCAATTAAATGGATATTATGTTTAGCAAGTTCTGGAATAAGGTCTTTAAAGAATATACTACCAAATTTTTCTTGTTGAATTTTTACTTGCTTTAGTATTTCTTTAACCTGTTTATTTGGTTTTAAAGCAAGTTTTTTTCTTAGTTTTCTATCTATTCTTTTTATTTGCCGCAATCGAGAAACTCTTACTCTAAAATATTCATCTAAATTAGAAGAGAATATTGCTAAAAACTTTAACCTTTCATATAAAGGGTTTGATTCGTCTTCGGCTTCTTGCAAGACACGTTCATTGAAACTTAACCAATTTACGTCCCTATTATTATAAGGGTACTTTTTTAAATCCATAATTTAAAGTTAAGTTATCTAGAATAGTTTGATTTTAACAAAAGGTTAAATCAAATCCATATAGCTCACAATTTTATCTAAAGTATACTTGATAAGGTTATCAACAGCCTTTTTTGGGTCATTACTGAACTGTCCTGTTGCTCTATTTGCTATCATTGCATTCATGGATACAGCACGGTGACCAAGAAGTTTTGCCATTCCGTATATACCAGCTGTTTCCATTTCTAAATTTGTTATTTTTTTATCCGCATAGCTGAAAGAAGCTATTTTGTCATTTAGTGTAGCGTCTGATGTAGGTAATCTTAATACTCTTCCTTGGGGGCCATAGAATCCAACGTTGGTAATTGTAAATCCTTTACTTGTTTGGTTACTTTGCATATGTCTTCCGAGCTTTTTGTCAAAAGAAACCACATAGGGTGTTGATTTATCTTTATCCCAATCCAAATGCTTCATTAAGGGTTCAGAGATCTGCGGAAACTGTATATCTTTACTATCGTAAAAATGGAGTAAGCTATCAAACCCAATAGCAAGTTCGGAAACTATAAAACTATCGATAGGAATTTCTGATTGTATAGCCCCAGAAGTACCAATACGAATAATGTTAAGAGAGGTGTGCTCTTTTTTAATTTCTTTTGTTTCGAAATCAATATTAACTAAAGCGTCTAATTCATTAAAAACAATATCTATGTTATCTGTGCCGATACCAGTAGATATTACGGTAATCCTTTTTCCTTTATATGTACCAGTTTGAGTATGAAATTCTCTCTTGCTAATTGTGTGTTCTACAGTGTCAAAATATTGAGTAACCTTGCTTACGCGATCTGGGTCACCAACGGTTATAATAGTATTAGCGAGGTGTTCAGGTTTTAGATTTAAATGATATATACTACCATCTTGGTTGAGAATTAATTCTGATTCGGCTATAGCCATATTATAATTTTAGTAAATTATGCGTTTCGTTATTATATAAATAATCATATTTTTTGACTCCTCCATAATACCAATCCAACGTTTGTGTGTTATAGAAATTCTTTTTTTGCTGTACGGCCAATTTTCCCCTTTCGGATAGTAATAATCGGTCTTTAGTTTGATCCAAAAATTGAAAAAGTCTTGCTAATACTCTCTTAATTTGCATATCACCATACCCATAGAACCCTTGGTATTCTAGTGTATAGCCCATTAATTGTTTTATGTTTTTGATTTCATAGGTATCGACCATTTGTAGAATATTGTGTTCTAGTGTATTCAGGCCAGTAAGCATATTTGGAAATCTTTGTAAATGTGCTCTTAAGCATATGGATAGGTAATCAAAAGATGATTGTTTTTTAATTTGTCCTGCAATTTTATTTGGATTTGATTCGCAGTATAATGTCCAAACATGGGATGCTAATTCTAAATCGTTAATGTCTAATACTATTTTGTCCTCAAAATGTTTTTTTAGTTGTGTATCCGATAGCTCACATAATCCCAGGCATTTTTTGGAATTCTCGACTCTACCGCTACAAACCAGATAGACTGGAGTATCCTTGATTCCTTTTCTAAGTAATAAGCTTATAGCAGCGATCATATTAATATGACAGAAAAGATCATACTCAAACCAAAGCACAATTTCATCATACTTTTCTATATTGTTTAATTTATTTAATTGACTTATGAACTTTTCTTCGTAGTCATCATTAACAATTCTATAGTATTTTTCTAGAAATCCTTTACGTCTTTCAATAGCTTCGTCAGTTTCAATTCTTATGTCTGTAGGGCCTTCACAAAGCATCTCCCTCCAAATTAAGAATTCTCCATCAACCAGATTCAGTTCTTTTAAACGATCTGTTAAACTATCGCCATTTGTAATATGTAATGTTTTAGCCCCCAATGATGTATCTATTTCTGAATTATGTGACAAAAATTATCCGCCAACTCTTTTTACTTTAAATCCCTTTGTTTTGAGGATCTCCATTATTTTATCTCGATAATCTCCCTGAATAATAATGCGTTCATCCTTAAAACTTCCTCCAACACTTAATTTTGTTTTTATTTCTTTAGCAAGTTTCTTAAAATCTTCATCAGCACCTGTATATCCTTCTAATATGGTAATTGGTTTCCCTTTTCGTTTCTCATATTTGCAGATAATTGGATCATCCTGCATCCAGATACCATCTTCTTTTTTTAGATCTTTTTCCTCCTCAATAGGTTCGTGATCGGGAAATAAGTTTTTTAATTGATCTTTTAAATCCATGTGCAGTAATTACTTCTTAATCAATCCAATTTCAACTAGTCGTTGATGCAGAAAATCACCAGCAGTAATATCCTCATACTGTTTAGGATTCTCTTCGGTAATGCATTCTTCTAAACAATTTAATTTCATATCGCTTCGTGGATGCATAAAGAATGGAATAGAATATCTAGG
This sequence comes from Aquimarina sp. BL5, assembly GCF_003443675.1. Classification (NCBI taxonomy): domain Bacteria; kingdom Pseudomonadati; phylum Bacteroidota; class Flavobacteriia; order Flavobacteriales; family Flavobacteriaceae; genus Aquimarina; species Aquimarina sp. BL5. The sequence goes on along the minus strand of NZ_CP031963.1, from coordinate 650,999 downwards.
TTTACCCCATTGTTCCTTTGGTGGATTGATTACTTTATGTATTGTAGAACGTAACTTGTTATTGGTATGACGTTCTAACATATCTCCTACATTGATTACTAGTTCATCCTCTTGTGGTATAGCATCAATCCATTCGCCATCTTTACGCTGTACTTGTAATCCGCCGGTGGACGCACCCATTAATAACGTAATTAGGTTGATGTCACCATGCGCTCCTGCACGTACCGCACCTTTTGGTTCTTCAGTAATAGGAGGATAGTGAATAGGACGTAAAATACTATTACCATTACTTGCCCAATGATCAAAATAAAATTCATCTAAACCTATGTATATTGCTAAAGCTCTAAGGACATAGATTCCTGTTTTTTCGAGCATTCTATAAGCTTCCATACCTGTGTGGTTAAAATCCTTTAGCTCTTCTACAATTACATTAGGAGGGTAATCTTCGATTAAATTAGCATCTTCAGATGGTTCTTGACCAAAATGCCAAAATTCTTTTAAATCACCTTCTTTTTTGCCTTTTGCGTGTTCTTTTCCAAAGGAAATGTAACCTCTTTGGCCACCTAATCCTTCAATTTCATATTTCTGCTTATCTTCTAATGGTAAGGCAAAAAATGCCTTTACTTCCTTATACAATTCTTCTACTAAGTTATCGCTTAGAAAATGATTTTTTAATGCTACAAAGCCTATTTCTTCATAGGCTTTTCCTATTTCGTTAACGAACTTTTGCTTACGTGATGGATCATCAGATAGAAAATCCGAAAGATCTACACTTGGTATGTTATTCATGACTATTTAATTTACTTTAACTAAAATAAATGTATTTCGTTAAATAAACATCATGGATGATGCCTTTTTTTAAAATATAGTGGATAACTGTCAAAATAATTATTTTTTCACATATTATCGATAAAGCTTGGTAAATTTAGTTAATTCTTATAATTGTTAGAGTTAAATTAACAACTACTTAGTATTATTGTTATTTGATTGTTTTTTCTGAAATAAAAATAATTACATTTACTATACTATTTTTCCAATTTTGGAGAACCTATAAATATTAAAGAGTATTGATTTTTGAATTGTATGGCAGAAGAGAAATTGTTATTAGATTTTGATAAGAAAGAGTATAGTAAAGAACTACTTGTTTCTCTATATTTCAAAATGCTTAAACCGAGGTTGATTGAAGAAAAAATGCTCATATTACTTCGTCAAGGTAAAATTTCTAAATGGTTTAGCGGTATTGGCCAAGAGGCTATTTCGGTTGGAGTAACGGCCGCATTACATAAGGATGAATATGTTTTGCCGATGCATCGTAATTTAGGCGTGTTTACTACTCGTGATGTTCCGTTATATAGACTCTTTAGTCAATGGCAAGGTAAAGCTAGTGGTTTTACTAATGGACGAGATCGTTCGTTTCATTTTGGAACACAAGAATATAATATTGTCGGTATGATTTCGCATTTGGGACCACAATTAGGAGTTGCTTGTGGCGTAGCTTTAGGTAATCTTTTAAAAAAAAATAATAAAACTACTGCTGTTTTTACTGGTGAAGGAGGTACTAGTGAAGGAGACTTTCATGAAGCTTTAAATATTGCATCCGTATGGAGTTTGCCCGTACTTTTTTGTATTGAGAATAATGGATATGGATTGTCTACACCGACAAGAGAGCAATACAATTGTAAGCATCTTGCGGATCGAGGTTTAGGCTATGGCATGGAATCGCATGTTATAGATGGTAATAATGTATTAGAAGTTTATAACAAAGTAAATGAATTAGCAGAAAGTATAAGACAAAACCCACGACCTGTTTTATTAGAGTTTAAAACTTTTAGAATGCGTGGTCATGAGGAAGCGAGTGGTACCAAGTATGTTCCGGCAGATTTAATGGAGTATTGGGCTGCAAAAGATCCAATAGAAAATTATAGAGAATATCTTATTGATAATGGAATTCTTTCTAAGGAAGATGAACTTCAAGGAAAATCCGCGATTAAAACTGAAATCGAAACACATTGGCAAAGAGCTAATGAGGAGGAAAAAATTCAAGTTGTTTTAGAAAAAGAACTGAAAGATGTTTATCAAACATTTGAATTTAAAGAAATTCTACCAGGAAGGTCTACAAAAGAAATTCGACTTATTGATGCAATTTCTGAAAGCTTAAAGGAAGGAATGCGTAGATATAGTGACCTTATTATTATGGGACAGGATATTGCTGATTATGGAGGTGTTTTTAAAATTACTGATGGTTTTGTTTCAGCATTTGGAAAAGATAGAGTTCGTAATACACCTATTTGTGAGTCTGCTGTAATTTCTACGGCATATGGATTATCTGTTAATAGTACAAAAGCCATTGTAGAGATGCAGTTTGCTGATTTTGTTTCTTCAGGATTTAATCCTATTGTAAATTTATTGGCTAAATCCCATTATCGTTGGAACCAATCTGCAGATATAGTGGTAAGAATGCCTTGTGGAGGAGGTGTTGGCGCAGGACCTTTTCATAGTCAGACTAATGAAGCGTGGTTTACAAAAACTCCCGGTTTAAAGGTTGTATATCCAGCTTTTCCGGCAGATGCTAAAGGATTATTATTGACATCTATTGAAGACCCTAATCCAGTATTGTTTTTCGAACATAAAGCATTGTATCGTAGTATTAGAGAAGAAGTGCCTGAAGGTTATTATACTATTCCATTCGGAAAAGCTTCTTTGTTAAAAGAAGGAAATCAAATAACTGTTATAAGTTATGGTACCGGTATACATTGGGCTTTAGAAATCTTAGAAAAACATTCTGAAATAGAAGCAGATGTTATAGATTTAAGAACCTTACAACCATTAGATGTTGACACAATTTTAATATCGGTTAAGAAAACAGGTAAAGCGATTATTTTGCAAGAAGATTCAATGTTTGGAGGAATAGCATCTGATATTTCTGCATTGATTATGGAAAATTGTTTTCAATATTTAGATGCTCCCGTAAAAAGAGTTGCGAGTTTAGAAACACCAATTCCTTTTGAACCCAGCTTAGAATCTCAATATTTGGCCAAAAATAGGTTCGAAAAAGAATTACAGGAATTATTAGAGTTTTAGACCTGTATTAGGATAATAATAGGTTTAAGATAATTTTAAAATAGTCTATTATGAACTTTAAACCCGGCGATTTTTTTATTGGAATCTTTGATTTGTTTGCAATTCTTTTACCAGGAATAGTGTTTGTTTATTTGTGGATCAATGAGATACGCGCTGTTTTTAATTTTAGTAATATTGAGACCTCAGAGACTATCTTGTTTTTGGTGATGTCCTATATAACAGGGCACTTTTTACTTAATATCAGTTATCCTTTGGACCTGTTATATTTTCAATTCCATGAAAAATCATTGGGGCGTGATAGGTTTTATAAGGCGTTTTCCTTTATAAGGATGAATAATGTCTCCGCTTTACAGGAATTAGAAAGAAATACAGCACATTATAAACTTTTCCGAAGTTTATCTTTTGTATTTTTTATTGAAATTATTCACGGATTCATAGGTGGTGCTTTAAGTCCTTGGATTTTTATAGTTTTGACTTTACTGTCAGTTTGGAGGTATTGGTTCCTTAAAGAATGGACAGGAGAATTAGCTCTGGACTTTGAAAAAACTATCAGAGAAAATACAATTAATTAGTCGCCTCTTATATTAAATACTCTTTTACATCTTCAACAAGAGTTGCTAATTTAGAAATTTCAATTTACTATGAACAAATACTAGAATCTCGATGTTTAGTCGAAAACTGGTTCGAAATTGAGTCACTAAATTTTTACACGTATTAATACCTGTTTTCATACTTCGAAAACGTTTTTGTTAATAAAAATGAGTAAGAATTTATATATTTGATTTACAGTTGATTATGATAATTAAATCGATGAATTGATTTTTTTATGGGATGACGGAACATAGTGAATTTTATTATGGGTTAAAATCCCCTTTGATATAAGTTGTGTGTTCTGTTGTTTAATCTTAATTTCGCGCAGTCTGTGCAATATGCATAGCGTAGGGGATTAAAAATCAAGGGATAATACAAGAAATTCATGAACACTAACCAATTAGAACTATTGAGTTCTTCTACTGTTTTAGTTACTGGAGCAGCGGGTTTTATCGGGTCGAATCTATGTGAAGCTTTACTAGAAAAAGGCAGTAAAGTTGTAGGTTTAGATAATTTTGCCACTGGGCATAAGAAAAACTTAGCAGCAATTAACGAAAATCCAAGTTTTACATTTATTGAAGGAGATATAAGGAATCTTGATGATTGCCATAAAGCCTGTAATGGCGTGGATTATATATTGCATCAAGCTGCATTAGGATCTGTACCAAGATCCATAAATGATCCAATAACTACTAATGATGTAAATGTTGGAGGTTTTCTTAACATGCTAGTAGCTTCTAGAGACGCTGGAGTCAAACGATTTATATATGCGGCTAGCTCTTCGACTTATGGAGATTCTAAGGCTTTGCCGAAATTAGAGGATAAGATAGGGAAGCCTCTATCACCATATGCGATTACCAAATATGTAAATGAATTATATGCGGATAATTTTAAAAGAACGTATGATCTGGATACTATCGGATTACGTTATTTTAATGTTTTTGGACGCAAACAGGATCCTAATGGAGCATATGCAGCTGTGATTCCAAAGTTTGTAATGCAGTTTATGGAACATGAATCACCTGTAATTAATGGTGATGGATCTTTTTCTAGAGATTTTACATATATCGATAACGTAATTCAGATGAATCTAAGGGCTATCGTCTCTGATAACGAAGAAGCATTAAATAATGTATATAATACCGCTTTTGGAGAGAGAACTACTTTAAACGAATTAGTTACTTTATTAAAAGAATATTTGTCGGAGTTTGATTCAGAAATCACAAACGTAGATGTTAAAAAAGGTCCAGAACGTAAAGGAGATGTGCCACATTCTTTAGCTTCTGTAGATAAAGCTAAAACACTTCTTGGTTACCATCCGAAGTTTGATATGAAATCTGGATTAAAAGAAGCTGTAAAATGGTACTGGGATAATCTAAAATAATGATACATTACCTGTGTATAAAATTAAACAACCACAACAAACATGCAGAATATTAAAATAGGAATCATTGGTTTAGGATATGTAGGACTTCCTTTAGCTAGATTGTTTGCAACAAAATTTCCTGTAATTGGTTTTGACATTAATAAAAATAGAATTGAAGAATTAAGATCAGGAACAGATGCTACTTTAGAAGTTGAAGATGAAGTTTTGCAATCCGTTTTGAAGGATAGCTCTCAAATGGATAAGGGATTATATTGTTCTTATAACTTAGAAGATATAAAAGACTGTAACTATTATGTGGTTACTGTTCCTACTCCAGTTGATAAAAATAATAGACCTGATCTGACTCCATTATATAAGTCTAGTGAAACTGTAGGTAAAGTTTTGAAAAAAGGAGATATTGTTATTTACGAATCTACAGTATATCCAGGCGTTACTGAGGAAGAATGTATTCCGGTATTAGAAAAAATAAGTGGATTAAAATTTAATGAAGATTTTTACGCTGGATATTCTCCAGAGCGCATCAATCCGGGGGATAAATTACATACAGTAGAAAAAATTCTTAAAGTAACTGCAGGTTCGACACCAGAAATAGGTGAAAAAGTAGATGCACTTTATGCTTCTGTTATTACAGCAGGAACTCATTTGGCTCCAACTATAAAAGTGGCAGAGGCGGCTAAAGTGATAGAAAATTCTCAACGTGATATTAATATTGCTTTTGTCAACGAGTTAGCTAAGATTTTTAACCTTATGGATATTGATACTAGTGAAGTGTTAAAAGCTGCTGGTACCAAATGGAATTTCTTGCCTTTTAAACCAGGTTTGGTAGGAGGACATTGTATAGGAGTGGATCCTTATTATTTAGCTCAAAGAGCACAGGAATTCGGATATCATCCGGAAATTATTTTAGCTGGACGAAGATTAAATGATAGCATGGGGCAATATGTTGCTTCAGAAGTTATCAAATTAATGGTGAATCATGATATCAAAATTAAAGGAGCTAATATTTTGGTGCTTGGGATTACTTTTAAAGAAAACTGTCCGGATGTTAGAAATACCAGGGCCGTGGACGTAATAGCGAATCTAAAAGATTTCGGAACAGATATTACTATTTATGATCCTTGGGCAAATCCATCAGAAGTAAAACATGAATATGATTTGGAGACAGTAACGGAATTACCAAATTCTAAATTTGATGCCATTGTATTAACCGTTGCACATAAGGAGTATCTTGATATAAATCTGAAATCATTATTAAAATCAAATGGAATTTTATATGATGTTAAAGGTATATTAGAAGAAAAAGTACACGGAAGACTGTAAGGGAAACAATCTTCATTTTATAAATTAAACAACTTTTTAAACCAACCACATTGAGCCAATTAAAAAAAGGAGCTTTACTTACATACCTAAAGATCTTCCTGATTAATGTTATCGGAATTGTTATGACTCCGCTAATAGTTAGTTATTTAGGAAAAGATGAGTATGGTATATTCAATGCTATAGGTGCATTGATAGGTACCATAGCATTGCTGGATTTTGGGTTAACGAATACTGTGGTTCGATTTATAGCTAAGTATAGAGCAGAGAAAGATAGAGAAGGAGAAGAGAATTTTTTAGGAACTGTTAGGATATTATATTTTGCAGTCTCGACGTTAGTAGTAATTTCTGGGATCGTATTTTATTTCTTTATTGATACATATTTTACGAAATTCAACGCAGAAGAACTTAGAATTGCCAAGTTGATGTTTGTGATTTTAGTTTTTAATTTAGCGATTCAACTTCCAGGAATGATATTTACGGGTATTTGTAAAGGGTATGAAAAATTTGTGTTTCCCGAGTCTATTGGTATTATACGATATATTCTTAGATCATTAACTATAGTGGCGGTTTTGTTTTTTGGAGGGAGAGCTATTGCCTTAGTTATTGTGGATACGGTATTCAATATTCTGACCATTTCGGTATCTGCTTATTATGTATTAGTGAAGCTTAAGGTTAGATTTAAATTGCATAAACTATCTAAAAGTTTTGTACTTCAGATTTTTAAATACTCAAGTTGGATTTTTCTGTTCGCAATTGTAAATATGTTACAGTGGAAGTCAGGTAGTTGGGTTTTAGGAGCTATAAGTGTTCCTAAGGTTCTAGGAATCTATGGACTTGGGATTGCATTGGGAACGTACTACGGAGCCTTTTCTACGGCGATTTCCAGTGTGTTCTTACCAAGAGCAACACAGATGTCAGTAAATAACGCTAGTGGAGAGGAATTGACCGACATGATGATCAAATTAGGAAGGTTATCTTTTATAATTTTGATGTATATTTTTGGCGCTTTTATGTTATATGGAGAGCAGTTTATCAATCTTTGGGTTGGTGGAGGAGGAGAATCATCAGGCAACGGAAGGTATAGTATAGAGGAATGTAGAGAAATATATAGTATTGCACTAATTATAATGATTGGGTACACACTACCATTATTACAAGCATTTGGAAATTCTATACTAGAGGCAAAAAATAAATTATCTTTTAAGGCTATTCTTTATCTTGTCTTTATGATTTTAGGAGTAATCCTAGGTGGTTTTCTAGCAATAGAATACAGTGCTATAGGAATGATTATAGGATTGGTTGCAGGATGGATCATTGTACAAAACGTTATGAATTTTTATTATCATAATAAGATAGGGTTAAATATTCTGCGTTTTTTTAAAGAATTATTTCATAAAACGCTTATTGTAGTTTTATTAGTGATTGCTACAGGTTATTTTATCAATTATATCCCCGGAGATGGATGGTTTAGTTTTATAACAAAAGCTATTTCCTACACTGTTGTTTTTATCTTTACGATGTATTCTATTGGTATGCTAGAATATGAAAAAGAATTATTTAGAAAACCTATAGTTTCTTTATTGAAACGAAAATAAAAGAAAGAATGGATACAGTAAAGCTACATTCAATTACATATTCAGAAGAAGGTCGTAAGATCAGCTATGAGTATTCTGTTGGTTCGAATATCCAGAAGCTCTTTGTAGAGAAAGAGCCTTTTTACTCCAAATATCAAATAGATGTTAGTGCCACACCGATAAGTATTGCGGTAATTCCATTTTTATCTAATATACTACCGATGGCTTGGTTTGCGGGTTTTACTATAGAAGTGGATGAAGTAGATGAGGATTTTTATAAAGCTCAGGAGGAAATAAAAAAAGAATTCGCTAAGAGAGACCCTGCTAATAGTTTTGAAGGTAAATTGGTTGCGAAGAAATTAGTAAAAAATACTTTAGATGGTTCCAAATCATCAATGCTTTTTAGCGGAGGAGTAGATGCATATGCAACCTATATTAGAATTTATGATAGAACCCCTGATTTAATTACACTTCATGGTGCAGATATTACTATAAAAGATAAAGATCAATGGAAGGATTTCACTGGTTTTATAGAAAGTGAAGAACTGCTTAATGATAATAATAAGGAATATATAGAAACCAACCTTAGAGATTTTTATACGTATCAAGTAGAACTTTTGTTAAAAGACATTGGATGGTGGGGAAAAGTACAGCATGGATTAGCTCTAGTAGGATCAATTGCTCCTTTATCATATATAAATAAGTATGGTTCAGTTCATATAGCCTCTTCTTATACAGATCATATAGATATTGATTGGGGATCTACACCAGAGATCGATGAGAAGATAACTTGGGGATCTGGTTTCAAGGTATTTCATGATGGTTATGAATTAAAAAGACAGGACAAAGTTGATTTGATTGCAAAATTTGCTTCAGAAAAAAATAAAAGATTCAGACTTCGAGTATGTTATTCAGAAAAAAGAACCGAGTTTAACTGTAGTTATTGTGAAAAATGTTTCAGAACTATACTAGGTTTAATTCTTAATAACCAAAACCCCAATGAATACGGTTTCAAAGTTGATGGTAGTGTTTATGACAAGATTTATCAAATATTACATATTGGTTCTGGTAGTAAAGGAGTAAAATATTTTTGGTGGGAATTAATGGAAAAAGCTAAGAGTGTAGAAACTTTCTTTGTTTTTGAAGATGTTGAGACTGAAACCAACCATATGAACGATTTCAGAAACGGAAAAGTGGATCGGCTTTTGGAAGAAAAGATTAATAATGCTAACAAAGGAACAAATAGATTAAAGTTTATTATTAGAAATAAGTTTCCTTGGTTACAAACGATATATAGAAAATTCAAATAGAATAAAAAACTAGGTAAATTGTAGAATTCATGAAATACGGACTACTTACATACGATGAGAATAAGAATTTCTTTAACGTAGGAGATAATATACAAAGCTTAGCGGCTAAACAATATTTACCAAAAGTCGATACACTATTAAATAGAGAACGATTAGGAGAATATAAAGGAGATCCTATAAAACTGATTATGAATGGATGGTTTACGCATAATATTCATAATTGGGTTCCTTCAGAAGATATAGATCCTGTATTTGTATCTTTTCATATGAATAATACCGCTGCTCCAGCGATGTTAAGTGAAAAAGGGATTGCTTATTTAAAAAAGCACGAACCTATAGGATGTAGAGATCAATTCACCGCAGATACCCTTAAAGCGAAAGGGATTGATGCACATTTTACAGGATGTCTTACGCTAACTTTAGACTCTTATAAAGTTGACGATTCTGAGAGAGGAGATGACGTGTATATTGTAGATCCTCTTTATAGTTACCCTAGACCTGAAAAAGTATTTTATAATACTAAAATTACTATAAAAAATATTCTTAATGGATCAGTTTTTAAGTTAGGTAAAAAGGATAAGCACGTAAAAAAGTTTATAAGTAAAGAAGTAATGGATTCTGCCATATTTATTAACCAAGAACCGCCTTCTAATACGTATACAGATGAAGAAAAATTTGCAATGGCAGAAGATCTTCTAAATAAGTATGCAAAAGCAAAACTAGTGATTACTTCAAGAATTCATTGTGCATTACCTTGTTTAGCAATGGGAACACCAGTGATTTTCGTGAATGGATTTGATAGTTTTGTAGATTCTTGTCGATTTGATGGTATTCTAGAACTGTTTAATAGAATAGATATCGATAGTAAAACAGGAACATATACTTCAAATTTTGGGTTAGAAGGAAAAATAACCAAGGATACTATTGTAAAAAACCTCGAAAAACACCACGAACTTGCCAACGCATTAAAAGAAAAAGTAACAAGTAAAATCTAATCAACCACACAAACGATGAAAAGTGTATTCAAAAAACTGTTAAAAGATAAATTCTTTACAGCTCCGAAAAAAATGCAACAAAAACATACAGCATTTACAAAAGAGCAGTTAGAGGAATTAACAAAATCACTTAAAGAAAATTATATAGATAGGGGTAATACTAAAAGTAGATTATCAAAGGAAGAATATGATAGAGCTATTAGTGGACAGCTTTTTGAACGTTTATACTATAATAGAAATCGAATTGCCCCTTGGTTACAAAATGTAAAAGATTTAAATGGTGCGAGTATCTTAGAAATAGGGTGTGGAACAGGAATTTCTACCTTGGCACTAAGTGAACAAGGAGCTAAAGTAGTAGGGGTAGATGTAGATGCTGGAGCATTGGCTGTAGCAAAGGATAGAATGAAGATCGCAGGGTATGAGGCTGAATTACATCACGTAAATGGTGAAGAAATTGAGAAGAATTTTAAAGATAAAAAGTTTGATTTTATTATCTATTATGCGGTATTGGAACACATGACAGTGAGTGAACGGTTAGAATCATTAAAACAAGCTTGGGGGATGTTATCTAAAGGTGGATACTTAGCAGTTATAGAGACTCCTAATAGATTGTGGTATTATGATTCTCATACAGCAGCATTACCCTTCTATGATTGGCTTCCAGATGATTTAGGATATTATTATTCTAAATTTTCTAGTAGAAAGAATTTTAAAGATTCTTATAGAGAATTAGATGATGAGAGTATGATGAAATTCAAGAGGTGGGGAAGAGGAGCTAGTTATCACGAGTTCGAAGTAGCGATAGCTCCTTTAAAAGAACTAAATGTAGTTAGTAGTTTAATGAAGTTTGAAAAATCTGCTTTTTTAAAAGTTGGTTTTAAAGGATTGCGTTATATCAAGTTTTTAAAAACACTCAATAAAAACTTAACTAATGGTTTTTGTTATCCATATTTGGATATCGTTATAAAGAAATAGATTTATAATTTTTTAATGAAATTAAATTAAAATGGATCAAGCCGTTAGTAATAAAATTCGGATACTTTCATTCTTTTCAATTTTTATGGTTGTTGTCTGTCATGCTTATAATTTGACTAACCTGAGTATTGAAACAAATAGAAATGTTGTTTACTACATAGAATATTTATTTGCATTGGAGCTTTCTAATATTTTTATTCCAATGTTCTTTTTTATCTCAGGATATCTATTCTTTAAAAATCATGATTTAACAGTAGCTACTTTTAAAAGAAAAATAAGAAATAGATTTAAGACCCTTGTTATTCCATATATCTTATGGTGTGCGTTGTGGTTTTTCATAGTATATGCTATTCAGTTTATTCCGATTTTATCTCATTTTTTTGAACAACCATTACATCAAATGCCAGCATGGAAACAGGCTTGGTTGGCTTTTGTAGACCCTATAAATTATACGTTTTGGTTTATACGAGAATTGATTTTTTATATATGGTTAACTCCATTTATATATTTGGGAATTAGGTATTTAAAATTCATGTTCCCTGTTTTACTATTTGCACTACTTTTTTTAAAACAACCAAGTTTGTTTTATGTAAATAGCATCTATTTGTTTCAGTTTCTTGGTTTGTTTTCTTTTTCTTGCGGTGCATATACATCTATTTCAAAGTTTAATATAATTTCTAGTTTTAAGAATTCAACTTACATTTTTTCATTAATTATATGGGCATTACTTATTGTTTGTAATTTTTATGTAAGAGATGCTTATCCGGATGATTACTGGTTAGCTATACTATGCAAAAGGATAACAATGTTTGTTGGTTTTTTTACAGTATGGACTTGGTATGATTTTATAAATAACAAATATGAGTTTAGAAATAAAGAACTTTATGGATATAGATTTTTTATTTATGCAGCGCATGGTGTAGCTCTGACTTATTTTACTAAGATTTATGTGAAATATATTGGAGAAAAAGATTTTATATTACTTGTTCTGTTCTTTATTAGTCCAATTTTAGCAACGCTGGTATGTGTCGGCTTTGCTAAGTTATTACAGAGAAGTATACCAAAGGTTTACTCCGCTTTGACCGGAAGTAGATAATTAAAATATTATAATTGATAAAACTACTATACATAACAAACAATATCAATGGTCCCGGAGGATTAGAAAGGGTGCTGTCAATTAAGGCTAGTTACCTTGCTGATCATTTAGACTATGAAATTCATATTCTGACATTAAATCAGAAGGAAGTACATCCGTTTTATGATTTTAGTAATAAAATAGTGTACCATAATATTTCTGTTGGAGGTAATTTTGTTTCTTATTTTTTACAATATTCAAAAAAGATTCGTGCTATAGTAAAAAATATTAAACCTGATGTTATTGCGGTATGTGATGATGGACTAAAAGGTTTTTTTGTGCCGTTGATCTTAGGAAAACTTTGTCCTATGATATATGAAAGGCACGTTTCTAGAAGTGTAGAAATCAAAAAAGGGAAAAGATCATTATCCAAAAGAATGGCTACTGGTGTTAAATTTGGGTTGATGAATTTTGGAGGTAAGTATTACGATCATTTTGTGGTATTGACTAATGGAAACCTTAATGAGTGGTCTTTTAAAAACCTAAAAGTAATTCCTAATCCTTTATCATTTTATCCAGAAACCAAAAGCACGTTAGAAACCAAAAAAGTTTTAGCTGTAGGGAAACATAGTTACCAAAAAGGATATGATAGATTGCTAAAAAGTTGGAAAAAAGTCGTAGAAAAACACCCTAGTTGGATATTAGATATATACGGTACTATTAGTGAAAAAGAAGGGTTAGCTACATTGGCTGATACTCTTAATATTTCAAAAACGATAAACTTTTATCCGCCAGTAAAAAATATAGCAGAAAAATATAAAGAAGCTTCGATCTATACGATGTCATCGAGATTCGAAGGTTTTGGCATGGTGCTAACGGAAGCGATGGCGTATGGTGTGCCTTGTATTTCTTATGATTGTCCATATGGACCCTCAGATATCATTACAGATAAAGAAAATGGACTTTTGATTGATAATGGAAATATAGATGCTTTTGCAGATGGGATAATTTCTCTAATTGAAGATAATGAAAACAGAAAATCAATGGGAATTAAAGCAAAGGAAGCAGTAAAAAAATATTTACCAGAAACTATTGCTAAAGAATGGGACGCTCTTTTTAAGGATTTAACAAATACTTCTTTAAAATGAGAATAGTCTTTATCATTGATCAGGTATACTTACACGGAGGGATAGAAAGAGTGCTCTCTATCAAGGCTAATTATTTTGCCGCCCAAGAAAACACCGAAGTTCATGTTATTACTACAGAACAAAAAGATGAAAAGGCCTGTTATATATTTGATGAAAGAATACTATTTAAAGATTTAGGTATTAATTACAATCGAAGAAAGTCATATTTTCATCCTACAAACCTTAAAAAGCTGCCTAAACATATTTCACGAACTAAAGCAGTATTAAAGGATATAAAACCGGATGTAGTGGTGGTTTGTAGCCACAGTGTGGACACCTATTTTGTTCCGTTTATCGTAAAACGTATTCCAAAGGTTAAAGAGTTTCATTATTCAAAATTTATTGAAAAAGACAAACGACAAAACCCTAGCTTGTTTAAAAAATACTTTTTCAAGTTTGCGGATTATGTGGAATCAAAATATGATACACTGGTTATTCTAAATAAAGATGAATCTAATTATTATAAGAGTAATAATACGGTTGTTATTCCGAATCCATTAACTTTTTATCCAGATAAAAAAGCAGAGCTATCTAGCAACAAAGTTATAACTGCTGGAAGAATTGCTGCCGTAAAGGGGTATGATATTCTTATCGATATATGGAAAGAAATAGCCAAAATTAGAAAAGATTGGCAACTTTTTATCTTTGGTAGTGGAGAAGAGAGGTATGTTAATATGCTTCAGGATAAAATAGAAGAAGCATGTATTCAGGATACTATAAAGTTAATGGGATCTACTAATAAGATTAAAGAGGAAATGTTACAATCTTCTATTTTTGTAATGACATCTCATAACGAGTGTTTTCCTCTAGTATTATTAGAAGCGCAAGCCTGCGGTTTGCCGATAGTATCTTTTGATTGTCCATATGGACCTAGAAATATAATAGATAAGGAAACTGGGGTTTTGGTGGAGTTGCACGATAATAGTTCATTTGTTTATCAACTTAATGAATTAATGGATAATAGAGAAGTGATGCAGAAAATGGGCGTAAATGCTAGAAAAAATGCTGAAAAGTATCAATTGGATGCAGTAATGAATCTCTGGCAGAAAATGTTTAATGATTTAATAAAATAAGCATGAGATCATTAATTTTAAATATTTATAAGATCTTTTTACTACCTCACGTGATTGTATATCAAATGAGTAAAAACAAAGATGTTGTTGATAAGGATATAGAAAGGTGGGCGTTGGCTAAAGGAATAAAAGGAGGTAAGGTATCATTACTTTTAAATTTCATAGCTAATTCTCCAGATTTTAGAACATTATTCTATTTTAGAAATAGAGGTATAGTATCTAGTTTGTTAAACATATACTGTAAAAAAGAAAAGTATTTTAGAATTGATATTAGCACAAAGCTTGGTGGAGGAGTGTTAACAGGACATCCATATAGTACCATTCTAAATGCAGATTCTATCGGTGAAAATTTATATGTAAATCATTTGGTTACTGTCGGAGAGGTAAATGGAAAGCGACCAACAATTGGGGATAACGTATCAATTTATACGGGAGCAATTATTATTGGCGATATCAAAATAGGTAATAATTGTTCGATCGGTGCCGGATCTGTTGTTGTAAAAGACATTCCGGATAATTGTGTAGTAGTCGGAAATCCTGCTCGTATTATTAAACAAGATGGTAAAAAGATTTAATTAATTTATAGTATGAAACTACCAAAAAGTAACATAATCAAAATATTAGGTGCAACTAAATTACAGATACATAATATTTAAATTCAGTTTATCAAAATGAACACTTTAGTACCCTTAGAGTATTATTTTCCATTCTATATTAATATATTTTTAATATTAGTATTGTTTACATTGTTGCATACGATGGTTTTGGAGATTCATGACTCAAAGAATATTGTGTTTATAAATTTTGCTGGGATTGTATTAGTAACTTTTTTAATTCTTTATTTAGGATTAAGACCAGTTAGTGGTAAATATTTTGGTGATATGAGGACTTACACTAAGTATTTTGAATGGTATCAGAGCGGAGGAGCAATACTAGGTTCGAAAGATGTTTTTTTTCATATATACATGAAAAGTCTATCATATATAGTATCAGCTCCTGTGTTTTTTACAGTTTGTGCTGCTATCTACATAGTTCCGTTAGCAAAAATTTCTAGAACATTGTTTAAAGAATATTGGTATTATGCTTTTTTAATGTTTGCTGTTTCTTTTTCTTTTTATACGTATGGAGTTAATGGTATTAGAAATGGTGCGGCGACTTCTCTTTTCTTACTGGGATTGAGTTTTCATAGAAAAAAAGTGATTATGGCGTTGTTTTTTTTACTAGCAACATCATTCCATAAAACAATGTTTTTACCAATAATTGCTTACGTATTAACCTACTTTTATAATAACCCAAAGACTTATCTGAAAGGATGGCTTCTTTGTATTCCATTATCATTAATTATGGGTGGGCTTTGGATTTCTATTTTTAGTAGTTTAGGATTTGCTGACGATAGGCTTTCAGGTTATTTAAATGCAGAAGTTGATGCATCTGCTTTTGCTAGCACCGGATTTCGTTGGGATTTTCTTTTTCATAGTGCTTTTGCCGTATTCGCTGGATGGTACTTTATTTATAAAAAGAAATTTGAAGACAAGTTTTATTATCAACTTTTAAATACCTATCTAATTTGTAATGGATTTTGGATCTTAGTAATTAAGGCTAATTATTCTAATCGATTCGCTTATCTGTCATGGTTTATGATGGGATTGATAATAATATATCCATTTCTTAAACAACGTATGTTCAAAAATCAACATTTTATGATTGGAAAAGTAGTTTTGATTTACTTTTCATTTACATATATGATGTATTATTTATACAAATGATAATCACTAACAATATATCAACTAATGAAAACTATAACCGTATTTACACCGACTTATAATAGAGCTTATTGCTTACATAAGTGTTATGAAAGTCTGATAAAGCAATCCAATCAAGATTTTCTTTGGTTAATTATCGATGATGGTTCTTCGGACGATACAGAAGCCCTCGTTGGTTCTTGGATTAAAGATGGTAAAATAGATATACAATACCATTATCAGGAGAACCAAGGAATGCATGGGGGACATAATGCAGCGTATAGACTAACAGAGACTGCGCTTAACGTTTGTATCGATAGTGATGATTGTATTGGAGAAGAGGCTATAGAGAAAATTCTTGTTGCTTGGGAAAAAATAAAAGATAAACCAGAGTTTGCCGGATTGGTAGGATTAGATGCAGATCCTGAAGGGAAAATTATAGGAACTACAATTCCGGAACATATAAAAGAAACTACATTATATGATTTGTATAATGTTCATAAGGTATTAGGAGATAAAAAATTAGTGTATAGGACAGAGGTGGTGAAAAAGTACCCTCCGTATCCTATTTTTGAAGGAGAACGTTTTGTTCCGTTAGGGTATTTGTATCAGTTAATTGATCAGGATTATAAATTACTACCGATAAACGAGGTGTTATGCGAAGTAGAATATATGGAGGATGGATCAAGTATGAATATTTTGAAACAATATAGGAGGCACCCTAAAGGTTTTGCATTTTCTAGAAAAAGTAGAATGAAGCTTGCTAAAAACTTTAAGGATCAATTTAAGAATGCAATACATTATGTGTCTAGTGCTATGTTTACTAAAAATGGATCTTTCATAAGTGAATCGCCTAAGAAACTGACTACTTTTTTGGCAATACCATTTGGAGTACTTCTAAACTTGTATATACGATATAAAACTAAAGGAGAATTTTAATGACAGCAATACGTGTTCTACAAGTTTTTACAATCATGAATCGGGGAGGAGCCGAATCTATGATTATGAATTATTATAGAAAGATTGATAGAGAGAAAGTACAGTTTGATTTTTTAGTACACAGAAAAGAAAAAGCCGCTTTTGATGATGAAATAGAAAGCTTAGGAGGAAAGATATATCGATTTGACCCTATCAACCCACTTTTTCCAGGTGATTATTATAATAAATTAAGAGTTTTCTTTAAAAATAACTCTAAATATTCCGTTGTACATTCTCATCTGAATACATTTAGTTGTTTTCCTCTTAAAATTGCTAAAGAATTTAATATTCCTTGTAGAATAGCGCACGCGCATATTGCAATAGATGATGTTAGTATTTTATCCCTGTTTTCTCAAAAAGAAAGTATAAAAGAAACATTCAAAAAACTAATCAAACTACAGTTAAAAAAGAAGGTTAAAAGAGACGCGACTCATTTATTTTCTTGCGGAGATAAAGCAGGGAAATGGTTATTTGGAAGCAAAGAATCTTTTACAACCATGAATAATGCAATTGATACAGAAAAGTTCGCATACAATGCATCAGTTGCTAAGGAGTACAAACAAGAGTTTAATTTGCAAAATAGATTGGTGATTGGTCATGTAGGGCGTTTTGCAAGTCAAAAAAATCATGCATTCTTATTACAAATTTTTGCTGCTTTAGTAAAAGAAAAACCAGCTAGTGATTTAGTTTTGATAGGTGATGGGCCGTTAAAGAAAGTGATGGAAAAAGAAGCCAAAAGTTTATCCATCGATAGCAACGTACATTTTTTAGGAGTAAGAGCGGATGTACCAGAATTATTTCAAATGTTTGATATCTTTGTTTTTCCTTCTTTTTATGAAGGTCTTCCTGTAACATTAATCGAAGCACAAGCAGCTGGTATTAAAGTGCTGGCATCTGATAGTATTACAACTGAAGTCAGCTTAACTGATGATATAGAGTTTCTTTCGATTGACAAGCCCGCCGAACTTTGGGCTAATAAAATATTAGAAATAGATGCTGCCATAAAAAATGATAATACAGAAAAGATAATCAAAGGGGAGTATGATATTGTTTCGAATACTCAAAAAATTCAGAAATTTTATATGGAACAAATAAAGGTGTAGTTATGGGAAAAATGCAGGAGAAAATATATAATAGTTTGCCTTATCCTTTTAAGTTTATATTGCTTAATGTAAAAGCATTTCAGAATTCTAAACAACGATATACTAAAGAGTTTGATGCTTTTTTAAAAGAATACATTGATTTATGGAATGCAGATAGTGATCATATAAAAGCTTATCAAAAAAGTAGATTGATACTTCTGTTATCAGAAGCATTAGAGCACTCTGATTGGTATGCTAAAATAATGAAGGAACTTGGTGTAAAATTAAAGGATATTGAAGAAAATCCTTATGATGTACTTCAGAAAATGCCAATCCTGACTAAATCAGAAAGAAAATCAAATCCAGATGTATTAGTAAATAAAAGTCGAAATACTGACGGGATAGGATATACCAGTGGTACATCTGGCGCTCCTACTATTAACTATTTAGATAAAGAATCAATAAATAGGTCTTTTGCTCTTTGGAGAAGGTTTCATAAAGCTATTGGTTTAGAAACCAAGAGAGTTAAACAAGTTCGATTTTCTGGAAGGTTGATAGTTAAACCAGATGCGAAAAAACCTCCTTTCTGGGTTTATAATTATTTCGAGAATCAACTATTAATGTCTACGTATCATTTAACAAATGATAATTTATTTCATTATGTAAAAAAATTGAATCGTTTTAAACCAATATTATTGGACGGATATCCTTCAGCAATTTATATTATAAGTAGGTTTATTAATCAAAATAATCTGACATTAAGTTTTACTCCAAAGGCTATTGCAGTTACAGCAGAGACTTTATATGATTATCAAAGATTAGAAATAGAGAAAGCTTTTAATTGTCATGTATATAATCAATATGCTTCTAGTGAAGGAAGCCCCTTTATTACAGAATGCACCGAAGGAAATTTACACTTAAATACGGATTCTGGTATTTTTGAATTTATAAATATAAAAGGAGAAAAAGCAAAAGAAGGAGATGTTGCGCAATTAGTAGTCACTAGTTTTACTAATCTAAAAACACCTCTTATCAGATATAATATTGAAGATACGGTATTGCTTTCTGAAGAAGGTAAAACGTGTGATTGTGGTTGCGCCATGCCAATCATAGAAAAACTTACAGGTAGGGAAGATGATATTCTTTGGACAAAAGAAAAGGGATATGTTGGTAGAATGGATACCGCTTATAAAGGTTTGGAAGGTATTGTGAAAAGCCAAATTATTCAAGAAAATCCTGATGAGATTCTGGTTAATCTAATTGCAGATCACCAGTTTGATGCTAAAATGCAAGAGAAGCTAGTGCATAATTTAAAGGATCGATTAGGTCAAAATATCAGATATCAGATACAGGTAGTAAAAGATATTCCTTTGGGACCGAATGGCAAGTTTGATGCTGTCAAAAGAAACTTTACGATAGAATTGTAAAAGATAAAGCCAGAATGCAATTACATTCTGGCTTTATTGATTTTATAAGATACCTATTACACTTTTTACCTTATCTAGTCGTACATGTGTTGCCGCTAAGATTAACGCCATTTGGAGTATCCGAATTATTATTTATACAGTTATATCTTTCCGCCCCAGAAGGTTCTAATATGTTATTATTAGAAATAGATACATCAGTGTGGGTTCCATAAATACGAATTCCATCACTATCAGAAGGATCTATTTTTGTATTAGACGTAATAGTAACATTTGTAGCATTTCCTAATTCGATACCTCCAGTAACATCATTATTTCTAAAAGTTACACCGTTGGCGTTAGCAAAAGTGACCTTATTAGAATTAAAAAACTTATTTTCTTCAAGAATTACATTGTAATTCCTAGTTTCATCAGTATTATTTAAAGTAGAGAAGAAAATATGAAATCCATTTCCATTAGTTGTAGTAATATCGTTTCCTCTAATTTCTCCATTATTAATAAAAGTATTAGTAGCAGCTATACCTTTTTCAGATGCTACTATATCATTATCAATAACTCTTGCATCATTTGGTTTACTCATCTGTAAGCCTACAGCAACATCACTAATAATATTATCATGAACATAAGCTTCATTAGAACTAACCACAATACCTGTAGTATATCCAGCAATTTCATTACCAGCAATTTCATTATTAAATACAGTTTCGCCTGTTCCTGCAGCAAAAATAGCCCAACTCTCGGTTGCACTTCCAGCAGCATTAAACCTATTATTCAATATTTTGGTTCCATTAGTAAGCGAATATACTACTCTGGTTCCTATGTCATTATCTTCTACTGTAATGTCTTGTCCGATAGTTACCGTTACAAATCCGGCTCTACTATTAGTTTCTGTATTATTTCTAATAGTAATATCAAATGCTTTTTGTAATTCTAATAGCACTCCATTATCATCTCTTCTTCTTGCTGGTTCTACATTAATAGCGTAACCAACTTCTCCTCCGTCAGAGTTTGGCATAGGTTGTCCATTATTTATAAAAGTATTCCCTTCAACTATTATATCGCTACCATCAGTAAGTGAAATCCCCATTCGTCTAATATCTTTAAAAAGACAATTTTTAATAGTTACACCTTTAGTCGGGTAGTAGTTAGCAGGATTCGTAGAAAACCCTTTGGAATATACAGTAAGTCCTCCTTTAGAACCTTCTATAAAATTAACACTATCAATAGTAACGTTTCTTCCAGATTGCACGTGTATAAGATGACTTCCTTCTAATCCATTATCAGCAGCAGAATAACTACGTTCCTCTCTATCTCCGTGTAACCATCCACCACGAACAGTAGAGTTATCTACATCATTAAAAGCAAGTATCGCTCCGTTTTCTATTCCTGCTTCTGCAGGAAAAGTTCGAAGGTGTGTATTATCTGTCATTAACAAGGTGAAATTCGATGGAATATTAACAGCTTCTTTACTTGCTCTAAAAGTTTGTACGGCAGGAGGGGTAATTTTAGTAACCTCAAAATAAGCGTCGAATTGATCAATTTTAAAAGTGGTTGCCTCCATTTCTTTAGTTAAATAGAACAGATTTTCCAAATTAGCATTGTTTTCTAAAGCAATGTCCGATGTTGTTTGTCCTTCTATAATATTTTTCCATCTGGATGGAGTGAAGATAAAAGTAGGATCTTTAAGCACTACATCACCTTCTGTCGTTAAATCAGAATTTAAAAGTCTTCCGTCAATATATCCACCAGAGAAAACAAGTGTACCATTAAATATATCTCCACCTTCAAAATCAAAATTGACATTTGCAGGTAAATTAACAGTTGCGCCTTCAAGGTCTAATAAACAATCAATAATAATGGTAGAATTTGCAGCGATACCAGAAAGATCAAAATCACAAGGATTATCTGAAGTTATGTCAGTATCTTCTTCCTCTTCTTCATTAGTGTCTTCCTCTTCTTCAACTTCTTCTTCAACATCAGCAACAATTTCTTCAAAACCTTCATTACTACAAGAAATGTAGGAGAAGGCTATTACAAATAATAGGTAATAAGGTAACTTTTTCATTTGGATGGGGGGTTGATTTTTAGTTTCATTTTAATGTTTGGATAACGGATGTTTATCGACGTTATTGTGTATTACGTCGAAAAAAAATGTTAAAATTTACAAAACATAATTAATTGATATTTAAACACTTAATGCTTTGAGGTTTTACCGTAAAATAAAATGAAGTTTCATCCAAAAGAACTTTGTATTTGATATAATATGACATAAAATAAGTGATAGGGTGTGTGAGTTGTTTAAATCAGGGTATATTCCCTACGATAATTAAGTAAACTGTTTTTTTTTGTAAGTTTTTCCTTTCTTTTAATTGTGATTATAATCTTTCAATTATGATTAGAGTATTATATTTAGAACCAATATATTGAATAAACATGTGTTAAAAAAAGAATTAGAATAAAAATTTTATAAGAATCTTATATCTATATATTTGCAATGAAAACAGATATTTTTATTTATACAAGTGGGAAAGAAAACTAAGATTATTCGTGTTACTACTGTACCTATGTCACTCGGAGGTTTACTTCAAGGACAACTTAAGTTTATGTCGCAATATTATGATGTTGTAGGTATATCTGGTAAAGGGGGAGATCGGTTAGATAGAGTTTCAAGAGAAGAAGGAATCAAAGTAATTCCTGTAGAGATGACTCGTAAAATAACACCGATTCAGGATTTAAAAGCGGTAGTTCAATTATATAAGATTTTCAGAAAGGAAAAACCATTTATTGTTCATAGTCATACTCCAAAAGCTGGAACTTTGTCCATGATTGCGGCAAAATTAGCTAGAGTTCCAAATAGATTACATACAATAGCAGGATTACCTCTTTTAGAAGCTACTGGTGGAAAGAGAAAATTATTGGATATTGTGGAAAAGCTTACTTATAGATGTGCTACGATGATTTATCCTAATTCTTTCGGTCTTAAAGATATTATTATTGAACATGGATATACCATTCCGGCAAAACTAAAGGTAATTGCTAATGGAAGTTCTAACGGAATAAATACTGCTCGTTTCGATCCTAACTTGTATTCAGAAGCAGACAATCTGAAGTTAAAAGAAAAATTAAAAATCGATAAGAACGAATTTGTTTTTGTTTATGTAGGTAGGTTGGTTAAGGATAAAGGAATTAACGAATTAATATCTGCTTTTGGTAAATTAAGTTTAGAGAATGAAAATTGTAAACTTATTTTGGTAGGTGTATTCGAAAAAGATCTTGATCCATTACTACCTAAAACAGAAAGTGAAATAAATACAAATCCTAACATCATTTTTGCTGGTTGGCAAAACGATGTACGACCATATTTCGCAATTTCAGATGTTTTAGTTTTCCCAAGTTATAGAGAAGGTTTTCCTAATGTGGTAATGCAGGCAGGGGCGATGGGCTTGCCTAGTATTGTTACGGATATTAATGGATGCAATGAAATTGTTTCTGAAAATGTTAATGGTACTATTATTCCTGTAAAAAATCCAGAAGCACTATATACGAGCATGAAGAAGTTTATGATGAATAAAGACTATTCTAATCAATTATCAATGAGTGCAAGAACCATAATATGCGAAAATTATGACAGACAAAAGGTTTGGGATGCACTAAAGAAAGAGTATAGTGAATTATAAATCTTATTAATTTAATATAGAATTGAGAATTAATAATTTAGATTCGTTTATTCTCTTCGTTTTATTTAGATGATAGATATGAGACTTGGAGAAAAATTAAGAAATATTTCTTTTTGGTTAATTGATTTTTGCACAGGACGTGATATTAGAAAGCATTATAAAGATATTGAGGACATTATAGAACGTCCTCATAATAAGAAATCAATATCTAAACAAGAGCATTACCTTCGGCAATTACTTGTACATGCATCTGGCACAACAAGTTTTTATAAAAGTTACGAATCCTCCGACTTTCATAATTTTCCTATCATAAATAAAGAGATAGTTAAAAATTCTTACCAAGAATTTTTGTCAGGGACCTATAAACATAAAAAACATTTTAGTGTATCCACTAGTGGATCTACCGGCACTTCTTTTACAATGCTTCAGGATTACAATAAGAGAAAAAGAAATACCGCAGATATTATTTATTTTTCTGAGTTAGCTGGATATCAATTGGGACATAAACTCTTTTATTTAAGATTTTGGGATATGTTCAAAAAGAAGAATAAGCTAGCATCTTTTCTCCAAAATATTATTCCAATAAATGTATTTGATTTATCAGATAACACAATTAAAAATTTGATTGAGATTTTAAAGAATGACACGTCTAATAAGGCAATGTTAGGATACGCTTCATCATTTGATAAAATTTGTAATTATCTGGACTCAATAAAGGCTGAGCCTATCAATTGTAATCTTAGATCTGTAATAGGCATGTCGGAACGTTTAGATCCATCCACAAAATTATCTATGAAAAAGTATTTTGGTGTAGATATGATTTCAAGATATTCTAATGCAGAAAACGGAATGATAGCCCAACAACCAATTGGTGAAGAGTATTTCGAAATAAATTGGGCGAGTTATTATGTAGAAATTTTAGATTTCACAAGTAATAATAGAGTGGGATATGGAGAATTAGGAAGGATTGTTATTACTGATTTATTCAACTACCATACACCTATGATTCGATATGATACAGGGGATTTAGGAATTATGGATGAAATTAAAGAAAACGGAAAAACTAGATATGTTTTTAGTAGAGTAGAAGGTAGAAAAATGGATAGTATACGCAGTACATCTGGAGAAATATTATCTACAAGTATACTGCTAGTGATCAATAAATATAAAGAAATTAGGCAAAGACAAATTATTCAGAAAACAAAGAATGAATATCTCTTTAAACTAAAGATTGAAAATCATACTTTTGGCGAGGAAAAAGAGTTTATTGAAGAATTTCGGGGATATTTTGGTCATGATGCTATTATTAAATTGGAATATGTTGATGAAATTCCTCTATTAGCTTCCGGGAAACAAAGGGCAATTGTTAATGAAGTTAAATTATAGAATCCAAGTGTTTTTAAATAAAAGGAATCAGTTTTTTGGTATGCTTTTATTTTTTAAAAATTCGGATTAGACTAAAGTAAAAAGTTATAGATATTCAATTATGAAACGAAAACTTTCTTTGTTAAAAAAAAGAGTTTCAGTTATTCTAAAGGATAATAATAGAAAAGGTTTTTTTCAAATCATAAAAGAAGCTATCTCTTTTTGGATTGTAAAAAAAGAGTTCCCATATTTCTACTTCGGAAAATTCTTATATCGAAAGGATATTAAAAATTATAAAGATTACTTAAGTAGTAAGGAAGTAGATAAAATAACACTTTCCAAAAATTTACATCATTTTCAGTATGCTTCACTACTAAGAAATAAACTTGCTTTTGCATTTTACATGGAAAAGCATAATATGCCAGTTCCTTCTTTAATTAGTTATAATTTAGGTAATAGGTTCTTTTGCAATTCAGTTTTTCAAATGATTGATAGTAAACAGAAACTTCTTACATATTATAAAGATCTTTTTAATAAGACGGGAAAAACAAGAATTTTTGTAAAAGCCATTACCGAAATGGGAGGGACCGGTGCATATCTTATTACAGAGCAAAATTTAGAAGAAGAAATTAGTAAATATGGCACTTATATACTAGCCAACGATTGTATACATCAAGATGTTATTGTGCAGCACGATGCAATCAATAAAATATATAAACACAGTGTGAATACCATACGATTTGATACTTATATGGATAAAAATAACAAGATTCATATTTTAGTAGCTTACATGCGATTTGGAAGAGGAGGCAATGTTGTGGATAATATGAGTTCCGGTGGTTTTTATGTCGGTGTTGATGAAAAAAATGGAGTGCTAAAAAGTAAAAGTTACCAATTTATGAAATATGGTGGTAGCCAATTAGATCGTCATCCCGATACAGGTATCATATTCGAAGGTTATAAAATACCATACTTTAAGGAGGCTTGTGAGCTTATAGAAAAGTGTGTGACATATATTCCAGATAGAATTATTGGTTGGGATATTGCAATTACCGAAAATGGTCCGGTTATAATAGAAGGGAATGATAATACCAATCTTTTAGGACCAGATGTTACATATGGAGGACTTTTAAAGCATCCGTTGTATAAAGAAATTATGAAGGAAGCATAAAAAATAGACGATGAAAATATTCGAGTTATTGAGAAATAAAGCATTTTGGATTGTAGATGCTCTAAAAGGAGGGGATAAAAAAAAGCATTATAATGAGATCAAATTTTTAATTGAAAATCCTACTTCTCAAGAAGCAATTAATTGTAAAGAAAAAAATATTCAAAATATTTTAGATCACGCTGTCCAATCAACGGATTACTATAAGAAATATAAAGGTTATGCCTCGATTGAAGATTTTCCAGTTATAAATAAGAATATTATTAAAGATAACTTTGAGAGTTTTCAATCTAAAAAATTTGTTGGTCTTCCTAAATTTACCTTAAGTACTAGTGGTTCTACAGGTACACCTTTTACGATATACCAAAACAAGAATAAGAGATTAAGAAATATTGCGGATACTATTTATTTTTCAGAAAAAGCTGGTTTCAATATAGGATTCAAACTTACCTATTTTAGGCTTTGGAATGCATTTGAAAAAAAAGGAGTTTTAAATAGATTTCTTCAGAATATAGTGCCTATAGATGTATTTGATTTAAAAGATAAGTCGCTTATTGATAGAGTTATCGATACTTTATCTAAAAGTAGTTCGTCTAATAGCTGGTTGGGATATGCCTCTGCTTATAAAGAAATATGTAAGCATCTAGATAGTAAGAACTCTTCTCCAATATCTAGTAATTTAAAATCTGTAATTGCTATGTCTGAAAGACTAGATGACTATACAAAACAAAGCATTTATAAATATTTTGGAACAGAAGTAGTTTCTAGATACTCTAATGTAGAAAATGGAATTCTTGCTCAGCAACCCTTAGGAAATGTTAAAAAATTCGAAATTAATGAGGCTAGTTATGTTGTAGAGATTTTAGATTTAAAATCTGATAAAAGAGTCGAAAATGGAAAACCGGGTAGAATTGTAATAACCGATTTGTTTAATTACTATGTTCCAATGTTAAGGTATGATACTGGTGATATAGGAATTAAAGATGTAATTGATGGAAAACCCTTTTTTAGAGAAGTGAGTGGAAGAAAAATTGATGTGATTTATAATACGAAAGATGAAATTATAACTGTAAATTTAGTTTTGTTGGTAAATAATTATCCTGAATTAAAACAATGTCAATTAATTCAAAAAGCCTCAGGAACGTATCATTTCAAATTAAATTCCGAGCAAGAATTTCTAAGAGAACAAGAATTTATTAATGAGTTTAAAACTTACTTAGGAGAAGATGCTTCTATTTCGATTGAATATGTTGATGAAATTCCATTACTTGCATCAGGAAAACGCAGAGTAATGGTTAATGAAATGAATCTCTAAAATTCCTTTATGAGCTGCATAGGAACATTTTAAGTTTTTATTAAAAACTAGTTAAATTAAGTTAAAAAAATAAAATATAGATTGTATATTTGCCACCGATTCTAATCATAGAATTATAGATATGATGATGACTGCATTCCCCTTGACAGATAAAAATCATTGTACTAGTGTATTTCCCCCGTTTTTTAAGTGTAAGAATATCCCATGGAATGTATTCCATGATTTTGAGTATATTCATTTTTAAACTGGAATAATAAGGTGTATAAATATTTTTTAAAAAGAGTTCTGGATTTTAGTACAGCATTGATATTGCTTATCATCATTGCGCCTATATTTCTTTTATTAATTGCTTTTCTTGCTATTGCTAATAATGGAAAACCATTTTTTGTCCAGAGAAGACCTGGTAAATCTGAGAAAATTTTTAGTATTATCAAGTTTAAGACAATGAATGATCTGAAAGATGAGCAGGGCAATTTATTGCCCGATAAGGATAGAATGACACCAGTTGGAACATTCGTAAGAAAAACTTCATTAGATGAAATTCCTCAATTGATAAATGTATTGAAAGGCGATATGTCTTTGATAGGTCCAAGACCATTGATTATAGAATATTTGCCTGTATATAATGAAACGCAAAAAAAGCGGCATAATGTAAGACCTGGAATCACGGGTTGGGCACAAGTAAATGGTAGGAACTCGATTACCTGGAAGAAGAAATTCGAATATGATGTTTGGTATGTAGAGAATTGTAGTTTTCTAATAGATCTTAAAATACTAGGTCTTACATTAAAAAAAGTTTTGAAAAAAGAGGATGTAAACTTGTCACAAGAGTTAACATCAGAATGGTTTAACGGTACTAACTAATTAGTTTTATTGTAGTCAGAAGCGCATGAGTAAAGATTTACAAGTAATAGGCTTAACAAAAAAGATGTTAAGGGAAGCTATTGATAAAAATACCTATTGGAAAAATGATCTCGCACCATTACCAAAGAGTAAAGCGTTATGGTTAGTGGGCAATGATAGGATTGATGAAGAAGATTATTGTGGAGTACTAGGTCATGAAGGAGACAAAATGATCTCGTTTATATTTATGTTTCCTGATGTATTAAATACGAAGGATAGTAAACCAAGAAAGGTTTATTGGATGATATCTTGGTGGGTACATAAAACCTATAAAGACACTGTTTTAGGAACATACATTTATAATGAAGCGGTTAATCTTACAGGAAAAAAGATATTGATTAAGTCGTATGCCGAGAACGTAAATACCTTTTATGAAAAGCAACCCTTTAGAGTAATAGCCGAAAGATTGAGACATACCATTTTTTTTAGCTTGGATGCTTCTATGTTAATCGGAAGGTTTAAGTTTTTAAAATCATTCAAATTCATTCTCGATCCAATAGATAGTTTTGTTGGTTTAATTGTACGGTCTATAAATAGATCTAAGTTAAAAAATATGGTAAAAACACTTTCTTATGAGTTTGTAAATCAAATAGATGATGAGACATGGGATTTTGTTAAGCCTCTTTGTGATAGTGATTTGATTTATAAAACAAAGGAGTATGTGAATTGGCAAATTGATGCGAGCCAATACCTTCAAACTCCAGTACCAAATAAACATCCTTATACATCACTACAGACAGGTATTAGTAATAATATTTATCTTCATAATCTAAAAATAGTAAAAGAAGATACAATCATTGGTTTTTTATCTTATGTTATAAATTATAATGAGTTTAATGTTAAATATTTTTTGGTAGCCGATGACGAAAATTATAATGTGTGCGTGGATGCATTAATGGAAAATTTCATAAAGCATCGAAAAACGTTCATATTTACTGATGATACAAAATTGTCTGATAACATAACTAAAAGATATAGAACAATTTTTACACATAAAGTTACCAAAAAAGGCTTGGCACATAATGATACTGAGATAGATTCTGAGAATTTTGTTATGTTAAACCGTGATGGACATTTTTATTAAACCAATTGCATAATCAACCACAAATGGAATTCGTAAAAAAATTACAGGAATCAATAGAAAAATATTCAGATCATAATGTATTATGTATTAATGGAACATTTTATACTTATGGACAGTTTGCCATAGAAATATCCAAGATTAGATCTGCTGTAGTTAATACGATAGAAGATTCAGAAAAGCTAATAGGTTTAGTGACCAATGATGATCTTCAGACCTATGCGAGTATTGTTGCTTTATGGTTAGAAGGAAAGGCATACGTTCCTGTAAATCCAGAAGTTCCATTCGAACGAAATGCAAAAGTTTTTGAACTAACAGAAACTAGGTATGTGATTGATTCTTCGGAAAGTTCAATATATGATAATCACAATGTAATTGCTTCTAAAGAATTAACAAATGCTGAGATTAATTTGGTTCCTAAAGAATTTTCAGGAGATCAATTGGCTTATATTTTGTTTACTTCTGGTACTACTGGTTTGCCAAAAGGAGTACCTATCACATTTGATAATATTCAGGCGTTGGTAGGAGCCATTGATGCAGAGCCGACATTTAATTTGGAACCATCTGATCGATGTTTACAAATGTTTGAGCTAACTTTTGATTTTTCAGTAGTTGCTTATTTGTTTCCTTTATTGTCAGGATCTTGTATGTATACTATTCCAAAAGGAGCGATTAAGTACTTTTATATTTTTAAGTTGATAAATGAAGAAAAACTTACTGTACTTACTATTGTGCCGTCC
The DNA here is from genome assembly GCF_003443675.1 of Aquimarina sp. BL5. NCBI lineage: Bacteria > Pseudomonadati > Bacteroidota > Flavobacteriia > Flavobacteriales > Flavobacteriaceae > Aquimarina > Aquimarina sp. BL5. The sequence continues at coordinate 620,956 of NZ_CP031963.1, read as the reverse complement.
ATTATCAATTATTTACGTCCTTATTTTTCAGAAATAAATGCACCTGATGTGAGATATTGTAGCTTTGGTGGTGGTGCTCTTCATAGCGAAATAGCAAAGGAGTGGAGTGATTGTTTACCAAATTGTAAAATATTCAATTATTATGGCCCTACAGAGTTTACAGTATATAGCGGTTTTTATCCATATCATAAGGAAACAGATACCAAGTCACATAACGGTATCATAGCAATTGGTACTCCACAAAAAGATACGTTATATCTTATAGTAAATGAAAATAATGAAGAAGTTGGTATCGGCGAAACAGGAGAATTATGTTTAGGTGGACCGCAAATAACTCCAGGGTATTGGAAAAATGAAGAACGAAATGCTCAAAGTTTTTTCATAAGAGAAGAAAATGGCTCACCTATTAGGTACTATAAAACGGGTGATCTTTGTTTAAAAGATGAAGAAGGAGATTTTTTATACGTTGGTAGAGCAGATTTTCAAGTAAAAATTAGAGGCTATAGAGTAGAACTCGCAGAAATAGAGTTCCACGCAAAATCCAGATCAGACAAAAAAGTAAATATGGTAGCTCTTGATATCACTAATAATTTAGGAAATGCGGAATTGGGATTAGCAATCGAATCCGAGGAGTTTGAAACAGAATATATCTTTGATTATATGAAGACTGTGATGCCAAGTTATATGATCCCTATGCATGTGAGATTCATAAAAGAATTTCCTCATAGTATCAATGGAAAAATTGATAGAAAAGAATTGAAAAAACATTTCGACATAAACTAAACAACTAAAAATAACGAATTAAATGAGTAGAGAAGATATTTTATCTAAAGTAAGAACAGCATTCATTTCTGTATTAGAGCATGAAAATTTCCAGCTTTCTGATGAGACAACTGCTAATGATGTAGACGGATGGGAATCCATAACCCATATGATGATTATTACAGAGGTGGAGAAAACTTTTAGTATTAAGTTTAAATTAATGGACTTAATGAACATGAATAATGTTGGAGATTTAATTAATAGTATAGAATCAGAATTACAAGCGTAGATTTTATGTATCATTCATTTATAAAACGTTTTTTGGACTTTACACTTTGTTTTATTGGCGTTCTTATGTTAATGCCAATTATAGTCGTGCTTATTGTATTATTGGCGATAGCTAACAATGGTAAACCATTCTTTTTTCAACCAAGGCCTGGCAGGAATGAAAAAGTGTTTAAAATTATCAAGTTCAAAAGTATGAATGATAAAAAAGATGAGAATGGAGTGTTGTTACCTTTTGAAAAGAGAATTACGAAAACCGGGAAGTTTATAAGAAAATATTCGTTAGATGAGATTCCACAACTTTTCAATGTAATAAAAGGAGACATGAGCTTAATTGGTCCAAGGCCACTTTTAGTAAAATATTTACCCTTGTATAGTGATTTCCAAAAAAAGCGACACAATGTAAGACCCGGAATAACTGGCTGGGCTCAGGTTAATGGGCGAAATACTATTTCTTGGGAAGAGAAGTTTAAACTAGATGTTTGGTATTCAGAACATTTAACCTTTAAACTTGATCTTAAGATTATTTTTATGACAATTAAGAAAGTATTGTTTAAAGAAGATATTAATAGCGGAGAAAACGTAAATATGCCTACTTTTACAGGTAATAATTAACTAGATTGAACAAGAAACCACTAAAAACTATATTATATTAAATTGAAAAACGCTGTAATAATTGGTGCAGGAACACAAGGTCAAGTGTATGCTTCTTATCTAAAAGAAGCAGGAGTGAATATCATTGGTTTTATTGATGATAATCCAGATCTTATAGGTAAAGAAGTAATTAACATACCTGTTATAGGGAAGTATAAGGATTTGTTTTTAGATGAATTTAAAAATAAAATTCACGATGTATATTGTCCAATAGGAGTGAATGCTGTAAGAGTAGAGTATTTATCCACTTTAAAAAAAGAAGGATATGGTATTCCTGGTTTTTTACATCATACGGTGTCCATAGCACCAGATGTAACCATCGGTGAAGCTGTTTATATGTTAGCAGGTAATATTGTGATGCCACATACGACCATTGGGAATTATATTATGATTAATATGGATAGCACTATTGCTCATCACGTGACTTTAGAAGATGGAGTATTTATGTCTTCTGGTGTTAATATTGGAGCTTTAATCAATGTTAGAAAAAATGCTTATATCGGTATGGGCGTTACTGCAATGACAGGTATTAAAGAAATAGGAAAAGAAACATTAATAGGGGCAGGAACAGTAATTATTAAGGATGTTCCAGAATATACTACCGTAGTTGGTAACCCAGCTCGTGTAATAAAAACAAAACAACCATAGTTTATGGATTTTGAAAATAAAACTAACCACACAGATATCACCTTTATAGGTTCAGGTATCTCATCTTCATTTACTATTTTACATTTTCTTGATCGATTAAAAACCAAATCAATAAGCAAGAAAATATCAATAACTATTATAGACAAATACCCAGAGTTTTATACAGGAATACCTTATGGTGTGAGATCCGGTTTTTCGGTTCTCTTAATCACATCTTTAAAGAATTTCTTACCTGAGCCAGAACTAAGTAAGTTTATTAAATGGCTTAATGTAAATAAAGAATGGTTATTAGAAGAATTTAGACTTGATGGTGGTGTATTGTCTGCGGAGTGGCTTTCTAAGCACGAGGATAAGCTTAAAAATAATGAATGGGAAGATCTCTTTATTCCTCGTCGCTTTTTTGGTTGTTATATTGATCAAAAAACCAAGAAGTATATTAAGGAAGCTGAAGAGAAAGATACTATAACTGTAAACTTTATCAATGCAGAAGTGGTTGATATAGATAGGTCTGATACTATGTATTCATTATCTCTTGGAAATGATCAAGAGATCATTTCAGAGAAAGTTGTTCTTTCTCTAGGTTCGCTTCCTACCATGCATTTATGGAAAAAAGAAGATTTAATTACAGATGACCATTTATTTTTTGTTAATAATCCTTATAAGCCTTGTTTAAAAGAAGTACTGGCAAAGCTGGAAACTTTTTTAGAAGATAAACCAGAAAAAAAGCTGAACGCTTTAATCGTTGGTGCAAATGCTAGTGGGTTAGAAATGCTTTATAAGCTTAATGATAATGGAAATATTAAATCGAAAATCAACAAGTTTACATTACTTTCTACTCAAGGATTATCACCAGACTCAATTGTAGATGAGGAAGGTAAAAAGAAATATTGTCCAAAAAATTTACTCGCCCTGGCTGATCATCAAAGTTTAACAGCAAAACAAATTGCCGATGCTACATATAAAGACTTGGATTTAGCAGATGAGATTCACTTAGGTGCGGCTTCTACTGTAGATATTATTTCACAAGCCTTTGGTTCATTGTTAAAAAAACTAGATCGAGAAGAACTTAAGAAATTTGCCTGTCTTTATGGTAATGATATAGGAAGAAGACAACGATGTGCCGGGTATCATTATTCTAAAACAATAGAAGTTTTAAAAGAAGAAAGTCGTTTTGATCATATTGCAGGGAGATTTGTAGATATAAAAAAGAATTCAGATAACATGTACTCTTTAGAGTACTTAGATACCAAATCGGGAGCTAATAAAATTTCAGAAAATTCGGTACAAGTAGTTTTTAATTGTATAGGGAGTACAAATTTAACTGCATCTGATGTTCCGCAATTATTAAAGAAAACTATAGAAAAGAAATTATGTGTGCCTAATGAATCTAAGATTGGTTTTGAAGTGAACGAATCTTTAGAAGCATCGTCGAATTTACATATTGTAGGACCATTGTTAGCTGGTAATATTTTTGAAGGAAAAGCTGTTTGGCATGCAGAGCATTGTGGAAGGATAATATGGCTTTCTAATGTTCTTGCTGATAAAATATATAATTGTTTTAATGAAAAAGTAGTGAAAGAATAGCAAAAGAATAGACCTATAAACGAATTACTAATAAACCACCTAAGCATTGAACAAAAATTACAAAATATTAATAAAAGATCTTGATGACAGTTCGGAAGTTGTGAAATATAAATCACTTCTTAAAAAAGAATGGAATAATAATGTGTATTATTCAATAGAGCATTTACGTCATTCAGAAAAAGATTCTGATGAATTGAGATGCTTTTTGTTTGAAAAGAATGATGTACCTATCATATTGATGCCTTTTGTTTTAAGGAAGATAAAAATACATGAAAAGGAATATCCTTATAATGATGTGATCAGTCCATATGGATATAGCGGACCATTATTTAATGATAATGTTTCGTCAGAAGATCTTGCCCAATTTTGGAATCATGTAGATATTTGGTATAAAGAAAACAGTGTTATAACTGAGTTTGTTCGTTTTAGTCTTGATGAGAATCACGAAAATTATTCAGGTTCGTTGATAAAAACACTTTCTAATGTAAAAGGTCATTTATTAGAGAATTTTGAAGATCAGTGGAATGCGTTTCTTCCTAAAGTGAGAAATAATTTTAGAAAAGCCATAAATTATGATTTGGATTTTAAGGTTTTTCATAAAGATCAGATCACTAAAGATATTATTAAAATCTTTCATGATATCTATGTAGATACCATGACACGAAATAAAGCGGATAGTATTTACTTTTTCTCTGAGACTTATTTTGAAGATCTCATATTATCTAATTTGGATAACTTTTCTATTGTTATTGTTTATTATGAAGATATACCTATTTCGGTAGAGCTTATCATTAATTATAAAGATATAATTTTTGCCTTTTTAGGAGGTACTAATGCAGAGTATTTTAGTTATCGACCAAATGACTTTTTACGAGTAAAAGTTATTGAATGGGCAGTACTGAATGAAAAGAAATATTACGTTCTTGGAGGAGGAATGAAGGATGGAGATGGACTGTATAAAAACAAAAAATCATTATTTCCTAAGGATGATGATGTAATGTTTTGTACAGGAAGAAAAATAGTAAATGAAAAAGTATACAATGAATTATGCTTGGCTTCGGATAAAGAGTTTACAAATATCAAGAAAGAAGATCTAAAAAATTATTTCTTCCCATTTTATAGATTGAACAATAGATGAAAAAAGAACATATAGATTATTTTTTCGAGCTTTTTGAAAAATGTTCAATTCCAAAACTATTCTCAGAAGTACGATCATCAGAAAATGAGAAAGGGATAATCAATCCTAATTATGATAGTGGTTTGGTAGAAAATCCAGATAAAGTGTATTCTGTTTTTTTTATTCCAGATTATTTAAAACCAACTATTAATAGTAACAATTTTGTTATAAAGAAAATAGAACAATTTTTTAAAGGTTATGCTATTTTTCTTGATGGTTTCACAAGTGCTGATGCTTATATCAAGCATCGTTTTAGAAGTAATGCTAAAGGAATTAGAAGAAGAATAAAACGATTAGAATCATGTTTTGACATTTCATATAAAACATACTATGGAGCCATAGAGGAGGAGGATTATGAGTTCTTAATGAATTGTTTGGAAAAAATGCTAATCAGAAGATTTGAACAGCGCAATGATGTAAGTCAGAGCCTGTTGAGATGGGATCATTATAAACAAATGTATTTTTCTTTGATTAATGAAAAAAAGGCGTCAATGTTTGTGGCTTTTGAGAATAATCAACCTATTATAGTTTCCTTAAACCATCATTTTCAGAATAGATTATTTAGTTCAATTTCATCATATGATATTGATTATTCTAAGTTTAGTTTAGGTAGTGTAGAGATTTATAAAAAATTAGATTGGCTCATAGAGAACGATCATAAATCCTATGAGATGGGAATGGGGGATCTAAGTTATAAGAGAGAGTGGTGTAATCATATATATAATTTTGAACATCAAATCATATATCCAAAAAAATCAATTGTAGGTTTTTTTAAAGGAAGTATAGAGTATCTAAAAGTAAAATTAAAAGAGTTCGTTTTTAAAGTAGCCTATGTCCGCTATAAAAAATACAAAGGAAAACGAAAGACACAATCTATTGTTGTTGCCGAAAAATATAAAGTATCTCCGGTTGAGGAAGTGTCTTACGATAAAGGATTGCCAGCGATAGACTATAATAGGGAAGAGTATAGAGGACTTAGAGGAATAGTATTTGATTTTCTATATACAAGCATTGATAATGTTAAAAATGTTAGTGTGTTAGAAGTTGATAAAAACGAAAAAACGTATTTAATTGTTGGAAAATCAAAGATGCAGAAAGTTACATTGATAAAGTAATTACTCTTTTGTCAGTTCTTTTTTCTTAAGATATTCACTTATAGCTTGAGCAATAAGATCTCGACCGTGATTGTTCCAATGTCTATCATAAATCAAAGTGGTAGCGTGATCACTTTCTTCAAAATATTCTGAAAAATCAATATAGGTATAATCATTTTCTTCTAAATAGGACATGAAAATTTCACTGGTAATTCTGGAATCTAAAAGAAGAGTAAAACGATTTCTATTGTATCCGTATTTATCTACAAGACTTTTAAAATTAGCTAAATAAATATTTTCTTTTTCTTTCTTAATACGTAATATTTCCTCGTCGCTTGCCTGTTGTTTTTTAGGAGCAGAGTTTAGTATATTCATTAGTCTATAGAATAATCTTTGTGGAGGGTCCAAAATACCGATGCTTTTGCAATAAACAAGTAGTTTACTTTTTTTAAGCAGTTTATTTATAGGAGATTCCAGTGCCAGTCTGCCAGTAATCACTTTATATTCTCCTCTGGTTAGATCATTAGAGAATTTTATTCCAAGAATGATATGATCAATTGCGTCAAATTGTTCCTTGTAAGCATAAATTAGGTGTAGTTGATCTGCAAAATCATAGCCTGCATATCCATATTCATATACTTCAATTTCTGGGATAGATTTTTCAACTTTTTTACCAATAGAATTATAATAATTTTGATGAAATCCTTCAATAAATGAATCTCCTACAAGAGCAACTTCGATATTATCTTTAGTAGGTGTAAATTCTCGGTGAGAGTTATATCCTGAGTTGTTAATATGATATTCAGAGAAATTCTGTCTTCTATTTCCTGTTACAGAAAAACCATTCTGATTAGGCATCCATTTCTCTACTTTGTTTTCATCTAGAATTCTAGTTGGTGTATCTTTTCCTAAATGAAAAACTCTTACTAATACTTCTAGTCCAATGAGTATTAGAAAAACATACAAAGCGCTTTTTAGAATAAGTTTTTTCATTTAACTAAAATTGGAAATATATAAAAGATCTATCAATATTATCGTCAAAGAAAAGGAGCATACCTAAAATTACTAAAGTATAGGCTACAAATCTTACTATCCTTGATTTAAATTTAAAAGGAGATCGCTCATCTCTTCTAATGCTAAATTCGTAAAGAATAAAAAGTCCTAGTAATATAAAATAGTCAATCATACGATAACCTAAAGGGTGTTCGTATATTTCAAAACTAAAATTATTATATATCTGTTTTAAAAAACCAAAAGCGTCAGTGATGGATTCTGATCTAAAAAACACTCTAGAAAATGTTACTAATGAAAAGGTAAGTAGTATTTGTAATATCTCTCTAATAGATGGAAACCAACTATTTTCCGCCACTACATTATTCATATAAATCCGATTACGCCCCATCAGAAAAACTGGAATATATAGAAGTGCATGAATTGCTCCCCAAGCGATAAAAGTCCAATTTGCACCATGCCAAAAGCCGCTTACCAAAAAGATAATACAAATATTTCTTATTGATTTTAGTTTACTAACTCGGCTTCCACCAAGAGGAATATATACATAATGTCTAAACCAGGTTGATAATGATACATGCCATCTTTGCCAGTATTCAGCAACATTTCTGGAAAAACTTGGAAATTTAAAGTTAGACATTAGTTCTATTCCAAACAACTTGGCAGTACCAATCGCGATATCAGAATAACCGCTAAAATCTCCATATACCTGAAAACTAAATAATGTAACACCTAGTATAAGAGTAGAAGCAGGGTAGTTGGTATAATTAGCAAAAATATCATCCACTATAGGTGCAATTGAATCTGCAATCACTACTTTCTTGAACAATCCCCATATAATTAGTTTTAGACCATCTGTACATTGCTTATAATTAAAAACTCTTCTCGTTGTAATTTGGGAAAGCAAATTGGAAGCTCTCTCAATCGGACCCGCAACTAATTGAGGAAAAAAACCAACAAATGTTGCAAAAGAGATAAAATCCTTAGTAGGAGTAAGTCTTTTATAATAGATATCTAATGAATAAGACATGGTCTGAAATGTGTAAAATGATATTCCAACAGGAAGTATAATTTGCAATGTCCAAGAGCTTTGAGGTGTATAGCCAAAAATATCAATAAGATCAACCCAAGAATCTATAAAGAAATTATAATATTTAAAAAAGCCTAATAAACCAATATTAAAAATTATACTAACCCATAACCATCTCTTTCTTTGTTTATTAGAGTCACTGCTATAGATATATTGACCAATGTAATAATCAACCGTAGTACTTGCTAGAATAAGAAATAGGAAACGCCAATCCCACATTCCATAGAATAAATAACTAGCACCCAAGACAAAAATATTCTGAAGCCTTAAATTTTTATTGAATAATAACCAGTACACAATAAAAACTATTGGTAAAAAAATGAAAAAGTCTAATGAATTAAATAACATGCAAAATCAATAATATAAGATTCGAGGAGGTTATTAAAACTAGAATTACCATTAGATAATCCCTTTATTTTTTTGAAGCACGTAAATTTTGTTTATTTAATTTAATAAATCAAGGATTATAGTCAGTTTTTACAAAGAAACATAATTATATAGATTTAAAAATAGTAAAAAGTACTATCCTTAATAAAAAGAATTAGCAATGGTTTATTACTTCTTAAAGGTGCTATAAAAAAATGGATTGTGTGTAGTTTATCGAAATATTAGGTGGATTACCTTTTTTATGTATTCTTTTTTTGATAATTTCTATTGGTTACTTTATAAGCTTGATTATTTTTGTATTATAATAAGAATGATTAATTTATCAATGACATAATTTAAAATAGTAAGGTATAAGAATAGAAAATTACAATTTATTTTTTTATAAAGAAGGGAAAAAACCCTATTCAGAAACAGGTTATTCACTGCTTATTTTATCAAATTTAACCAGTATTATTACAGTATTATTACAGTATTGTTTAAGAGGTTGAGTTAAGTAGGAAATTACGTTAACATCTTTTGCAAAATTTAGTTAAAAAACGTTAAAAATAATCGTTTCAGCGTAATTGATTAAACAAAAGTGTTGTTTTTGTAGGTTTTTACTTGTATTAGTAGTCAAATTACATAGTACTTTTCTTACGGTAAACCCCTCGTTTGGTGGTTTATAACGAAGTACTTATGCTCTTAAACGCCTTTTTTAAGTATTCCATCTAAAAAGTTAGTTTTTCTGATGATATTACATGGAACTAAACTATTTTAGCGTCGGTTAAAGCAAGTAAGAGAAAAATACAATTTTTGGAAGTACTACCCCCTTCTTCCTTACATTTTATTAGATTGTCATGAAAAAGAGTCGGCAATTATAACAGTTGTGTTATAGTTATTGAGGATAAAGTATTGTTCATTAATTAATGGGGAAAAATTATGAATGCAGTAAAATCCAAGAGAATATGGCTTTCTTCACCACATATGGGGGGGACGGAGCAAAGCTATGTTAAAGAAGCTTTTGACACTAATTGGGTTGCACCATTAGGGCCAAATGTTGATGGTTTTGAGAAGGATATCGAGAATTATCTAGGGAGTAACAATTTTGTTGCTGCTTTAAGTTCTGGTACCGCAGCGTTACACTTAGGACTTAAACTTTTAGGTGTTTCGCGGGGAGATGAAGTATTATGTCAGAGTATGACATTTGCTGCTTCTGCCAATCCTATTGTTTATTTAGGAGCAAAACCAATATTTATTGATAGCGAATTGGAAACCTGGAATATCTGTCCAGAACAATTAGAATTAGCTATTAAAGATAGGATAGCCAAGGGCAAGAAACCTAAGGCTATTATCGCTGTACATTTATATGGTATGCCATATAATGTAGATGCGATACACAAAATAGCTTCAGAATATAAAATTCCTGTTTTAGAAGATAGTGCAGAATCATTAGGTAGTTCTTATCACGGTGTTAAGTGTGGAACTTTCGGAGATATTGCTATACTTTCTTTTAATGGAAATAAAATTATCACTACTTCTGGTGGAGGAGCATTAGTTGCTAAAAATCCTGAGTATAAGGAAAAAGCTATTTTTCTTGCTACTCAAGCTAGAGATAATGCGCCACATTATGAGCACACTGAAATCGGACATAATTATCGAATGAGTAATATCATTGCCGGAATAGGAAGAGGGCAGATGGAAGTTTTAGATAAGCATGTAAATAACAGAAGAAATAACTTTGATTTTTATAAAAATAATTTAATTAGCTCTGCTGAAATTAAATTTTTGGAAGAGCCAACAGGTTTTCATTCTAACAGATGGCTTACTTGTATAGAGACCACATCTTATGAATTAAGAGAAGGTTTAAGGTTAGCATTGGCAGAAGAAAACATAGAATCACGACCACTATGGAAACCCATGCATCGTCAACCTGTTTTTGCAGATTGTGATGCTTACCTCAATGGAATTTCTGACGACCTATTTGATCGAGGACTTTGCTTACCCAGCGGGTCTAATCTTGAAAAAGAAGATTTATTTAGAATTGTATCGGTAATTAAAAATATATTGAGATGATTAAGGACTACATAATTAATAATTCACATAAGCACGCGTCAAAATGGGTTGTACTATCTATTGATATTGCAATCGTTATTTTTAATTTCTTTTTGGCGTATGTAGTTAGATTTGGTATAACCCTTGATTTTGATGAGACTAATTTCTTTTATCAAATACCAGTGATGGCGGTTATAGCTGCAGCTAGTTTCTTGATGGTTGGTTCTCATAAAGGAGTGATCAGACATACCGGTATGAGAGACGCATATAATCTGTTTTTGGCAGTTACTGTGTTGATTTCTCTAAGTGGAGCCCTAATGGTCTCAAGTAGATTGTCTTTGATTCCGGAACTTCTTAATATTCCAGTATCTATTATTTGTGTACATTATCTATTAAATATTATTGTTCTAACTGTAAGTCGGTTAGTATTTAAATATTGTTATCATTATGTAAAGTCAAAACTTGGGGATTCTTCAAGAGTTATGATATATGGAGCAGGAGATTCAGGATTGATAACATTAGCAGCAATTACGAATGATTCACAAAAAGCAGTAACCGTAGTTGGTTTTATAGATGATAATCCGCAAAAAGCCGGAAAAACCATTAATGGAATTACAGTTTTTCGTTCAAAAACCATTACACAGAGTTATGTAATAAAACATAATATAACTGAGATAATTGTATCAATCCCGCACATAGATAAGCAACGTTTATCGGAGATTTCGGATAATTTACTTAAACTCTCTGTAAAGGTTAAGATCATACCAGCAATTAATGATTGGATTGATGGTAAATTGAATGTATCTCAGATCAAACAAATTCAGATAGAAGATTTATTGGATAGAGCTCCAATTGCATTAGAAAACCAAAATATTAAAAAAGAACTTCATGATAAGGTTATTTTGATTACTGGTGCAGCAGGTTCTATTGGTAGTGAAATTGTTAGACAGGCATCTTTTTATAGTTATAAACATTTAGTGTTAGTAGATCAGGCAGAATCGCCTTTATATGATTTACAGCAGGAATTGTTAAGTAAAGGAGTTGTTAATTTTACTCCGATTGTTGCCGATATTAGAGATCATCAGCGTATAGAGACAATCTTCGAAAGATTTAGACCAAATATGGTATTTCATGCTGCTGCATATAAGCACGTACCATTAATGGAAAATAATCCTTGTGAAGCAATAAAGATAAATGTTTTAGGTACAAGAAAATTAGCAGATTTATCATCTGAGTTTGGTGTGGATAAATTTGTTTTTGTCTCAACTGATAAAGCAGTGAACCCAACAAATGTGATGGGGGCAACCAAAAGAGTTGCAGAGATGTATATAAAATGTTTACATAGAACTAGCAAGACTAAATTTATTACAACAAGATTTGGAAATGTTTTAGGATCTAACGGTTCTGTGATTCCTTTATTCAAAAAACAGATTGATAAAGGAGGTCCTCTGACTGTTACTCATAAAGATGTTACTCGTTTCTTTATGACAATTCCAGAGGCTTCTCAGTTAGTGATTGAAGCAGGAACGATGGGTAATGGTGGTGAGATTTTTATTTTTGATATGGGTGAATCGGTGAAGATATTCGATTTAGCTAAAAAAATGATAAGACTATCCGGACTTAATTATCCTAATGATATTGATATAGAGATCACAGGTTTAAGACCAGGAGAAAAACTGTATGAAGAGCTATTAGCGGATACAGAAAACACCTTACCAACATACCATAAAAAAATCATGATTAGTAAGTTTGATGATGCAGATTGTCCATTGGTTATGGATAAGATTGATGACCTTTGTATTATGAATTTATTCAATCAGGATCACCAAATTGTTGGAAAACTAAAAGAGATAGTACCTGAGTTTATTTCTAAGAATTCTACTTTCGAAAGTATCGATATTAAGAATGAGGAAATAAATGATAAGAAACAAAAGGTGCTGGTCTAGTCTTCTTTTTAAAATTGTTGTAATAAACGAGAATATTATCATACTTTTGTTTGCTATTTAAATGCCCTAAAGAATTTAAAAAATATGAACTCATATAAGTTTTTACTTTTATTAGTAGTATCAACATTTATTTTTTCTTGTAAAACCCCGACAGATGTGGTTTATTTTCAGAATTCTAAAGATTTAGAGAAAATAAATTCAACAAATTCGTTTACTCCAGTTTTTAAAGTAGATGATGTTGTTAGTATATTGGTTTCTGCGACGGATATGGATGCAGCGAGACCTTTTAATTTAATGCAAGGTGCTAGTTTACCATCTCCAACTGGGGATAATGCTGGATCCGGAACTAATGGAGGTGGAGGAGTCGAGCCTACATATCTTATTGATGAAGAAGGAAATATTGATTTTCCGGTTATTGGAAAATTGAAAGTTGCGGGATTAACAAGAGTGCAGGTAAAAGATATGTTAAAGGAAAAACTGAAAATCTATATAAAAGATCCTATTGTAAATGTAAGGCTTAAAAACTTTAAGATTACAGTTATAGGAGAAGTAGATAGACCAGGATCATTTACCATTCCTAACGAAAGAATAACTATTATAGAAGCGATTGGTTTAGCAGGAGATCTTACTATTATGGGAAAAAGAGGTAATGTGATGGTAATACGAGAAAATGAAGGTGTGAATACATATCACAGGGTAGATCTCACTTCTAAATCAATTTTTGATTCACCTGTTTATTATTTAGCACAAAATGATGTATTATATATAGAGCCTAATAAGACTAAAGTAAAAAGCTCTGTAGGTAAAGATAATACCTTAGGGATTGTTTTAAGTATAATAGGAGTTGGTTTATCTGTAGCTGCACTTATTTTAAGATAGAAGTTTATGATTTCTAATACTAATTCCGATAATAATACTTTGATAAATACACCAAAGTCTAGTTTCAATTTCAGAGACGAAATTCTAAAGTACGTAAAGAAATGGTACTGGTTTTTGCTAAGTGTACTAATTTTTGCGACACTAGCATATCTCCATATAAGATATACAATTCCTCAATATAACGTTTCTGGGACCATATTGATTTCACAGGAAGAAAGTGTTAGTGAATCAGAACTTTCCGCTTTCAGGGACTTGGGATTACTTGATGATTCACAAAATAAAATCGAGAATGAGCTTCAGATTATAAAATCAAGAACACTATTAACTAATGTTGTTAATAATCTAAAACTAAACGTTCAGTATTTTACAAAAGGAAGAGTACTAGAATCAGAAAATTACCCTAAATCGTTGATAGAGATTAACTTTTTATCAGCAGATTCCATTGTTCATACTAAATCAAAGAGTTTCAGAGTACTTATAAATTCAGAAACTTCTTTTTCATTTGTAGATAAAGAAGGGAAAAATATTAGTGATCATTCTTTTGGTAAGACCATAAATACTAGTGTTGGAGATATTGTAATTACTCCAAGTATTGAAGATATAGTGTCTAACAAAGGAAAGATAATTCATATAAAAATAACTCCTGTTAATGTTGTAGCTCAAAGCTATAGAAATAGAATATCCGTTGCTACTATTGGAAAAGGATCTTCTATTGTGAGAATGTCTCTAAATGATCCTGTTAAAGAGAAGGCCAAAGACATTATAAACAATTTGGTAGAAGAGTATAATAAATATACCATTAAAAACAAGAAACAAACTTCGGCCAGAACTGCTGAATTTATTAATGAAAGATTAGAGCTTATTTCTGGTGATTTATCTGAAGTTGATGATGAAGCTGCGGGTTACAAATCTAAATTTGGATTGACCAATGATGTTTCTGCTCAAACCCAGCGAGTTGCTGATATTGATTCTAGGAATATTCAAGAAATTAATAGATTAGAAACTCAATTAAGAAAAATAGAATCTACAAGGCGTTTTGTTTTAAGTCAGGATGGGAAATACGATATTTTGCCTTCTACTCTTGGATTTGATGATCCGTCCGTAACGTCAACTGTTGCGAGATATAATGGATTAATAAGCCAAAGAAAAAGGTTATTAAAGTCATCAAGTGAGCAAAATCCGGTAGTAGTAAATATAGATGAACAGATAGGTTCATTACGTCAAGGACTAATTGCTAGTTTAAATGGAGCCAAAAGTTCTATAAGTATAAGTTTGAATAGTTTAAGAACTCAGGACAAGTATTTTAGCGGACAACTGTACAATGCACCATTAAGGCAAAAAGAATTAACAGCTATTGGTCGTGAGCAGGGAATTAAGGAACAATTGTATCTTTATTTATTACAAAAGCGAGAAGAGGCTGAGATTACTAGTCATATTACACTATCTAATGCACGTGTCATTGATAAAGCTTCTACTTTAGGATCCTACCCAGTTTCTCCAAATAAAAGAATGATTTATTTTGGTGCTATATTTTTAGGACTAGCACTTCCATTTTTAACTATTTATTTACTTGATCTTTTTAATACTAAAATAAGCTCAAGAGAAGACTTAGAGAGTGTACTTTCTATGCCAATCTTGGGAGCTATTCCAAAAACAAAAAATAAGAAAAGTAAAATTGTAGTTTCCAGAAATAGTAGGTCATCCGTGGCTGAAGCTTTTAGAATTCTTAGAACGAATTTAGGTTTCTTAATGGCTGGAACTAACAAAGAAATGGGGAAAGTGATATTTGTTACTTCTACCATTTCTGGAGAAGGTAAGACGTTAGTTTCATCTAATTTAGCCAAGACGTTAGCTATTTCAGGCAAAAAGATTGCATATTTAGGAACTGATTTTCGTGATCCAAAATTTCATAATTTCTTTGAATTACCAAAAGGGAAAGATACTCCTGGGTTTACTAATTATATTATGAATCTAGATATTAAACCTGAAGATATAATATACGAACAAGGAGAAAATGATCCTATTTTCGTGGTTCCTTCAGGAGCTATACCTCCAAATCCGGCGGAACTTCTAATGAATGATAGGGTAAAAGAGATGTTCGAATATTTAGAAAAAAACTTCGATTACATTGTAGTAGATACAGCACCTGTTAGCTTAGTAACGGATACCTTATTAATCGGTCATTTTGCTGACTTAAGTATATATATAGTACGAGAAAATTATTCGGACAAAAGAATTTTACAGGTTCCTGAAAACTTTTATAGAGAAAAACGCTTACCTAATATGGCAGTACTTCTTAATGCGGCTGGTGATAAGGTTGGTTATGGTTATGGCTATGGTTATGGAGCAAAGGATTAACTAAAAGATCGGTTCTTTTTCATTAATTCCGATATTTTAGATGCGTATTTTGCAGTAAATCCTTTTTCTAAGACTTCAAACTGTTGATGATTATGTACATCAGAACCCGCAAAATCAAAAAGGTTTTCAGTAAGCAATTTCATTCCTATATTCTTAACTTTTTCACCATAATATCCGGAAATTGAAAGTAAATTAAGTTGAAATAAAAACCCAGATTCTTTTAATTCGATGAATTTATTTATATCGTCTTTGTAAAAAGAGTACCGCTCTGGATGTGCTAAGATAGGAGTGAAACCAGCTAACTTAATTTCAAAAAGTATTTCATTTAGATTAATTGGAGGATTAAAAGTAGACATTTCTACCAAGATATATTTTTGGTATAATGGTATAATGTCTTTGTCTTTTATTCTTTTATAAAAAAGATCGTCTAACATATATTCCGCACTGGCTTGTAATGTCACCTTAATGTCAAGAGAGGATAACACTTTTAGCATTTCTGTATGTTTGGATATAATAACTTCTGAAGTATTAGGCCATACATCTTGCATGACATGAGGCGTAGTAATTATCTTCTTTACGCCAAGTTTTTCAAACTGCTCAATAATAAATGCAGACTGATATACTGTTTTTACTCCATCATCTATTCCAGATAATAAATGTGAATGCATGTCTACATAACCTTTTGGTATGAATTCTTTAAGTGGAATTTCTTTTTTAGATAAAAAATGCAAAATGTTTGTCTTGTTTTGGGGTAAATTAAAGCTGTAAACCTCTAATTTATGATGAGTATAGGTTCTACAAAAGTAAAGATTATTATACGTAAAAAAAACTGCCTAAGAAGTTAAACTCCTTAAGCAGTTTCGGATTATTGAAATATGCTTCTTTTTAATGTTTTGTTATATCCCCAGATCCAGAAACTTTTTTATCTTCTTTTTCTGGATTCCCTTTGTAATCAATGTCTCCAGAACCGGTTACACGAGCTTTCAAAAAATAAGTTGATGTTAATTTGATATCGCCAGAACCTGTTACAGATGCATCTACATTTTTGGCATTTAAGTCATATGCTTTTACATCTCCAGAGCCCGTTACGTTTAATTCTAGGTTTTCTGTAGTACCTTTTAGTGTCAGGTCTCCGCTACCAGAGACAGATCCTTCTAATTCTTTTGCTTCAACTTCTAAACCTACATCTCCAGATCCAGAAACTCTAGTCTCAAAGGATTCAGCTTTGATAGTGTCTTTAGAATAGATGTCACCTGATCCAGATAAGCTTACTTTAGAGATGTCTTTAAAAGGTACAGTAATTAGTATTATCTTATTGTTACTTGGTTTTAGATAATAATCTTTTTCTACGTATATTTTTAATATGTCACCTTCAACTTCGGTAACTACATGTTGGATTAGGTTGCTTTCTGCTTCAATTTTAATATTCCCTTCTGTTCCATATACTAATGCTACATCTAGACTACCTTTTAGTTTTACTTGATCATAACTAGATAGATTTCTGGTTTTGGTAACTACATTACCATTTCCTTCTACTTTTTTACCTTTTCCCCACCATTGTGCATTTACTGATGTTACGCTTAATAATGCTAAGCTTAAAATGATTGTTACTGTTCTCATAATTGATTGAATATGTGATGATTAATTTTTTCTAAGTTTTACTCCACCATAACTGGTAGAAATGTTAATTGTTGCGCCACTATTTTGTTGACCTCGATATCCTTGATAATCTTTGCTAGAATTTTCTTTATTTTTTTTCATAATATTGATATCGTCATCAAGGCTGATACCACCGTACGATGTTTTAATGATAAAATCAAAATTCAGATTACTGCTATAACCTATGTTAACACCAGTGTAATCAGTTCTTATTTCGACATTTTTAGTTGTAGATTCCAAATTTTTAATATCAATAGAGCCGTAATCGGTGTTGATATTTACGCTATTACTTACATTTTCGATATTTGTGTCAAGATAGTCTCCATTTCCTTTGAATATACCGACATTTTCAACTTTTAGACTTCCGTAATCACAGTTATAATTAAGTTCTTTAACTGACATTATTTTGGATTTTGTATAATCAGCATTGAGTAGTATTTCGCCTCCTTTTTCTAATATGAAATCAGAATAGTCAGCATTGATTTTTCCATTTTTCATATATTTTATAGTACTATTATGTGTATAGTCTATATTGATCTTATTTTCGTTACCTAACAATTCACCAACAATGATTTGTCCATAATCACAGTTTATTTTTGAATTACCTTTAATTTTATCAATCGTAATACTACCGTAATCATTATTAAGATCGATATTGTTAGTAGCAGGAACTTTTACGGTATAATTAATTTCTAATTTTAAATTATTCCCGCCCCAACCGTCAGAGAATTTTGACCACCAAGATTTTCCATTTTTATCAAAAGTAGTTCTTGCGCTTACTAAGTCCGAAGTAGCTTCAAAAACCACATCGATACTTTCTAATTTTTTTATTACTTTTTCTTCGTCATTTCCATTAACTTTTATATTAATTTCCATAACAATTCTATCCTGATCCCAAGAAGTAATATCCAGATTTCCGTAGTCATTGCTAATTTTTAATAAAGCATCACTGCTTACAGAGAATTCTTTTTTGAGGGACTTTTCTTTGGTGTATTTCCCTTTTTTTCTCGTATCTACATTTCCAAGCGAGATCGCAGGAACTAGAAATAGGAAGCATATTATTTTATAGTATATTGGTTTCATTTTCTGATAATTTTAATTTGTTGACATTGTTAATCTTTTCTAATACTTCTTCTAGTAGTGAAGCTCGTTTCTGAAAGTTTTTAATCATCGCGCTGATTACTCTTTTGTCATTACTACTTTCTACTAAATCTTTTTTTAGAATTTGATAACTAGATTCTAATTTGTCTAATTGTTTCATTGCATCTTCAACTAATCCAGTTGTTTCTGCAGATGAAGTTTTGTTTATTTCTTCAAGCTGAGTTTTTATTGCAACCGTAAAGAAATTTTGGGTTTCTTCCATTTGCGGAGAAACACTGGCTAAATCAGCTTCATCATTAGTATTGAGTATAGGAGCTATAGATACCATACCTATAAGTATTGCTATAGAAGCAGCAATAGCTAATGGTCTGATCCAATTTCGCTTCTTAGGTTGCAATACAACTACTTTATTTTGTTTCTGTAGTTTTTCTAGAAAGCGTATTTTATGATCAGCTGATGGTTCGTATACATCAAGTTGATTTTCCATGCGTTCAAATAATTTTTCTATTTCATCTTCGTTTTTCATGCAACTAGTAATTTTTTTCGTAAACTTTCTTTCGCGCGAGAAATGAGTGTACGACAGTTAGAATATGATATGTTCAAAATTTCACAAATCTCTTCATAATCATAGCCTTCTATTAAGTGTAATGATAAAGCTGTGCTATAACTTTCTTTTAATTCTTTTAACGTATTTAAAACTGCGTTTGCTTTAACACTAGTTAAATCCTCTCTTACAACCCCTTCTGTTTCATCTGTAAGTGCATATGCTACGGTTTCTAAAGGGACCTCACCATAACTATTACGCTTACGAGATATTGTAAGACTAGAATTAATAACTATTTTTTTTAACCAAGCTCCAAACAATTTACCATCTTCTAACATTGATAGCTTAGTGAATGCTGTCAGAAAAGCTTCTTGCATCACGTCCTCAGCTTCTGCAGAATCTTTTATAATCCTATAGGCACTATTATACATGGCTTTATAGTATCGATTATAAATTTCCATCTGCGCTCCCTGATCGCATTTGCGGCATTTTTCTACCAGCTGCTCGGTATTTAGTTTGGTTAGTGTCAAAAACTTCAGTTTACTTTATCTAAAGATATGGATAGATACGTTTTGTTACAGTTTTAAAAATATTTTTTTGAAGTTTATGGCATAACAATTGAATTATCTAAGTAGAATCAGCTATAAATAGCTTATTTTGTTATTGTTATTGATTCTAAAATCAGTTTTATTTAATTTTTAAAGAATGTTGTTTTGACTTAATGACAAAATGACTTTGATATATACTTATGACGAAATCCAAATTAACAACTCTTGACAGTTTGTCATTACAAGGAATAAATGAAGATGCAGAATTAATACCTTTAATGACTCCTGAAGATGAGGAGGAAATAGATAAAGAAGATCTACCCGAGACACTTCCTATATTACCGCTTAGAAATACAGTGTTGTTTCCTGGCGTAGTAATTCCTATTACAGCAGGTAGAGATAAATCGATTAAACTTCTTAATGAAGCTAACAATGGTAATAAAACTATTGGTGTAGTTTCTCAAAGAGAAGAGGATGTAGAAAACCCTACATCAAAAGATATAAATAAAGTAGGAGTAGTGGCGAGAATTTTAAGGGTTCTTAAGATGCCTGATGGAAATACTACTGTTATTCTACAAGGAAAAAAAAGGTTTAAGATAGATGAAATCTTAGAAGAAGATCCTTATATAAAGGCTAGAGTAGTAGAAGTAAAGGAAAACAGACCTTCTGCCGAGAATCAAGAATTTAATACGATCATTGATTCGATAAAGGAATTAGCATTAGAGATTATTAAAGAAAGCCCGAATATTCCTTCTGAGGCATCTTTTGCTATAAAGAATATAGAAAGTAATTCTTTCTTAATCAATTTTGTCTCCTCTAATCTTAATTTGCCTGTTGAAGAGAAACAAAAAATACTAGAAATAGATAGCATAAAGGATAGAGCACTTGCTACACTGAAGTATATGAATCTAGAGTTTCAGAAATTGGAACTTAGAAATGATATTCAAAATAAGGTGCAGCATGATATGAGCCAACAACAGCGTGAATATTTTCTTCATCAACAGATGAAAACTATTCAGGAAGAGCTTGGTGGAGTATCTCATGAAGATGAAATAGAAGAGATGCAAGCGCGCAGTAAGGATAAAAAATGGGATGAAACTGTAAAGAAGCATTTTGATAAAGAATTATCCAAAATGCGTCGTATGAATCCGCAGGTGGCAGAATATTCTATTCAGCGTAATTATCTTGATCTATTTTTAGATTTGCCTTGGAATGAGTTTAGTACCGATAAATTTGATCTAAAACGTGCCAAAAAGATTCTTGATCGTGATCATTATGGATTGGACGAAGTAAAAAAACGTATCATCGAGTATTTAGCAGTGCTAAAACTTCGTAATGATATGAAATCTCCAATACTATGTTTGTATGGGCCTCCGGGAGTTGGTAAAACCTCTTTAGGAAAATCTATTGCAGAAGCATTGGGTAGAGAATATGTTCGTATCTCATTAGGAGGATTACGAGACGAGGCTGAAATTAGAGGTCATAGAAAAACGTATATTGGTGCGATGCCTGGTAGAATTGTTCAAAGTCTTAAAAAGGCTGGGACAAGTAACCCTGTGTTTGTTTTAGATGAAATAGATAAACTCTCTGTTGGTAATCAGGGAGATCCTTCTTCTGCCTTGTTAGAAGTTTTAGATCCAGAACAAAACTCTGAGTTTCACGATAATTTCCTTGAGATGGGATTTGATCTTTCTAAAGTAATGTTTATAGCTACTTCTAATAGTCTAAATACAATACAGCCGGCATTACGCGATCGTATGGAGATTATTAATGTAACTGGATATACAATTGAAGAAAAAGTAGAAATCGCAAAACAACATTTACTACCGAAACAATTGGTAGAACATGGATTGGATAATTCACATCTTAAAATAGGAAAAGTTCAATTAGAAAAGATTGTAGAAGGTTATACTAGAGAATCGGGAGTAAGAGGCTTAGAAAAGCAAATAGCTAAAATGGTTAGGTATGCAGCTAAGAACATTGCAATGGAAGACTCATACAATGTTAAAGTTAGCAATGAAGATGTTTTAGAAGTACTAGGTGTTCCTAGATTAGAGCGAGACAAGTATGAGAACAATGAAGTGGCAGGTGTAGTAACAGGTTTAGCTTGGACGAGCGTAGGGGGTGATATTTTGTTTATAGAGTCCATTCTTTCTAAAGGAAAAGGAAGTCTTACTATTACCGGAAACTTAGGTAAAGTGATGAAAGAATCTGCTACTATTGCTATGGAATATATAAAAGCGAATGCAGATATATTGGGGATTAATCAGGATATTTTTAGCAACTATAATGTTCATATTCATGTTCCGGAAGGTGCAACTCCAAAAGATGGACCAAGTGCAGGTATAACCATGTTAACGTCATTAGTATCTTTATTCACACAAAGAAAGGTGAAAAAGAGTATAGCAATGACTGGAGAGATTACACTAAGAGGTAAAGTATTGCCAGTAGGAGGAATAAAAGAAAAAATTCTAGCAGCAAAAAGAGCACATATTAAAGAAATATTGCTTTGTGAAGATAATAAAAGAGATATTGAAGAAATAAAATCAGAATATCTTAAAGGATTGAAATTTCACTACGTAAAAGAAATGAGTGAAGTATTAGAATTAGCATTAACAAAAAGCAAGGTTAAAAATGCTAAAAAATTATAATTAGTTATTGATTGTAAATTTTTAAATTGAAAATAAGAAAAGGGTTTACTCGATTTTTTTAAAGTAAATATTAAGAATTTATCTTTAAGCTAAGGTATTATTTAGACCTGTTGGATTTTAAAAATTCAACAGGTCTTTTTTTAGATTTTGAAATAAAAGCTTTCAATTTGTATTTTATTTTTTTAGTTTGTTAAATGCGTGAGTCTACTGATTTCATTACATGTTTCTAGTTTTTAGGTGATTAATTATAAAAAAAACAGAATAGAAGTGTAACAAAATCTACCAATGTTCGTCATATAGATGTAAACAGTAGAGAAATCAACGGTATCTTTTATTAGATCAGCAAAAGTAGAATTGATACTAAAAGGGGGTTCATCCTGATACATCTTAGGATGAGTGCTTTTTAAAACAGAGTATTATATTTTAACCAGCAATCAAAAAACAAGATTTACTTTACTAACAATTACAAGTTCGAACAATACATTTTGAGCGTTTATCCTGATACTACTTGGGATGGACGCTTTCTTATTTTGGTAGTAAATCAACTATTTTCTTTCACTTTTTTTGAGGTTTACACATAGCTACAAGTAGATTAAATGTATTACTTTTAGCTTATAAACCAGACTTTATTTTAAACTCATGTTTTCTTTAACCAACGAGTATATTACACATGAAAAATCTCTTAAATCTAAGGTTAGATCTTAAACTTATTGAAAAGCGTAATGAGTGTCTTTTGTAATAAGTTCACTTTCTAAAAAGTTTTGGTAGAACGGGATTGTTAAAAGCAATCCCGTTTTTTTTATTATAAATTCCTTTAAGCTAAAAAATATCATTAATCTTGCATACTATGAATATAGTATCGGATATTAAAACCCAAAGATTAGCAATAAAACTCAAACCTTCTGCAGAAAAGATGGTGAAGAGGGGGCATCCCTGGATTTTTGAAAATAGTATTCTTAAACAAAATACAAAAGGGAATGCTGGTGACTTAGCTATTATATACGATCACAAAAAGAATACAATATTGGCCATTGGATTATATGATCCACATTCTCCAATCAGGATAAAACTTATTCAGTTTAAAAAAGCAGCGCAAATTAATAGTGACTGGTTTAGTAATAGAATCGAGGAGGCATATACTTTAAGGAAACCTTTACTACAAACTGATACTAATAGTTACAGATTGCTGTTTGGTGAGAATGATAAGATGCCTGGTTTTATTGCAGATGTTTATGATACAGTTTTGGTTATAAAATTATATTCTCATATTTGGTTTCCATATCTTAATTGGATAGTTCCTTGTTTAATTAAGCAGTCTGATTGCAAAACGGTTGTAGTTCGATTAAGTAGATCTTTACAAACAGTTGGAGAAACTTATAACTTAGAGGATGGTAAGGTAATTCATGGAAATCTGGAAAATGAAGTTGTAGTTTTTAAGGAACATGGTGTTTTGTTTTCTGCTAATGTGATTAAAGGACATAAAACTGGATATTTTTTAGACCATCGACATAATCGTAAACGAGTAGGGGATCTATCTAAAGGAAAAACAGTATTAGATGTGTTCTCATATGCTGGTGGATTTTCTATTCATGCCTTAGCGGGTCATGCAAAAGAAGTTATAAGCTTGGATATTAGTAAACAGGCATTAGCAATGGCGAAAGATAATGCTGCTTTAAATGAACATTCTGGAAATCATACTATTATTGTTGCAGATGCTTTTGAAGGTTTACAAAGTTTAATTAATCAGAAAAAGAAATTTGATATTGTAGTGATTGATCCTCCGTCTTTTGCGAAAAGAGAAAGTGAGATTAAAAAAGCCAAAAATAGTTATGCTAGATTGGCTAAACTTGGAGCTCAATTGGTTGAAAATAATGGAGTTTTAGTCTTAGCGTCCTGTTCGTCAAGAGTAATCGCAGAAGAGTTTTTTGATATTTGTGAGGAAAATATTTCTAACACTGGAAGAAGATTTATATTACTAGATAAAACCTATCATGATATCGATCATCCGATCACTTTTCCAGAAGGTGCTTATCTGAAATGTGGATATTATCAACTAGATTAGAATAAAGTATATAAATGATAAATCTGAGCCAATTTGAAATGTAATTCATTTACGTATGATGTACTTTAATCAATATTGACTCAGATTATTATATTGTTACTAATGCTTTCCGAAAACGTGAATTTTTGCACGATTTTTAGATAGGTTTTTAGTGTCATAGAAAAAGGTAATATCTCTTATAATCCGTTTATTGCCCTTTAGATCAATAAGTCTTGTTGCTCCGCCTTTTTTAAAGTTTTTTCTAACTTGAATAACTTGGTTTTCACCATTACCATATTCCACCACAATTCTATGCATGTTTAAGGAACCATTAGTAACTTTAACCTTTAGTTTTTTAAATGCTCCATCTCTAGCAGTTACTTTTATGACATCGCGATCTAATTTATAGTTTACGGTTCTAGAGCCTAAATGTTCCCATTTTTTGATATTAGAAGTAAAGCTACTTCCTACTAAAAGAATGATAACCAAGAATGGTAATACTATTTTTTTTATTTCTATATTTTTCATAGTAAAGTGTTTTAATGTTTTGTTATAAGACTTGATAAATTATAAAAGGTTTAATTGTAAAGTTTTTCGACCTTATTTTAGAAGTAGGTTTTTAGATAAAAGAAAAACCACATACAATCAATGTATGTGGTTTTGTCTAATTTGATTAAGTTTTAATATTTAATATAATATATTTAAAGCTGTTTTATCCGTATCTGTAAATTCACCATCTTCATTAGGACCAAAACATGCTAGCATTAAAGAATCTGCAAATGCCGAAATGGGTGTTCCAGGAATCCAGATAGCAGGTGGTTCTGCGGGTAATGGACCTGTATAACCACAACTTTGACGATTATACCAGTCTTGATGTCTTAGTCCAAGACAATGACCAATTTCATGACCTATTACATGTTCATTGACATTGGTAGTAAATGCATCTGTTCCAGAATTTATTCTTATCCATTTGTAGGGCTCACCTTGAGCATTAGGAAAGCCTGCGCTTCCACCACCACCAGCATTATTTACTTTATAAACTACAATGTCTGCTGGACCGAAGTTTGTGCCAAATGTTAGATTGAAATTAAGCGTATTGGGTAGTGCATTATAATTGTTAACTGCCCAGCTTAGTGCTGTTTGCATTTTTGAAGTTAACGCAAAACTACCACCAGTATATCCAAGAATATCAATGTCTCTGTTAACAGGAGATACTATGTTTACGTCTCTATATTGTTTATCTCCACCATCCAAAGGTTTCAATGCTGGGTATGAGTTCAAGTCCGATACAGGAACTAAAATATCTCCAGACACAAGGTATTTATAAGTTTTTCCATCTAAATTGGTAATGTCTTCTATGGAAACATCATCAATGTTTATACCCATACTAAATAGTTTATCAAGCTGTTCTTTAGTGGGTTCTTCAACAATTCCCTGTACTTCTTCAGTAACTTCTTTTTTTTGACAAGAGAATGTAATTCCTAGGACAATTGCACAAAGTGCTAGTAATTTATTTTTTTTCATTTTAATATATTTAGTTATGGTTAATTATCAATACTGTTTACTAAGGAGGGATATGCAGTCACAAACCTTTAATAGCGGTTGTAATAGCATTAACTTTAGGGATAAGACCATAAATAATGTATAGAACTACACATTTTTTATTGTTTTCAAAAGTAAGACGAAATAATAAATAGAAAAAGGGGCGTAAAACCCTTATTAATGGGTTGATCCCCTTTATTTTTAATATTTTAGGAAGAAGTAATCTGTGAATAGAAGGATTCAGGTGTTCAGTTTATCAAGCCTGGATTGTTTACGAATTATTCGATTCTTATGTAATTTTCAGCTTGAGAATATTGTCCATGTTCATCAACTGCAATCTGCAGATATGATTTTTTATCCATAACTAGTTCAAATTTAAATACCTGAGTCGTGTCTACAATTTTCATCATTGGACCTGAGGCGTATTCTAATCGTTCTTCTAACATATTTCCTTTGATCTCATACGATCCATATCCAAACCATTCATTATTGTCTGCAGGATCAAATCGAGTCCACATTACTTTACCTTTACTATATATTTTTACCTGGCGGTATCCATTAGTATTAAAAATCGTATCCGAAACTTGATTGTGATCATATAATAATTGATGCTTTAAATCCCATACTCCTTCAAGATTATAGACATCAATTGGGGTATTAATATAAGTGTTATCTATTGCAGTAGTAGAAAATAAGCCGAGGAGAATGAATACAAATATTTTCATGATTGTGTAATTTAAGTTTTGAACCTTAATAAGTTACAAAAATTTTATGAGATTTGTTTGTTTTGAAATGGCTTTATAATTTCTTTGGGAGTGATTGTGAATAAGAATTTGATAACATACAAGAGCTATTAATAAAAGAAGCAATCATAAAAAGTAAATTTGAAACTTGTTAATATAAATGAATGGTTTTTAATATTTATTATTAAAAACATATTCCAGCTTGAAAACAAGGATATAATATGACTGAATATGTGTTATTAACTGATGATCAAACCTATTTTGTGGAATATCTTATAGGAGAGTTGATTTTATCTAATAGTATCAGTGAAGCGATGAAGTTTAATGATGAGCATTTGGCGTTAAAATTTAAGCAGATGCTTCATAATTCCTGTAAATTAACTACCAGTGTAAATACATATATAGGTTAATACTTGTTTTACAATTATAACTACTTAGTTTGAAAATATTATATGGAGTCCCGGGAGAGGGAATGGGGCATGCAACAAGAGCAAAAGTAATTCTTAGCCATTTAATTAAAAGTAATGAACTAAGAATAGTATCTAGCGATCGAGCATATCAATTTCTTAAGAAATCATTTCCTGATCAGACATATGAAATAAAAGGGTTTCATTTTTCATATAAAGATGGAGTAGTGTCTAGATCTAAAACATCGGTAGATATTATAAAAAACGCACCAGAAAACCTAATTACAAATTTTAAAAAATACAAATATCTTCATGATGATTTTAAACCAGATATTATTATATCTGATTTTGAATCCTTTACTTATTTATATGCTAAGTATCAAGGAGTTCCGATAATCAGCATCGATAATATGCAGATTATCGATCGTGGCAAAATAGATGTCAAGATACCTGATTCAGAAAAATTGAATTATAAGATAGCAAAAGCTGTAGTAAAAGCAAAACTTCCGAATTGTAATCAATATTTGATATCCTCTTTTTTTAATACTAAAGTTAAGAAGAAGAATAGTTGTTTAATACCACCAATAATTAGAAAAGAAATTCTAAATGCTAAGAGAGAGATAAAGAATCATATATTAATTTATCAATCATCTTGTAGCGAAAAGAAAATGATAGATCTTTTAAATAAGCTTCCTGATGAAAAATTCTTATTATATGGTTTTAATAAAGAAGAAGTTCATAGAAATGTATCATTAAAGAAATTTAGCGAAACTGAATTTATTGATAATTTTAGGACCGCTAAAGCAGTTTTCTGTAATGGAGGATATTCGTTTTTAAGCGAAGCATTATTCTTGAATAAACCTATCTGTACTGTTCCTATTAAAAATCAATTTGAACAATATCTAAATGGTGCTTATATAGAAAAATTAGGATATGGGAAAATGCTTAAAGATTTTAAACTTAAAGGAATACAAGATTTTTTAAATGATCTGTCTATATTTCAACAAAAGATATCAGAATACCGACAGAAAGACAATAGTTTATTGTTTAATACATTAGATAAAACGTTGATAAGTATATCACAACAATAAAATAAATATTTAAGACAAAAAAAGGGATGAGTAACATATACTCATCCCTTTTTGTTAAAAGTTATCTAATCCTAATTTGATGATAGCATCGCAAAGAATTTATCTAGATTAGGTAATAATACGATTCTTGTACGTCTATTAATAGCCATATTTTCTTCGGTATCATTTTCTACAAGAGGTTGGTAGCTGCTTCTTCCTGATGCTATTAATTTAGCAGGATCCACATTGTACTTCTTTTGTAATAATCTAGTAATAGAAGTTGCTCTTTTAACACTTAAATCCCAGTTATCTTCTAATGCAGGGGTGTTAATTGTTCTTGGGTCTGTATGACCTTCGATCATAACGTCAAGACTAGGCTCTGAATTAATTACTTGTGCTAGTTTTTCTAAAACATCATTGGCTTTGTTACTTACTCTATAACTTCCGCTATTAAACAACATTTTATCAGATATAGAAATCATAACTACCGTGTTATCAATATCGATAGAAATGTCCTCATCTTCCTTCAAACTATCATCTAAAGAACTTTTTAGATTATGAGAAACAGCAAGATTCATTGAATCTTCAAGGGTTCTTGCTCCCTGAAGTTTTTCTGGATCCACTTGAGCTAATGTTTCTTTCATCTTCTCTTTAGTGTTGTTCGAAATTACAGCAAGGTTATCAACCATTACCATTTTCTCATCATTAGATTCTCTTAATGAATTAATTTTTGAATTATAATCTGCCACTCTGGCCTCAATTTTTGCAAATTTAGATTCTAATTCTTCTTTTTCTACAGTGGTTTTCTGTAACGTACTACGAGTATTGTTTAAATCCTCTTCTAGAGCAAGGTATTTCTTTTTAGATACGCAAGACGTAGTCATCAAAGCTCCAGATAATACGATTAGTGTGAATACTTTTTTCATGGTTATTTAATTAATCTTTATACGTAACTAAAACTAATTGTTATGTGATTTATTATATTTTCACCTACTAAACTTTTCATATTGAATTCTTAAAAATTGTTAAAAAAAATTGTTAAAATTAGGATACCGTACTATTTTTACGGTAAATTTATCGCTTTGTTATTATTAACAAACTGAATAATAATACTTTAATATTTTTCTAGTATGATTGAAAAATTTTTATTCGAAACTAATTTTTTTTATTGTTGTAACGATATTAAAAATGTATCGTCTTATTATGAAACGAAAGACCCTGAATCAATTTTACTTTAAATTTAAAAATTTTTGAAAGTTCATGTTTTTGAATAAAAGAAAATTATTCCTATTGGGAATTTTAGTTTATGTGGCGTCTATAAATATATCAGCACAACAAGTTGGAAATAAAGATGATAAGTTGCTGTTGGGATATAAAACAATAGTATTAGATGGTGACATTGCATACTTACCTATATATAAAGTGAATCAACAAAGTATCATTGCCAGGATTAATTCCGATAAGATACTTGAATCTAAAGATTTCAGCACAGTGTATGAGCAAGATTGGAGTAATACTGTGTTTAATGTTTTCTGGCTAAAAAAATCTATAGATCCTTTCTTATTACATTTTGAGGATGAAGTTTTTTCATCACCTGTAGAACATAAAATGGTTGTTACTTCTAGATATGGATGGAGGAGAGGTAGACCTCATCAAGGAATTGATATAGATCTTAGAACCGGTGATAATGTAAGAACATTACTTGGCGGAAAAGTACGATATGCCAGACGCCATGGAGGTCATGGAAGAACCATTGTAATTCGTCACGATAACGGTTTAGAAACGGTTTATGCGCATCTCTCTGAATACTTGGTAAAAGAAAATGATATTGTAGAAAAAGGTCAAGTTATCGGAAAAGGTGGTGTATCGGGTAATGCCAGAGGTAGTCATCTTCATTTAGAGGTAAGGTATAAAGGTAAAAGTATACATCCAGAGTATCTTTTCGAGTTTAATCAAGAAGCAAAAGTTAGATCCAAAGATATTGCAGTAACCAAAAAATGGATGACTCCGAGATCTCATCGCTCGACTAGAAAAAGTAAAATTGTGGTTCAAACGAATATTGAAAAAATTACCGACGAACCTCCTACTAAAAGTGTATATATAGTAAAAAGAGGTGATACTCTACATGGAATAGCCAGAAAGCACGATATCGAAGTATCTGAAATATGTAAGATAAATGAAATCAGATACAATTCTGTTCTTAATGTAGGACAGGAAATTGTAATTTATTAATTCCTTACGTGCTTCCGTATCATTTCTAATAAAATATTCTTATCGTAAGGCTTTAAGATATAGTCATTTAATCCAGCTCGCATAATCTGTCTGTTTAATTGAGTAACATCAACAGCAGTTAGTGCAATAACGGGAGTTTTATCATCAAATTCTCTAATTCTTTTTGTAGTACCTATGCCATTAAGTTTTGGCATATTGATATCCATAAGAATGATGTCATAGGAATTATCTTTTGCCAATTCTATAGCATCAAAACCATTGTCTATAGTGGTACATTCAAAATTTTCTTTAGAAAGAATTTTATCCGCAACCAACAAGTTCAATTTATTGTCATCTACGATTAATACTTTTTGCTTATCATCTCCACTTCCTATTGTTTGATTCGCTTCATTGTTAGGATTAATGGTTTCCATATCAACAACAAAAGCATATTCGGATTCAGCTTGAGAATTGTTTTGCAGAATGATTTCGCCATTTAAAGATTTAGCAAGTCTCTTAACTATAGTAGAATTAACACTAGTACCTAAATATGATTTTTTAACATTCTCAATACCTATAAATTCTTGATATATAGATTTTTCATCTTCTTCAGAAACTTCATCTCCATCATGTGTTACCTTAAATGAAATATGATTAACATTCCCTTTTTTATTGATAAGTTGAACAGAAAAAAGAACATTTCCGTTCCTAGTAAACCTAAGAGCATTACTAATAAGATTCATTAATACCTGAGAAAGAATACCAGGATTACCATTTAGTGTTTCGGACAGATCAGGATCAAACTCTAGATCCAATGAGTTGTTACTATTCTCTATCGCATAACTAAAAGAGTTTATGATATTTTGAGTCAACTCTTTTAGATTAAAAGGTTTTTTTATGGGGATAATTTCTTCAGATTCTAAAACATTAATCTGAAGAACGTTATTAATAAGAGTTAATAAGTAGTCTCCCGAAAATTTCAGTGATTTAAGGTTCTTGTTGCTTTCTAGTTCCGGGTGTTCATCAACTAGAATATTCGTTAAACCCATAATTCCGTATAATGGTGTTCTCAATTCTTGACTAAGAGAGGAAATAAATTCTTGATTGATTTGAACTCTCTTTTCTGTAGAATCGAGTAAAGAATTTAACTCGTTGTTCTTATTATTGAGTTGGTTACTCAATGCTAAACATCGATAACCTAAATAAATAATCACTAATACAAGTAGAATTCCGACGATATAATAAATCATTTGAAATATTTTACAACAAAATAAGAGATATCGGATTTATCTTACAAGTTTGAAACAGTATTTTTTTAATAAATAGAGTTTTTTTACGTTTTTCACTTAACAAATAGTTAGTTTGGTTGAGTTTTTGATTACAAACAATAAAAAAAAGTAAGGGATTGATTATCTTTAACGACTATATGGATAAAGGAATAATGAGGATGAAATCCACAATGATATTAATATTAGCAGTTTTTTTTGTGATTTCTACGAATGCACAGATAGAAAAACCGTTATCTTCTTTAAAAGTTGATGAGAATAGTAGCTTAAGTACAAGTAAGTACAGTCTTTCTTCTGGTTTAGCCAAGCCTAAAAATAATTTCACTTTATATAATAATTCGAAAGATTCAGTTAGATTTAACAGAACACAGAAACCTTTTGATATGACTGGAAACAATGGTCTTTTACAGCCAAATTTTAAAGTAGTGCCCAAGCATTTCAAAAAGGATAAGGAAATAAAAGAAGAATATAAGTCTGATCAATATTTGGGAGATTTTAAAAGTAACTCAGAGTATGTGTATCTTATTTATAGGGATCATCAGTCTGTGGATGGAGATTTGGTTAGGATCTTTATTAATGATGATGTTATTAAGTCTAATGTGTATTTAGATGCTGTTTTCAAAGGATTTAAGATTAACCTTATTAAAGGATTTAATAAAATTGATATACAAGCTCTAAATCAGGGAACCTCTGGTCCCAATACTGCAGAATTTCAATTACACGATGATCAAGGAAACATAGTCACTGCTAACGAATGGAACCTAACTACTGGAGTAAAAGCTACAATTATAGTCGTTAAAGAGTAGTGTTTTCTGTTTAAAAACCTTTGAAGAGACTATAAAACCTGCTATGTTAGTGGGTATTTCTTATTTTTTCGGAATTTTTATCTTGAATCAATTCTTTGCTAATCTTATAGCGTGAACTCGATGAAAGAATTTTGTTCTAAAAAGCCATCAGATCGATTGGTTTTTTACAATGAAGCGGAGAAAAATTAGCCTGCCCGTCCGCCTAAGGCGGAGTATCGAGAATAGCTTTTTTATCTAAAGTTCTATTCGCGTTAGTTCTGCCGAGCCTGTCGAAGTATAATCCGCCTGATGCAGATCACTCTGACTGACATAAATTTTCTTATTTCGAACTCAGGTTTACAGTAATTGTATTTTTAGATATATCTTACCTTTTTAGATATGCTCATTAGAGGGGTAGGCTAATTTTTCTTTCATTAATTAGCTTTGATTTTTACAATGTTTATAGGTAGTTGAACATTTTCAGTTCATCGTATTCATAATATTTAGAAAATATTTTGTGATTTTTTGAATGTATTAGATACTAATAAGAAAAAAACAAGCTCAATATGAGTAAAGAAGAAGAGTTTACTCGAATTATTAAGGATAACGAAGGTGTTATTTTTAAAATAACTACGATATATACTGATCGATCAGAGGATCAACAGGATTTATATCAAGAAATCGTATACCAATTATGGAAAGCTTATGACAGTTTCAGAGGGGACGCTAAAGTAAGTACGTGGATGTATCGCGTGGCATTGAATACCGCAATTACTAGATTGAAAAAAGAGAAAAGAAAGGGAAATAGGATAGGAATTGATCAAGTAGTATTAAAGCAAACAGAAAATTATAATACAGAGTTCGAAGAGAAATTAAGAATCTTATATGCTCATATTAAAATGCTAAATGACTTAGAAAAGGGGCTAATTCTATTGCTTTTAGAAGGAAAGAAGTATGAAGAAATAGCTTTGATTACCGGATTGACTCCATCCAATGTGGGAACCAGAATATCTAGAATTAAACAAAAGTTGAAAACTCAAATAATAAAAAAATAAGGGCTATGGAACTAGAAGAAATGAAAGAAGTATGGTCTGAGATAAGCGGCCAGTTAGAAAAACAAAAAAAATTAACTGATAAAATGATAATTATGATGACACAAGAACAGTATAGAAAAAAATGGAATAAAATAGCATATCCAGAAATACTAGGTACAATTATTTGTTTTGGTATGGCGCTATTGATTTTCTTTAATATTTCTAAATTAGAAACATGGTATAATTTATTATTTGGTATTTCATCTGCCATTATATTATTGGTTTTACCAATATTATCCTTGCGTTCTATTAATAAAATGAGTGGAATTAACTTTTATAAAAATAGCTATAAGGATACCCTAATTAAGTATACTAAAAACAAAAAACAGTTTCAATCACTTCAGAAGATTTCATATTATTTAAGTTTTTTATTAATCTTTTTGATATTACCTGTAACTTCTAAAATTATGGATGGAAAGGATCTATTTACTAGCATTAATAATATTTGGCCATTGATTATTTTCATTCCTATTGGAATTACTTTCTTTGTGTTTTTTACCAAATGGGTAAAAAAATGTTATAGTAATAATATAAATGAAGCGGAAAATATTTTAAAGGATTTGCAAACCGAAGAATAGTTTTAAATATATTTTTAACTAGAACTAAACATTAGGTTCTAGTTTTTTTATTTTAAATAATATCTAATTTATAAAATTCTACCTTTTGATTTAAGAATAAAAATATAATGTTTTTGTACTTTTAAAGAATAACCAATGATATTTATAAAATGAATTTCAGATTTGATATTAGTAAAAAGTTCCAATGTTTAATTTTTAGTATCACAATGCTTTGTGTTATTATTTCATGTCAAGATGCTACATCAAATAACAACCAGTTTGATAAAAACTTTGTACATACAGTGTATTTTTGGCTTAATAACCCTGAGAGTAAAGAAGATAGAAAGCTTTTCGAAGAGTCATTAAATAAGTTCTTAGAAACATCAAAATATGCAAAAACTAATTTTATAGGAATACCGGCAGGTACGGATAGGGAAGTGGTAGATAATTCTTATACCTATGCGCTCGTTGTAACTTTTTCCTCTAAAGAGGAACAGAATTTATACCAAAAAGAAGAAGCTCATCTTTTATTTATTAAAGAAGCCTCTTCTTTATGGAATAAAGTACAGATATATGATGCTATAGGTTTAGATTGAAATTTTTGATCGTGATGTGCCACTATTTTTGATCAAGGTAAGATCCTAAATTGTTCAGCGTATCATCCCAGAATTGTTCATAGAACTTCAACCATTTATTTATTTCTTTGAGTGGTTTTGTATCTGCAATACAAAATCGCTCTCGACCCTTAATGTTTGTTTGTACTAAACCGGCATCTTCTAGTGTTTTTAGATGTTTGGTCACTCCTTGGCGGCTTATGTCAAACTGACTGGAGATATGAGTAATAGGTAGCGCAGTGGCAGCCAGAACCAATGCGTGAAATATCTCCCTTCTAGTTGGATCCGCGATTGCCTTGAGTATTTTAGTTATTTTATCCTGCATGAATCTCCTGTGTTAAATATCCTGCTAGTTCGGTAATACAATTGTCCCATCCACCATCAAAACTATTAAACATTGTTACAGCAGTGTCTCCAGAGTAGTTAGAAATACCAGAGTGTTCTAGATATAATTTAGTTCCTCCTTCGATTTTTTCTAATTTCCAGGTAACTGTAGTTTCAACATTTGTATCGGCTATCATCCAAGTATAAATAAGTGTATATGGATTTGCTTGCTTTACGATTCCTGTGATTTTTGAGCAATTCTCAGTATCCGGTGAGTTAAAGGTGTATTTATAACCAACTTCGGCTTTAAAATCTGCTGGAATAAACCAAGTAGATATTTCTTCAGCTTTAGAAATAGCATTCCAGATTTTGTCGATCGAATGTTTAAATACGTGTTCTTTAGTGATAAGATCTTTCATTTGTATGTGGTTTTAAATTAATACGCAACTGTATGGTTGCAAATTTAATCAAATTATTTTAATACGCAACTTTTTGGTTGCTTGTTTAGATGTATTTGAACAGAACAATCCTGTGGAATTCTTATTTTAGTTCTAATCTAGGCTATTGGTATAATACCATTTAGCTATAGTATTTTCGGCTGGTTTAAACCTTGGAGAAAAATCTAAATTCGTGGGTGCATTTTTCATATTTGATTGGATATTCCATTGCCAAATATATGTTCCAGCAAACCAATCTTTATCCCATAATGTTTCATAAAGTGCTTGATATGCTATTTGCTGGGTCTTATCAGATTTTTGTTTGGATAAAATACTTAGCGCTGAACCCCATTCCCAAGGTTCGATAGTGGCCGATGCTTCGCTTTTATATCCTATTTCAGTAAACAATATTGGTTTTTCATGTTTTTTTGATAATGCTTCTAACATTTCCACGTGTGCATTCCAACCATTTTTTACCGTATTTATATCAGGATTCGAAGTTTCGGTTAATGGAAAGTAAGCTTGGATTCCTATATAATCAAGTTCGTCCCAAAAATCGATTAATTCATACTCTCCATCCCAATTTGCTGCATACGTGAGTTTTCCTTTATAGATAATTTTAATTTCTTTGATTAGAGTTTTCCATTTTTCCGGCTGAGCTATTAGAGAACTTTTTAATTCAGTGCCTATACAAAGTAGCTCTACATTGGTTTTGGCAGCCATGGTTGTATAATGGATCATATTTTTACGGTATGAATCAAACCAGATATCCCAATCAGAAGAAGTGGATTGTTTTAGGTTAGATCTCCATCCAGAACTGAGCCAAAGATGCGGTTTTAACATTATATGAATATTTCTACCCTTAAGTTCTGTAATTCTATTTATATATACACTGTCTCTTCTAGACCATTGACCAACCTTTTTTGGTGTTCTCATTTTTAAAGTTTCCTCATCTTCCTGATCAAAAAATGGCACTATCGCTACCCATTCTGTATTAGATCTAACTAGATCATCAATAGCAGCTTTATTATTATCATTATAATTCCATCCAAATACAGTCATTCCACGATGTTTTCCATCAATTCCATATAAATTCTTAGAGATGCCACTATTGTTTTCTACAGATGGAATCCAATCATACTGGAAGTCTTCTGAACTATTTTTGATGATAATGAATTTAAACATTCCAAATAGAACTAAGGCAGGAGTAAACAACCTTAAAGAAAAACGCTTTATCATCACGCTAAAACCTTTCTTTTTTTGTATTCGAACAAAATATCTAAAAATTAGAAATAATAAATACAGTATTATAAATAAGACATGAATAGCAAAAACAAATTTCAGTCTCGTTAATGTTTTTCCAAAATATTGTAAAGATTCTAAAAAAGTAAGACCAGCTGATACTGCACCTATAATAAAAAGGATTAAGCTCATTAACCAGGCGAGTATATATATTTTAAAAGCTGTGAAAAGTTTATTTTTCATATATCGAATCACCACCTAAATATGTTAGAATAAAAATGCATCCTAATCTTACGTAGAATTTAGATGAATATTAGTTTTTAAATGTAAATAAAATATAAACTTTTCATAAATAAGACATTAAAAGTCTAATTAACCCGTATTTTAAATATAATCAGTATCAATACAAAACCGAAGGTATATGAGATTACACAATAAATTTCTGGTATTATTAATTTTGATTGGAATTAATTCAGGACATGCTCAATACAAAGAGAACGATTGGGTAGAAAGAGATACTTGGATGAAGGTGTCGGAGATATTTGAGATAGCAGAAATCAAACAAGGCAGTAATGTTGCAGATATAGGTTGTCATGAAGGGTATTTATCAATTCATATAGCCAAGGAAGTTGGAAAATCAGGAAAAGTTTTTGCAGTCGATGTCAGAAAAGATAGATTAGAGAAACTAGATGAACATCTGGAAAAACGAAACATTAAAAATGTAAAAACTATTTTAGGGGATTATGATAATCCAAAATTACCTGATAGTTCCTTAGACGTTGTGGTAATTTTGGATACTTATCATGAAATGGATGATTATGAAAAAATATTAGCACACGTCAAAAAGGCTTTGAAACCAAAAGGCAACATTGTACTCATAGAGAAATTTAAGGAACATATGCTCAATAAATCAAGAGATGAGCAAATGGAGGCTCATACATTAGCTATGCATTATGTGAAAGAAGAATTAGAAACAGCTGGGTTTATAATAAAAACAGAAATTGAAGACTTTGGGAGATGGAAAAAAGAAGAAGATAAACGAATATGGATCTTAGTAGGGACAAAGAAGGAATAAATATTAGAATTCTTTATTTTTTGAATACATTGGATTTACAATGAAAATTAGAAAAATCATTTATTTAACTTCTCGGAATGTTCACCAAATTTATTAGAAAAAAGAGTTTGTTAACATAGTAATTTTATGGAAATTTACAACTCTGTTGCATTAGATTTCCTCTATCTTTGTAAGCGAAATGAAGTTTTTTACAATCATATTATCTGTTTTTGTACTAGGCCTGGAACTTGTACCTTGTTCCGACGCATTTAATTCAGAACATAAAGAAGAGCTATCGTGTAATGATGAGCAGGATCATTCTCATGATACAGATGACTCTTGTACTTCAATATGTATATGTGCTTGCTGTGGTGTAACAATTACATATGAGTTGCTAAAGCAGTTTAATGTAGAAGTAAGAACTGATATCATTTCTAAAGATGATTGTATCTATCAATCAGACTATACTTTTTATTTCTTTCCTAATATATGGCAACCACCTCAATTAATTAGCTAGGAACTTGGTTGGCTTATGCGTAATTAGCCATAGATCAAATTTGGAGAATTAAAAAAACTAAAATTTAGAATGAAAAATATATTATGGAGCATAATGCTCTCTATAGTACTATGTGCATATGCTAGTGCACAAACAAGTACATTAAAAATGAAGGTACTATCAGAATCAAATAGCGAACCCCTTATTGGAGCTACTATCTATTCAGCGCAAATAGAAAAAGGATCCGTGACAGATCTTGATGGTATGGCAACTATTAATGAAATTCCGTCAGGAACTTATGATTTTATTATTTCGTTTTTAGGTTTTGAATCAGTTCAAAAATCAATAAAGATTCCTTATACAGAAGTATTGGTTATAAAATTAAAAGAAGGAGAGTCTTTAGAAGAAATAGTTCTACAGTCCAATCGAAGTACCAGAACTTTTAAAAGAATACCAACTAGAATTGAGTTTATTGGAGGAGAAGAGTTAGGAGAGAAAAATGCTATGAATGCTACTAATATTTCTATGGTACTAAGAGAAAGTACGGGAATACAGATGCAGCAAACATCCTTAAGTAGTGGAAATTCAAATATTAGAATTCAGGGATTAGATGGACGATATACGCAACTGTTAAGAGATGGATTTCCTCTGTATGGAGGATTTTCTAGCGGTTTGAGTATTATGCAGATACCACCTTTGGATATAAAACAATTCGAAATTATAAAAGGAAGCTCCTCTACACTTTATGGAGGAGGTGCTATTGCGGGACTGGTGAATATAATCTCGAAAACTCCAGAAGAAGAGCCTGACTTAGATATTATGCTTACACAAACACACGCATTGGGTACTACAGCTAATGTTTTTTATAGTAAGCGAAACAATAAGTTTGGTGTTTCATTATATGGATCAGGTTATTATCAAAAGGAATACGATCCAGAAGATGATGGGTTTAGTAATTTACCAAGAACAAAATCTGTATCGATAAATCCCAAAATATTTTATTACCCATCAGAAGAAACCACGGTTTGGTTTGGTGTTAATGGAACCTATGATGATAGGATAGGAGGTGATACGAATGGAATTGAAAATAATGATAATAATCTCTATACAGAAGAGAATATATCAAAAAGAATAAGCACACAAGCCATTTACACTATTAAAATAGACTCTTTAAAGTCGCTAAATATAAAGAATAGTTTTGCTTATTTTAATCGAAACCTTACTGTTCCAAGCCTTAATTTTAAAGGAAATCAGTTCAATTCATTTACAGAAATATCCTATGATAAGAAGGGAGTGAGATCCGATTGGATTTTAGGCGCAAACTTATACACAGTAGATTTTGATGAAGAATCCTCTACTTTAGATCGTGATCAAAGTGATATAACGGCTGGATTGTTTATTAATAACATCTTCGATATTACTGAAAATTGGATAATAGAAACAGGTTTTAGAGCAGATTATGCAAAAGATTGGGGATTTTTTCCTTTACCGAAAATATCGCTTCTCTTCAAAACAAACAATTCCTTTTCAAGTAGGATAGGAGGTGGATTAGGGTATAAAATTCCAGATATTTTCACCGAAGAAGCTGAATTTATTAATTTTAATAATGTATTGGCTATCGATAAGGATGTTTTAGATGTAGAACGTTCTTATGGAGTAAATTTAGATTTTAATTATGAAACGTATCTGACTGATGAAATTGAATTCTCTATTAATCAGTTGTTTTATACTACAGTAATTTATGATGGCTTATTATTGATCGATACTACTACTGGTTTTTTTGAGTTTGAAAATGCTCAAGATGATATCGTAAGTAAAGGTGCCGAGACTAACATCAAGTTTGCTTATAAAGATTTTAGGTGGTTTCTTAATTATGCATTTATAGATACACGTTTAAACTATCTAAATGGTAATCCACAAAAGCCTTTAACGGCTAGACATAACGCCGGTAGTGTGGTGATGTATGAGAATAAAAAATGGAGAATAGGGTATGAAACTTACTATACAGGAAAGCAGTTACTTACTAATGGAACAGAAACTACAGATTTTATTAGTATGGGGTTATTAGGTATGCGTAATTTTAGTTGGGGTACTATCTTTGTTAATTTTGAAAATTTCACGGATCGTAGACAAAGTAGATTTTCACCATTGGTATTACCTCCAACCAATGATCCTACATTTACAGAGATTTATGCTCCAACAGATGGTTTTATCTTTAGTGCAGGTATTATTATTAAACCTTTTGGATAAAAAGAACACCATTAACCGACATAATCAGGGATTAGGCTATTCCAAAAGTAGAGTGTCATTGTCAAACTGAGCTTGTCGAAGTTTTAACTTACAGATTTTCAAAATATCTTCGACAAGTTTACAGTTCTTGTAACTAATCTAAATTTTTGTTATAGCGAAATTATATGGAAATGTAAATAATTATGAATTACCGTTATTGATTATTTCAAGTCTATAGCCAACACCATGGACATTTACAATTTTTACTTCTGAATCTTTACCGAGTTTTTTTCGTAATTTAGAAATAAACATATCTAAACTTCTTCCCACAACAACGCCATTGTCCTCCCATACCTGCTTGATAAGCTGTTCTCTTTTAACAATCTGATTAGGACGCTGTGCAAAAATAGCGAGTAGTTCACTTTCTTTAGCCGTCAATGAAATTTCAGTTTGATCTTTGTTTAATCTTTGTTGATCTGGAGAAAATATAAGTGTACCAAGAACAATTTGGTTTGATGAAACTATTGATTTTTTTTCTCTACGTTTCTTTTGGAGTAGCGTAGAACTAATAATCAAAATAATAAGCAATACTAATAAAGAAAAGGTGTACATATTACCCATTGTGTTATATAAAGAATGAGTTTCTTCTTTTAGCATAATAATCTGAATGGTATAACAATTTGTGGGAAGTTTTCTACCTAAGCATGAAATTTCATTTTCTTTTATGGGTCCTAATATTTCATAACTATAGGATACTTCTTTTGTATTGCAATGAATCACTTCTGTAATATAATTGTCTGGGAGGCTTGCTTTTTTTAATTCAACATCAATAATTGCTACCAAATCTTCTGGATCAATTGCTAATTCTTGCTGAAAAGATAACTCAAATTTATAATCAGAAATCTCTTTTATCGGTAGTACCAAAGATGTGGAATCATTATTCTTTAATAACAACTTATTTCCAACAGCTCTTAGGGCTACTTTAATCTTTTCCGCATAGAACAAATCTTCTTTTGGAGAAAAGCTGTGAATCGTCATTATACTCATCAATAAGATGACAACTGTTACTAGTATTTTGAATTTATTCTTCACGTAAAAAATGTTTCTTATTTACAAATAACGAAAAATTTACAATTGCTATACACTTTTTTACAATTGATTTAGCATTGTAGAATAAGCCTTGGATTACTTTCGTCTCAACTAAAAATTTAAAGTATTATAATCGATGAAAACTAATGTAAGAATTCAACTTAATAAATTGAATATCAATATTGTTAAAATATATGTAAGCTTGTTTTCGCTTATGGCATTTTCAGGGTGTTCAAATAAAACTGACTTTACTAGTACAGCGTCAGGGCTTCAATATAAAATAGTAAAATCTGGTTCAGGCCAAGCAGTTGTTAAAGGTCAAGAGGTTCTTATTCATGAGACCACAAAATACACTAATGACTTTATAGTATATACTTCTAGAGATAGAGCTGAACCACTCAAAATACTCGTCGGGGGTAATCAAGTTATAGATGGTGTTGATGAGGGATTGCTAGGAATGCAAAAAGGAGAGATTAGAAAACTGATAGTTCCGCCTTCACTAAGTAAAAGAATGG
The DNA here is from genome assembly GCF_003443675.1 of Aquimarina sp. BL5. Lineage (NCBI taxonomy): Bacteria > Pseudomonadati > Bacteroidota > Flavobacteriia > Flavobacteriales > Flavobacteriaceae > Aquimarina > Aquimarina sp. BL5. The sequence continues at coordinate 578,811 of NZ_CP031963.1, read as the reverse complement.
GAGATATGACATTCCCACATCCAGATTCTACACTACTATACGATATAGAGCTAATAGATATCGTAAAAAAGAAAACAATTTCTGAAGTAAAAAGAGGTAATGCTTTAAAAATTGATACCGAAAAAAGCATTCTTAAATGGGAAGGGTTCAATAAACTTCATACAGCTGGACATTATGGAACTATTGCTTTTAATAGTGGAGCATTTTATAAAAAGGAAGATAAACTTATTGGAGGTGAATTCATAATAGACATGAATACTATTATAAATACAGATGGTGAATACAGTCAGTCTTTAATTGATCATTTAAAAAATGAAGATTTTTTTGAAACGAATATATACCCAACATCATCACTTATAATAACAAGTATAAAATATACTGATGATTCTAATCTATCTTTAGTAGCTGACCTAAAGATTAAAGATGTGCAACAGCCTATAGAATTTGATGCTCATATATCTTATGTTGAGAAAAAAATGATTTTTGAATCAAAGTTCATAATAGACAGAACATGATGGAATATGTTTTACGGTTCTGGTAGTGTTTTTGATGGTTTAGCAGATAATTTGATATCGGATAAGATACATTTTGAAGTAACTATTATAGCGGAATAAGTAGCTGTAGAGAAGCATTTTTATTGATTTAACAACAGATAATAAAAAAATAATCTCATATTTTATGATAAAAATTCTGCAAAAATGCATAAAAGGAAGTAGTTTTGCAGCCCTAGAAATCAGAAAATATGTCGGATACCACTACAGGATTACAAGAAAAAAAAACGGGTAAGGATTTATATAGCTATCAAAAAGGAGCGATTAACAAAATTTTCAAAAGTTTTGAAGATGCTCGTGAAGATTATCATTTGTTATATCAATTGCCAACCGGTGGAGGGAAAACAGTTATTTTCTCAGAGATTGTAAGACAGTATCTTAAGCATCACAACAGAAAAGTGTTAGTGATGACGCATCGTATAGAGTTGTGTAAACAGACATCTACTATGCTTACTGGATTTGGAGTTGATAATAAAGTAGTAGATAGCAAAGCTAATTTAGATGATCAGGATAAATATAGCTGTTTTGTAGCGATGGTAGAAACTCTAAATAATCGACTGAATGAAGATAAATTAGATATTTCTGATATCGGCTTAGTGATTATTGATGAGGCTCATTATAACTCTTTTACTAAACTATTTAAATTTTTCGAAAAGTCTTTTATTTTAGGAGTTACGGCTACACCATTAAGCTCTAATATAAAATTACCAATGAAAGACAATTATGATGAATTAATTGTTGGTGAAACGATAGAGTCTTTAATTGAAAATGAGTTTTTAGCTCGTGCAGAAGTATTTGCATATAATATGGGATTAACATCTCTAGAAGTTGGTTCAAATGGAGATTATACAGTAAAATCTTCAGAAGATTTATATACCAATAGCAATATGCTTAGTCAGCTATTGCAAGCTTATGAAAAACATTCTAAAGGTAAGAAGACATTAATATTTAATAACGGTATTAATACTTCATTACACGTATATGATACTTTTAGATCTGCAGGATATCCAATTGCGCATCTAGACAATACGGCAACCAAAAAACAGAGGAAACAGATTCTTCAATGGTTTAAAGAAACCCCTGATGCTATTTTGACTTCTGTAAGTATTTTGACCACAGGATTTGATGAGCCGACAGTGGATACTATTATTCTGAATCGTGCAACAAAATCATTGACTTTGTATTATCAGATGATCGGTCGTGGGTCCCGAATACTGAAGAACAAATCTACATTTAACGTTATTGACCTAGGAAATAACTATCATCGCTTTGGGCCTTGGGGAGCAGATTTAGATTGGCAGAAAATATTCAATTCTCCGGATTATTATATGGACAAGCTCCTGAATGATGAGGATATTGAAAATAAATTCAGGCATGAAATGCCAGAAGAATTAAGAGCAGAATTTGCTAATTCTGAGGAAGTGTACTTTGATATCAAAGAGACCTATAAAGATTCTGTTAGAAAAGGGGAGTCTTCTAAAGTTGTTTTAGAACGATCAATAGCGCAGCACGCAAAGATTTGTATAGAAAACAGTGAAGATGTTTATGATGCTATAGCTTTAGCTAAGATGCTAGGAGATGATATTGATCATAGGATACAGAGTTATGCTAAATGTATAAGTAGAAGTACCTATAATTTTTTATCATGGTTAAAGGATGATTACAGAAAAAAACTGAATACTTATTTAAGAGAAAATTTTGATGCTAAATTCGAAGAAATTCATGGTAGGCCACCTGAATAAACAATGATCATCTATTTTTATTCTTTTGGGAATTTCCAGACTATAAATCGACTTTGTTTGTTTCCTTGAGACATCTCTACAACTCTATGAACGGCTTTTAGTTTATGAAGTTGTTTAAAAATTTTTGGTAAATTATCTTTTTTAGAAACTAAAGATGTAAACCAGCCTACCTGAGTTTTGTAATTTATACTTTGCTTGATCATTCTTTTGATAAACAGAGCTTCACCACCGTTACACCATAATTCATTAGCCTGTCCACCAAAATTTAATACTAAAGGTGTGGCTTTTGTGTCAATTGTAGACAGATTTTTTAATTTACGTATTGTACCTTTAGTGGCTTCTTTTTCTGAAGAATGAAAAGGAGGATTACACATAGAAAAATGATAATATTCATTAGGCTTAATAACACCTTCAAAAATGTTCGCATTATTCTCTTGATGTCTTATCTCAATGTTGTTTTTTAAACTAAACGTCAGATCTATATTAGCCTGAGCAGCAGTAACCGAAACGATATCGATATCTACACCGACCATTTTCCAATTATATATTTGAGATCCCAAAATTGGATAAATACAGTTAGCACCAACACCAATGTCTAACCCTTTTATTTGACTGCTAATACCATCTTCTTCTAATAGATCCGAAATATGATGGATATAATCAGCTCTTCCTGGGATAGGAGGACATAAATAGCCTTTTGGAATATCCCAGTCATCTAATCGATAATGATGCTTTAGGATAGCTTTATTAAGTTCTAATACAGCTTGATTGTCGGAAAAGTCAATACTTTTATTTCCATAAGAGTTTGTTACAACATATGACGATAATTCTTTATTAACTGTTGTTAAATCATCAAAATTATACGGAGTATTATGAATGTTTTCTTTGTGCAAAGTAATGCTTGAAATTAATAGTAGGTAAATATACTAATTATAGTCTCTTATGCAGGAGTGTAATAAAAGAGATATTACAGTAAAAAACGAACATTAAGATTATACACAAAAGAATTTTATCAGTGATTATTATTTCTTTTAGTTCTCCCATATTTAAGCGTTCATAAAATAATTTCTAGTTGAATAAACGAGAAAGTTATTCTGAATTGTTCCATAAATTTTATTGAGAGAGTTATTTAATTTGGAATAATTAATGGGTAATATGAACAAAATCTCGTGAATAAAAACAATAAAATGATTTTTATTCGATGAATTAAGTGTTTTTATTCGATGAAAAACTAATTAATAACGATAAAAGAACATTTTAAAAATACCTTTTCTGACTTTTTTGGGGATTTTTTATGTTAAAATAGTGTTAAAAAACTACATTTTTGTAGTATTTCTTATTGGTGATTAAGCAATAATAAAATTACGGTTAAACCATATATGAGTAAATACTCTTTTATTTTGTTAAATTCTTTTATTCCTTGTAAACACAATTACTTCTGGTTCAAAATACGCAATATTCCGTCTTTTTCTTTAACATTTTAATTTTGTTAAATATCTGATAAAAAGTGTTTTATGGTTTTATTGTAAAACCAAACATGGGGGAATATACCCCCTAAATTTATTCATATAATTTCTATCTTTGGATTGATCGATCGACACAATTATTGTTCACACAATATTATTCTAGGTAATTGTCAAAACGAATTGAGTTAATTATATAGTTAATAAAAAACTCTAACTGAAAGACAATTTAAACAGAATACATCTAGGAAGAATTTGCTTACAATTTAAATTAGCTCGTAAAAAGAACATTATTCATTTTGTTAGTACTGATAATCAGTCAAATGCTCACAAAATGTGAATGTACTAAAAGTAAGTAGTGAAAGTATTAATGATTAAAAATTCAACCGACCATGAAATTACTAAAAATATTATTTGTTCTATCGATTTTCTTTTCTTGTACAACTGAAGATGATTATGTTCCCTTTCAAATTGAGCAAGTATTTTCTGATACTTTAGAGAGAGTTATCAAAGTAGATATTATATATGTACAGCCATCTACAAGATCCAATCAGAAATCATATAATTTAGATGAAACTCATTTTATTGATAATCTGAATGGAAGTTTTTTTCACAGACATGGTATTGGGTTGGAAATGGGAGATGTAAAAACACTTATAAATGATGAGTTGTATGATTTAAGAGATAACAGAGGTACGGAGTCTAGTACTTTCTTACGCGAAACTCAGGATTCTTATAAAGAGGATAGACTTAGTATATATATAATTAAAAGAGCGCATACCGTTGCTATAGCAGGTATTGGTAAAGATCAACGTGCTCTTATTACGGATGAATTTTTATACGAAACCACTGCTCCTCATGAAATCGGACATGCGTTAGGGTTGTTTCATTATTCGGAAGAAGGAAATATTATGAGTCAGATTAGACCTTATCTAAGAAAAGATTTTACATTAAGACAAATTGATGTAATGAAGAGCCGTATAGATGAGATGAAATCTAACTAAAAAACCAAAGTTACCCCAGTCGAGTTGATATTTAATTGAATAAAAGAAAGTCTTAATTGTACTTTGTTAAAGTTCTTGTGTAGAAACAAGCTGCAATCTTTTTGCAGCTTGTTTTTTTTTATTATCAAAAATTTTTGGATGATCATTATATTATTTCGCCTACACGAGTAGGACTCAACTCATTGATTTCCTCATCACTATATATTCTTGATTTAATGATGAATCTAACTCCTAAGGGGATTTCTAAAGAAAAACTAGAACCACGACCTTTAACTACATCTATAGTTAATTGCGTATGTTTCCAGTATTCAAATTGATCCGCCGACATATAAAAGTCACAGTTATGGATTGTTCCTAGCCAAACATCTGTTTCATTAATCATCAATTCGCCTTTTTCAAAGCACATAGGAGACGATCCATCACAGCATCCTCCGCTTTGGTGGAACATCAATTCTCCATGTGTTGCTCTAAGGGTGTTTATAATTCCTTTGGCGGCTTCTGTAATCTTAACTCGTGATATCATATTTTAGCTTTATTTTTAGAAAAATCCAAGAGGCTTTTTATCATAAGAAATAAGCATATTTTTAGTCTGACGGTAATGGTTAAGCATCATTTTATGATTTTCTCTACCTATACCAGATTTCTTGTAGCCTCCGAAAGGGGCATGAGCTGGATATGTATGGTAACAATTTACCCAAACACGCCCAGCTTGCACAGCTCTGGATATCTGATAAGCTTGATGCATATCGCGAGTCCAAACACCTGCTCCTAAACCATACAAAGTGTCATTTGCTATTTCTATAGCTTCAGCTTCATCTTTAAAAGTTGTGACACAAGCAACTGGTCCAAATATTTCTTCCTGGAATACACGCATTTTGTTATTTCCTAACAATAAGGTAGGCTCAATGTAATATCCATTTTCTAGGCCTTCTACATAAGCAGCTTTACCACCAGACAATACTTCGCATCCTTCATCTTTACCAATATTTATATAGTGAAGTATTTTTTCATATTGATCGTTTGATGCTTGTGCTCCCATCATGGTTTCAGGATCTAATGGGTGTCCTAGTTGGATCGCTTCAGTACGCTCGATAATTCGCGCTATGAATCGTTCGTAAATACTCTCTTGTATTAATATTCTTGATGGACAAGTACATACTTCACCTTGATTAAGAGCAAATAATACAGCGCCTTCTATACATTTGTCAAAAAAATTATCATCCGCTTCCATGATACTCTCAAAAAAGATATTGGGAGATTTTCCTCCAAGTTCTAATGTAACAGGGGTAATATTTTTAGAAGCATACTGCATGATGAGTTGACCAGTTGTGGTCTCACCTGTAAAAGCTACTTTTTTAATCCTAGTGCTAGAAGCCAATGGTTTTCCGGCTTCAATTCCGAATCCATTCACTACATTAAGAACACCTTCAGGAAGTATTCCTTCAATTAATTCCATCAGGATCATAATTCCGACTGGAGTTTGTTCTGCAGGTTTTAGCACAATACAATTTCCAGCAGCGAGGGCAGGAGCAATCTTCCAAGTTGCCATTAAGATGGGGAAGTTCCATGGAATAATTTGACCAACAACACCTAAAGGTTCTAAAATGTTTATTGAAACTGTGTTGGAATCTAATTCGCTTGCTGATCCTTCTTCTGCACGAATTACACCAGCAAAATATCTAAAATGATCAACAGCTAACGGAATATCAGCTGCTAAGGTTTCTCGCAGAGCTTTTCCGTTGTCCCAGGTTTCAGCTCTTGCTAGTATATCTAGGTTATTTTCGATTACATCAGCAATTTTAAGTAAACAATTGCTTCGAAATGTTGCAGAGGAGTTGTTCCATTCAGGAGCGGCTTTCCATGCTGCATCAATTGCCAATTCAATATCTTCTGAAGTTGACCTAGCAATTTTGGTGAAGCTGGTTCCATCAACCGGAGAAATGTTGTCAAAATATTGACCTTTAACAGGAGCGGTCCATTTTCCACCGATGTAGTTGTTATATTGGTCTTTGAAGTCAGGTCTTCTTACCTTACCTTTTGGGGTTGGTCTTGCAATACTCATAGTAATAAAAGAATTAAAAAGTTTAAAAGAGTTGTTAGAATAGGAATTCTAGTGTTTTGCCAAGCAAAAAGATATAATATGCTGACAATAAAGGACGTACCCTTAAATATACTATATTTTAAAGGATTCTAAACAATGAAAATTGTTAATATTACTATTGCCTTTTTTGAAAAACCTGTTACACGAGTATCACGAATAGCATACATTTCTGTTGTAAAACTTCATGAATTATAGTGTATAAACTCGTGTATTAAAAAAGTGTAATCAGTTTTTCACTCTTTTCGCTTCAAAGGTCTTAAATAGTATGCCTTTATAAGCTCTTATGTAACATAAATCTGTATTATCCGAATCAATCCATACTTTTACAGTATACGTTTTTCCGCTATCTGCATTATAGATAGTCCCTCCAGATAATTCTCCGTCTTCAAAACTTAGGTCGTTAAGAATATCTATTCCTAATAACTGACGTTGTCTAAGTTCAAGATTGGGATTTTTATTATCTAAACCATTAAGATTTGAGATAGGTTTTTTTGCTCGTTTATTGATTTTTCCAAAAAAACGATCTCCATCTTTATAGATCTCTATTATAGAACCACCCTCTATGCGCCATTTCCCGATATAAGTTTCGGGTTTTATAGATGATATACAAATACAGGTTAATAAGAGAAGTAGGGTTAATCTCATCGGAAAGAATGTGTTATTTAGATTAGTTTTCTTCTGAAATATAAGTATAAAAGTTTGATTTTAGTTTTATCTAAATCAATTATGCCAGATATTGACTCATCATCTTATAGAATATCAAGAAAAGAAACAGCTTACTGTTTTATACAGTAACTGTAAAACCAATCATAGCAGCAACTCAGTGAGTCAGTGGACTATTTGTTGTTATCGATGATATCTTTAATATCAACTTCCATATAATCAGCAATTCTTTGTAGTCTTTCAAAATCTTTAGCAAGATTTTTTCTCTTTACTACATAATCTCCTGCTTGCGGACTTACTCCTAAAGTTTTAGAAATACCGTATACCGTTTTAGCTCCTTTGCTTTTTTTTAGGAGCCGTTTTAAATTTTTATTTATCATAATTCAAACATACATGTATTTTTTTAATATTCAAATAAAATTTTATTAAAAAAATATTTGTATAATCAAATTATATATGTATATTCGTCGGAACTAATCCAAAAATCATCACTTATGAAACTCCTTATTATTGCATTATTCTGTGTGTCGTTTAGCTATGCGACAACAAATCCGACGAACGAAAAAGAAAAAACTAAAAAAGAGCAGAAGAGTGTTAAAGAAGAAAACTCATTAATCTCTAAGAATTTTCATTCTGTAAAAAAATGGAAAATGACAATTGAATATACCAGTGGAGAAGTGATTTCTAAGACAATTACGTTAAACCAAAATTCAACCGTAAGTCCAATGGAAAGTGCTTTTATTGAGGCAGAAAAATATATGAAAACATTAAAAAATGTTAAAAGCTATAATGTATCTCCAGTTGCAGGCAACTCTTTTGTATTGTTGGCAGGAAACTAAAAATCTTAAATGAGTCTCAAAACTACTACTGAGATAGGATACCTACTTAATTATGGAAAAAAGGCAGTTAATCAAACTGCCTTTTTTTAATTTATGGAAAATTCTAATGAATACTGTTGATTAGTAGTTTCTTGGTTAGAAGTTTTTTTGATTTCTGTATCAAATAAACGACTTAGGTTGTTACCCGCTAAATCTTCAATCTCTGGATTACATAAAATTTGATAATCACCTTTTTTCCAAGCTTCTCTTGGTTGGAATGATAGTATAGTTTCTTGTTCTAATAATTGCCATGTACCCTTTATTTCTTGCATACTCTTATCAACTATATGAATATTACCTTGAACACTACCATAATCCAAAGATTCACTACATTGAATTAATAACTTTGATATAGAATTAATTTTAGGAATACCTATTTTCCAATCATTTATAGTTGGTTTTATGCGATCAGTATTTCCTATACAAAAAGAATGTATAAAATCTTCTTGCATAGAAACTCCGTTTATATCTTTTATGTCTTTTGTAACTATTAAGCGATAAGTTTCTTTGTTAAAAACAGCTCCTAATTCTTTATTTGGCCCTAGACCTCGTTTCTGTCTTCCTGGCTCTATCCATATGGTTAAGAGTCTTCTATCATCAGAAATAAGTGGATTTTCTAATGGAAGTATAGTTCTTGATAATGTATCTCCGGCAAGGTTGATGAATCTAATGTGATCATACACAAAAGCAGTGTTAATTGGTTTTGAAAATCTGATATATAACTTTAAAAGATTAGAGGGTAGGATGGGAGCGGAGGGATATATTTCTGTTACTGAGAGAGATTCATAATTTTCAGGAATCGTTAGTTTGAAATATTCTATAATATGATTATATACTAAAGTATATTTTTGATCCCATCCAAATGGGACTACTGGTGTAAATAGAATTCCTTCATTTGTTTTAAGGGTTTTTCCTAGAATTGGAGTAGAATAACCTAATTTATCTTCAGAAATCTCACCTTTAAATACAAGAATTCTTCCTTCTTGTAATTTGTTGTTTTTAATTAGAATCTGGTTTTTAGTAAATACAAATTCAAGAGATGACTGAGCTTGCATTACTTCCATTAAACTAATAAAAACTAATAAAATCTTGAACAGATTCTTCACGATAAAATATCAATAAAAAAATGAGATGTACGTTATGAATTTTATTATTTAACCCACCAACTATTTCCTGTTTTTAAGGCTAGATTTCCATTGGATTCTCTTTGTACCATAAGGAAGCTATCACCTAGTTTATCTAATTGCTGTACATTAACAAATGGTAGATTTACATAATCTACACCCACCGCAGCACCTTTTTTAATAACAGGTGTAGTAAGTGAGCCTTCATATGCTTCCAGATCTTTAAAATCCATTTTCATTAATGGCCTATTACTATTAGCAATAAGTAAATAACGATTTCCTTCATTTTCAATCTCAATCATATCTACTGGAGAGTTTCCGCTTCCTAGTTCAGCAACTGTTCTACCTTTATTATGTTCGCCAGGTTTAATCTCATTCATTGGAAAAACAACCAAAGGTGTACACGTATAGCCAGCAACTACGTGTGGATTTCCATTAATATTGGTGGGAATAAACGCTTTTATTGGAGCGTGAGTTTCATATTTTCCGTGTGCTGCGTGATAAATTTCTAAAGAGCTATACTCTTGTTTTTCATTAAAAGGAAAATCAATTGATCTAAATGTAGAAGCAAATTCTTGGTTGCTCAAACCAGATAAGAATACTTTTCCTTCCATATATTTAATATCTGCCACGGCCCATTTACGTAATTTTCGGCCTCTACGATCTTTTGCTTCTTCTGTTACTGGGTTGAGCAATGTTTTTTTACTATAAGAAACATTATCAAGCGGAACTTGCTTTAGTATATTATCTTCTACTCTTAATAATATGGGAACTCCTGAACTGTGATTGATAGAGAGATAGATATTGTCATTCTCCGGATTTACTACCATATCCGTAATTTGTATCTGATCGATGGTTGTACCCATCATATCTGCTATTAGTTTATCCAACTGGTCTAATTTCACTTTAGAGTTATCTAATTTAGGATGCTCACTAAGGTCGATTGCTACAATCTGAGCGGCATTGCTATCGCCAATGAATAGAATGCCTTCAGGGCCAAACGTCATTTTATGAATGGAAGTAATACTAGGATTACCGGTTTTAAAATCTGTTTTTAACGAAGAATTTGCTTGAACATTATTTACAAAAAAGGATAGGGTCAACGAAATAATGAAAGTAATGAGTGTTTTCATGATGTGTGAGTTATGGATAGATCAATGATTTTAAAAGTAATAAAAATGCAGAATTCTTACAGTTAAATAATTGCCAATACTGTAATTGAGTACAGAATTAAATCTCGAACTTCCCTTTTGAAAACGAATTAACTTTTTACTTATAATAAACACAGGGGATATTTTTAATATACTGTTTTTGATGTAATTAAGTTACGTATGTTAGAAAGTGGATAGAATTTTCAGGTTTATATTATTACGACCCGTTGCGCATTTAAAAAAAACAGTTAGGAGCAAAGCGTCAGTTCGAGTGATTTTTTGTAATGAAATGAAGAAAAATTGTATCGAGAATAGCTTTTCTGATACAAAATCTAAATGCACAAGAGGTTACCACCTTTTTTTATTAATTCAATTCACCTTCACCTACGGGTTCACTAGCCGTAGATATTCTAGAGTTATTAAATCCGTTGTCATTATTAAAATAGACATAAATAGGGCTTTCATTTCGTAACATATCTATTAAATGCTGTAATTGATTGTGATGATAATAGAAACTATAATAAGAACCAGATTGAGTTGCATCTGGCAGAACTGCATTTGGATCTTCTATAAACCTAACCGAGCAGGTTTGCCCACCAGAACCTCTTAAAATTAAATTTGTTTTTCCCGTATTTCTGGAAGACCAGTTATAATACGAATATGTCTGAACTTGAAAGGATGATTGTGCCATTATTATTTTATTTTTATAGGCACAATCTATATTTTTCCAATTTAAAATAAAAGGGTTAAATGACTGATTATTAAAAGGGTAAAACCCTTGTGTTTTGGTTTAAAACAATTGCTCTTTAACTAGTTCATAATAGCTAGAGCTTACAGGTATTTTGGTTTCTGATAAGAAAAGATCTTTTCCTTTTAATGCTGTGACTTTATGCTTGTTGACTATGAATGAACGATGCACTCTCATAAATGAACTATTTGGTAATGTTTCATTAAGAGATTTTAAGGTTTGATAGCTCATTATTTTTTTATTGATTGTATTGAAAACAACATATTCACTATCACTTTCGATATAAAGAATATCACTATACTTAATTTTGTGTAAATCATACCCTGATTTTATCGTAATAGTCTCTTCGATATCTGTGAATGTGATATTTTTTTTAATCTTATTTATGGCAACTAAAAAACGATCAAAAGTGATAGGTTTTAGTAAGTAATCTAATGCATTTAACTCAAAACCTTCTAGTGCATATTCTGAATAGGCAGTTGTAAAAATTATTTGAGTAGATGAAGGGATTATTTTCGCAAAATCAGTTCCTTTTAATTCTGGCATTTGAATATCTAAGAAAACCACATCTATTGATTCATCTTTAAAAGATTCCATAGCGTCAATTGGGTTTTCAAACGAACCAACTATATCAATGTAATCTAACTTATTTATATAAGTTTTTAGAAGAGCTCTCGCTAATTCTTCATCATCTATTATGAGGCATTTAAGCATTATCAATAAATTTTATGTTCAACATAACCTTAAATTTCTCTTCGGATTCATCAATTTCTAATTGATGAATTTCAGGATATAATATACTCAATCTTTTTTTAACATTTTCTAGTCCAATTCCACCAACCTTATCTTTCTGGACCTTTTCTTTTGGAATACTATTCTCAATTTTAAACACAATGCTCTGAGTACTAACATTGATTCTAATATCTATAAAGGAACCATTAGGCTTCTCAATATTACTATGTTTAAAAGCATTTTCAATAAAAGGAATAAATAGCATTGGAGCTATCATTAAATTATTATCAGAAACATTAAAGTCTGTTTGTATTGGATATGGCTTACTGCTTTTTAAAGAAAACAACTTGATATAGTTTTCGATATAAGTAATCTCTTTTTCGAGTGGTACTAGTTGTCGTTCACATTCATATAACACATATCGCAGCATATTAGATAAGTAACTAATACTCTGTTGTGTTTTATCCGAATCCATTACTGAAAGCGCATAAATATTATTGAGAGAATTAAATAAGAAATGCGGATTGATCTGCGATTTAAGAAGCTTAAGTTCTGTCTGAAGGTTCTCATTTTTACTTCGGATAGTTTCTTCTTCTTTTTTCTGAGCAAATAAAAAAGTTTCAATAAATGTAGCAATTACATACGAAATGGTTAAGAACAATAATGTAATTAAAAACTTAGATGGAGGTCTTCTTGGTAAACGTCTTAATTCTTCGATAGGAGGCATTCTTGGAGGGGAGAATAGATTAGAAGAAATGAATGTGCATATTCCTATAGCCGAAATAGAAATCACTAAAAAAAGTACATACTTTTTCTTAAACAAAAATTTCTCTGAAAGATAAAATATAAGACCAGCGATAAGAAAAACCTGAAAGCCAAACACTAACAAATTTTCAATAAACAATCTATGATTGTCGACTTGACCGAATGATAGAATTATCCAAACTGTTAACCATAAAAGTATTTGAAAAAAGAATCTTTTTGATCTACTCATATTACAAATTAAGGAAAAATAAAGTCAGTGATTTTGTAAAACTGGGTATAAAACCTTGATATAAATGCTGTCTGTATGTTATAAGCTATCAACCACTGAAAAGATAGTGATATTGACTGAAAACAGGTAATTGCTCCACTACTTTTGTTTAATTTAATAGTCTATATAAGAAATAATAAATATGTATAGATATGTTGAGAAGAAACAAAATTAATTTAGGAATGGTAATAGGATTGGTAATTTTTATGGTGTCTTGTACATCCAATGCTCAATCTAAAGATGAAAAACAAAGAAGGCAAAAACCTCCAAGTATAGAAGAAGTATTTAAGATTATGGATGCTGATGAAGATGGAAAATTATCTAAAGAAGAAGTAAAAGGACCATTAAAAAGAGATTTTTCTAAAATCGACACTGATGAAGATGGGTTTATTACAAAAGAAGAGTTAGAGAAAGCTCCTAAACCAGAAAGAAAAGGTCCTCCAAAGAGAGAACAATAGAATACTATTAATTAACTAAATCTAAGAAATAATGAATCTTAACCTAAAAAAAAATGGAATAATGGCTACAATATTTGGATTATTTATAGTCGTTATCACTTTTATAGCTTGTAGTAGCGATGATAACAATATAAATACTACAGATGATGATGGAACAGTTGTCGAACTTCATGCAGCCTTTGCTGAGTTTGATACAGACGAAACTGATATTTATCTAGAAGGATCCAATGTGGTTATAGAAACTACAGGAAGACCGAATCATACTAGTTCTTATTGGGGAGAAGGCAATGCGCTATATATAGAGGAACCTAATGTTGCAGCAACACCAAGTTTGATTCCGAATTTTGATGGATCTGCTACTTTAAGGGTTTCTACAGATCCACAATTGGCGAATAATACAACAGCTACATCTCTTGGATCTATTGGGATTGCGATAAGCGGAGCTGCACTTTTTAATGACCAAGAAGGTAATGGAGCTTTAGATCAAGCTGCAGCATCTTTAGATTATTCAGGAGGACATATTGGGCCTGCAGAATATCATTATCATTTAGAGCCAAGAGCTTGGTCGGATGATGATGAGGATCTTATAGGAATCATTGCAGATGGTTTCTTTATTTATGGTAGAAAGTGTAATTCTACGGGAACATATCCAACAGATTTAGATACCTCTGGAGGTCATACAAGCACAACTCAGCATGCAGATGAGGCTGAATATCATTATCATATTATCAATGAACTATATTCTACCACAGGTAGTTATATTGTTTTTGCTGGACCATATAATGGAACTCCAAATGCAATTAATTAAAATAGTCTATATCACCATTTTCCTTTGTTTGATCAGTTGTAAAAATGCTTCAGAAAGTATAAACATACACACTGAAAATGTTACAAGCATTGATGATAAACTGGTACTTAAGAAAAAATTAGTTCTTAATTCAAATGAAGGGAAATGGTATTATAATGAACAACCTTTTTCTGGATATGCAGTTAGTTATCATCCAAATAATGCTTTAGAGGAAAAGGTTGGTTATTATAAAGGGAAAAAACAAGGAATTACTCAAAAGTGGTTTCCTGATGGAACACTACACAAGCAATGTTTTTATAAAAGCAATCGTCTTGATGGAGTTGTACAAATCTGGTGGAGCAATGGCTCTTTAGCTTCAAAATCAAATTATCTAGATGGAGAAAAGCATGGTATACAGCAAAAATGGTATCCGACCGGACAGTTATCTAAACGGACTCATTTGAATCACGGGAAAGAAGAAGGTATGCAAAAAGCTTGGTTAGAGAATGGTAAAATATACGTCAATTATGAAGCTAAAAATGGTCGTATTTTTGGTCTTAGACGCTCAAATTTATGTTATGAACTGGAAAAAGAAGTTGTGCAATATCAATAAAATGATATATTTATTTATAGGCTTTTCGATTAGTGTCAGTGGTTGTAAAGATTCTAAAGCAAAAAAGACAAGTAGAGTAGAATCATTACCTTATTTTAATGAAGCTACATTTACTCCGCATTGGTTAACGCCTGGTAGTCAAGAAGAAAAAGAATTTCATGTGATACCAGATTTTACTTTGGTAAATCAATTAGGAGATACAATTACAAATAGAACTTTTGACAATAAGATATATGTGACAGATTTCTTTTTTACTACGTGTCCAGGCATTTGTCCAAAAATGACCGCAAATATGTCTAAGCTTCAGAAAGAATTTAAAGAAGATTCTACAATATTATTATTATCTCATTCCGTAACTCCCGAATATGATTCTATTCCTGTATTACAAAAGTATGCTAAAGAGAAGAAGATTATCGATAATAAATGGCATTTAGTTACTGGTGATAGAAAGCAGATTTATGATTTAGGAAGAAATCATTATTTCGTAGAAGAAGATCTAGGTGTAGAAAAGGATGAAGATGATTTTCTACATACAGAGAATTTTTTATTAATTGATAAAAACAAACATATTCGTGGAATATACAATGGACTCAATAGAGCTTCAATTGCACAATTAATTATTGATGTCAATACATTAAAATCTGAAAAATGATTTTTAAAAGTTTATTACCTTAAAACTGTGAAGTAGAAGGTTTAGTTTCTTTTATGTTTATGACAAATCTTTATAGTTATTATTAATTACAGAGATTTATTTTTAAAACAAACTGTAATTAATCGGCGAATTGATTAGGACGGAAAAGATGAAATCTTCTTAAAATCAAAAGGCTGAGTTCATAAGAACTCAGCCCTTCTTAAAATCAATTACCTAAAAATAAACTCTTCTCCATAGCAATTTCACCCCACTGATTTTTCTATCAAGTAGTTTTAATTAAATAATCGATCTATCTACCTAAAACATTTCTTAAGGATGATTCGTCTTTATTATGTGTGTTCAAACCAAGATATACTGGTTTTTGCCGTCACACATAATTCATTACTAGCATTAAAAAAACTATTTTTAACAATCAGTTTTTGTTGTTGTTCATCAAATGATAATAACTCTAGATTTATAAAAAAATCTTGCATGAACATTAAATGTTTTCTGATTTTTTTTGTTTCTAAGAATTCTTGTAAATCAAAGTTGATTGTTTTTCTCTTTTGCTTAGCATATCCTTTTTCAAATAAATAAGCACTAAGTATTGATGATGTATAGTTTTGATATGCATTGTCTTGCATTACCATAAAATCATCAACATCTTCTCCTTTAACTTTAAAATTTCTTCTAAACATTTTATTAGTTGTATAATTTGTTTAATAATTATTTTGATAGTAACCTAGCTTATTTACAGGCCGGCTTCTTTCATTGCTTTCAGTTTTTTCTTTTTCTTATTTCCCATTTGGAAAGCTCTTGAAATATTAAAACCTAGATGTATATCACCTTCAAAAAAGTCATCCGTGGATTCGGTGATGAAACTTTTTTCTATCATAGTTATAGAATTTGAAAGTATTATCTGGAAGATGTGTCCTCCAGTTTCTATATCTACTCCAAAGGCTAATGAATTTGATGCATCAATTGATTCTAAGGGGTTTACTGTATAAAAGTATTCTCCATTTATTGAAACTCTCTTTGTTAATTTTACTCTACTACCAACACCAACTGCAAATATGCCGTGTGGGTCTTCGTTGATTTTCACAGAATTCCTATGAATGTAGGTTGGAGTGATTTGTAATGAAAACCCTGAACTGAATTTTCTTGCCATTAGTACTTGAGTAACATAGGATAACTTTTGACTAAAACTTGGTTCATTGTTAGGATCAAAATCCTTTAGCGTTCTATATGCAATACTGGTAAAAAGAGAGGCAGTAAAGGGAAAAGAGTTTTTACCAGAACTTTGTTTTAAGAACTTGTACTTAATAAATCCATCATATGTTTTATCAAAACTACTTCTACCAACACCTAACATAATATCATCAGTTAATCCATACTCAAACGCAAAACGAATATTAGATTGATCTAATCCATATAATTCATCAGCTCCCAAATTAACTCTGCCAAAACGATGAGATATCACAAACTCTAAGGTTCTTTTTTTTCGATTCTCGATTGAATGGCCGTTTAATATTCGGGTTCCTTTAAAAGTAGAGGTAGTGTAGTTTTTGGTTTGAGGAGTCTCTTCTTCTAAAATATCCAGTAGATCTTGGGCAAATGTTTGAGAACCAATCACCCATATCATAAAAACAATTAACTTTTTTTTCATGTTACTTTTTATATGGTTTATGATCTAATTCGAATGTCACTTTTATCGTTTTTGCTATATTATTTGAAACTATTGAAGGTATTTTAATTCCAAAATCAGCAACTTTTATTGGAAAATCTCCGGTTAGCTTTATGCTTTCTTCTGTTTTATTGATTTTGCCTTTTGCTTCTATTTTTTTAGTAATCCCGTGAATAGTAATATCGCCTACAATTGTTACCGTTGGTTCGTTTTCATTTGCATCACTAAAGTCTATTATCTGACCCTTGAAAATTGCTTTTGGATATTCATCAGATTCCACATAGTTCTCATTAAAATGCTCCTGCATTAATGATTTTTCGAACATAAAAGATTTCATAAGTATCGAGATAGCGATTGTTCCAGTTGATGAATCTATAATACTCAACACCTGGTTATTGTCTGCTTTTATATCTTCTATAGGCGTGCTAGAAAAAAATGATGTATACCCTTTTTTTGTAAGAAATTTACCCTGTCCGAATGAAACGGCAGAGCATAATAAGCTGAATAATAATATATTTAATAATTTCATTTCTTTATAATTAGATTGTTAATTAATGATTACACATTTTACCAATATCACGTCCATTAAATATCCAGTACAGATACCTTTAATATTGATTTTTTGACCTATTTTTAGGTTATTTGCTTTTTTGTTTTCCTTAGGTAATACGTGACAGATTACACTTTCGATGTCATCACTTTTTCTCAAAGAGATAATAGCATTACCGTTTTTATCTGTATCAATTTCAGCGATTGTTCCGTTAACTTCAATTATTTGTTCTAAGTATTTTGAGTTTGCTTCTGTTTCGTTATTTAGGAACTCACTTAATAAAACACCTGCTTCCATTGATAAATCCGGTGTAGCTGCTGATACATCTATATGAGGTTTATTATATACATTGAAGTAGATAAAAACACTGGCTAATAGAATAATTACTCCTCCAGCAATAAGAATTCTTTTGTTTATTTGTTTCTTCATTGGATTTGATTTAATTGTTTAATGCACCACTTTCTATCCAACAGCGAATCAATTCTATTTCCTCATTGCTTAATGAACCGCCTTGTGGCATTGTTCTGTTAACAACTTGAGTTCTTACTCTATCCGCATTATTATTAATGCCATCATAAGTTCTTAAATCAGGAAATTGGCTTCCCCCATGACAGCTTATACAGTTACTATCGATAATTGGTTTAATGCTAGCTGCAAAGGAAATAGTGGTGTCACAAGATTCTATTATTATATCAGAATCTTCTTCTACGTTAGTCTCGCAAGAGAAAAGAGTGATACTGAGTACGATTATCAGTGTGTTTTTAATTTTTGAGAGAATGTTCATTTTTGAAAAGAATTTTAAGTATAAGAGGAAGAAAGAAATTCTTATCTTCCTCTTATGATCAACTAACTAACTACTTATAAATAAACCAAGTTTTAATCTTCTAAAGTTCTGTAGTATCGGTATTAACAATTGGCCAAATACCTGGATTAGGAACATTGATTCCATAATTATCTCCTCTTTCTACATCTTGTCCAAAATAGTATAAAGGTCTTCCTTTATAGGTTAATTGTGGTGTACCAAAAACATCGATGGTTCCAAAATCACTAGCATCAAGAATACTAGGTAATCTATCTATATCTATATGAAAAACTGGCCATGCTGCATTGTTAGAAAAATCTTCTGCAGTGAAGCTGTTTTTGTCTTTTGTATCTCGGCTAAAGCTGTATATGGTTCTTCCTTTACTACTTGTCATATAAAAGGTAAGTTCATCTCCAGGAGTATAATCACTAGTGAAATTTTGATCATTTCCATCACCATCTCTACCCACTAATTGAGCTTCTGCATACATTAAGGAATAATCTGGTTTAGCAATGTACCAGTTATTGCCAATTTTATCGCCGTTAGTATCGCCTGCTGCATTATCATTAGCAAAATAATATAATGGCCATCCTTTATATGTATTTTGTTTTTCTCCGTCAGTTCTAGTAATTACACCAAAATCATTAGCATCTAAACCATCATCTAAGGTTAAGTCAGCTGTATAAAATATAGGCCAAGCAGTTTTACAATTACCTGAGCATTCTGATTGTTCCTTAGTATCTCTCGAAAAGAAATAAAGCGACATGCCTTCAGAATCCGTAAGAATTTTTCCGTGTATAGTGTTATCAGCTAGTTTTACATTATTAGCCTCGGGTACGATGATAATTTGTTCGTCTGAGTCATCACTACTACAACTTGTTAATAATGATATTGAAGTGAGTAATAAGAAAATTGATTTTTTCATTTTTAAATTATTTATGATTTATGCTACAAATAACAATCAATGAAGGAGGTAAAATCAAATTAATGTATGTGAGAAGGAAAAAGAAGCCTTAAAAAGGAAAAAAAAGCTTTGAAGTTCTAAAGTGTTTTTTGATTTTATAATTATACAAGAAGTGAAGAAATAATAAAAACATAAACACCTGTAATATAGGTTTTTACATGTATTTTGATAAAGGATGTTCACATGATGTCTACCTAAATAACAACTAAAAAATAACCAAGAACTGTCAAAATAGTTGTTGAAAAGAAAGGATAAAGCGTGTTAACGCATATTTATAAACTTACATAAGAATATGGTATGCAAAGAACAATTTTCTAACTAAATATTAAGCCATTGTCTAAATTCTGCGGCTTTATTTTTACTTATAATTATTTCAACATCCGCATCTTTGATCAAAATTTTAAGTTGGCTGTTTCCATATTTGATAATTTTAGCTATCGCTGTAATGCTTATTATAAACTGGCGATTAGCTCTAAAAAATAGCGATGTATCCAGATTCATTAATATATCATCTAAACTGTCATTACTAGTAGATCTTTTTCCATCAAAACATACTATATATGTTATCGTGTTTTCTGTATATATATAAGATATATCATTTATAGAAACAGGAATCAATTCATTCCTTATGTAGGTTAGAATTCTTTTCTTACTGGAATCTACAGAGGATTCCATTGTAGGCTCCAATAATTCTTCTTCTGTGTTTTCTACTACCTTTTGTTGATAAGCGATAAGATCGGTATTTAATTTAGATAGATTAAGTAATTCACTTTCTAAACTAGTATTTTTTTGTTCCAATTGCTTTTCGTAATAACTCCCTATAATTCGAACTGCAAAAAAAGAAGATAGAATAATCAATCCGCCCATTAGAGCAAAAATGGTGTAAAAGCTAGTTTTTAGTTTTCTTATCTGTACTGATATTTTGCTTAGGTTTACTTGTGCTGCTACAATTAGATCAGAGCCTTTTACCGGCGATATATAAACAATTTCAGATACGATTTCGGCATTAGCAATACTATCATTTTGCTTTCTTTGATTTATGAGTAAATCATATAATTTATCAGAACTATCTTCCTCATTTAGTGATTTTATTAGCGATTGGTCCGAATTTACTTTTAAGCCTACTTTTGTGATATCTGGGTGACATACTTGTTTTCCAGACCAATCAAACAGGCAAATAAAAGAAGCTTCATTTTGAGTGTTTTCGATAGCTTTTTGAATACTATTGACTATTTTCAATTTATCAATATCTTCTATTGTCCAATGCTGAGCTAATTTGGATATTTCGTTAGCTTCTCGTTTACTAGATTCTAATTGTATTTCTATTAATTGATTCGCACTTACTTTAATAAAGTACTTTACTCCAAAAGAAGCGATGATTAAAAAAATTACAGATATAGAAATAAAAGTTAAGAAATATAATTTGTCTTTTCTCATTGACTATGTACCTATCGTTTTTAATAATTTAAAACTTAATATACTTGTTGATTTTTTCTGAAACGAAAATACTATATTTTTTGTCCTATTGTTTTAAACATTGAAATAATTACAGATCATTTTAATTATTCATTTTCCTTTTCAAACACTATTTTTCGTCTTCAAGCAGGTTTTTAGGAATAGAATATATTAATGATTGTTAATTTGTCTGTAATCCTAATTTAAAAAAAATAAAACATGAAAGCATATATACCTTATAGATTTACGTCATTGTCAAGATTATATTTCATAAAATCAAAATAATATTCATAATTAATACTAGTTTTGCTTTTATAACAAATGAGTAAAAAAAACAAAATAACTTTTTCTCTAATAACCTTACTATTGTTAGGAGGTCTTTATATCTATTTAGAATTTTATAATTATTCACATATCGATATCGATAAGGTATCTACAGAAATAAAAACGAGTTCTAAACATCTTACAGCATCATTTATTCAGAATGAAAAAGATGCAAATTCTATTTATAAAGGTAAAATAATAGCAGTAGAAGGTATAGTAAAAGAAGTTTCTTTTTTAAATAACCGAAATACAGTAATATTGTATGGTGATAATAAATATTCTGGTGTGTTATGTGATATGCAATCCGATCAAACGGTTGGTATAAGAAAACTTAAAAAAGGCCAGAAGATTATGCTTAAAGGAGTTTGTAAAGGATTTCTTAAAGATGCTATATTACTAAATTGTATGCTGATTAACTAACAAACCAATGAATAGAATTATTATTCTACTATCTATTTTGATCAATTTTATAGACTCAGATAATAGGTCAGATCAAGTTATTACACGTCAGGGACAGGTATCTTTCTTTTCCTATACTTCTGTAGAAAATATAGAGGCCAAGAATAATCAGGTTTTAAGTATTATTGATTTTTCGAAAAATGAGATAGCTATAAGTATGTTAATGAATGCATTTGTGTTTAAAAAATCACTAATGCATGAACATTTTAATGAAAGTTATATCGAATCTGATTTATATCCTAAAGCTACTTTTCAAGGTAATATTATTGATTTTGAACCTTTAGCCGAAGGGATTCAAACCAAAATGGTAAAGGGAACACTTACGATTCGAGATATTACTAAAGAAGTTGAAATTAAAACAACTATTGAAAATATCGACGGAACTTATTTAGTGACAGGTGATTTTGAAGTTGTCGTTAAAGATTTTGAAATTAAAATTCCACCAATCCTAGCACCTAATATAGCTAAAAATATATCAATTAAATTCAGATTTGAATATCAACCTTATGAAGAATAACACATTTTTTCTTTTGTTTATACTTATGCTAATTGGATGTAGTTTTTCCATGAATGCTCAAGACTTATTGGATAAACTAGAAAAAGAATATCCTAATAAGAAAGAGTACGAAATAGCTACATTCAAAGGGACTCGCATTTCATTAGGACACTCCGTAGAAAATCGAAGAAAAGGGGTTTTAGAAGTAAAGGCTATGAATCTATTTTGGAACATACCTAACCGTCCCAGTCAGAGCTTTGTTGCTGATAAATGGACAGCCAGAATAGCTTTAGAATACGGTCTGTCTAACAGATTAACTTTTGGAGTAGGAGGTACAACTTTAGAAGGGGTCTTTGATGGATTTTTAAAGTATAATCTCGTCCGACAGATAAAAAATGGTAAAGGTTCTCCTCTAAGTATTACGCTTTTCCAAAATGCTTCTTACAGGAGTAACGATGGAGGTATAGGGCTATCGGATGATTTTATAGATCGTACAGCATTTACTAGTCAGGTTTTAATAGCACGTAAATTCACCTCTCAGTTTTCATTACAACTATCACCTACATATATTCATAGAAGCTCTTCTTTAGATGAAGATCCGAATAATCATTTTGCATTAGGAATAGGAGCAAGGTATAAGGTAGGAGGTCACATATCCATAGTTTCTGAATATTATTATTTAGCGAACCCTTTGAAATCAATTGATACGTATGATGCTTTTGTTTTAGGGGTTAATTGGGAAATGAGTGATTTAATGCTTCAATTTCAGATGACCAATGCTAGAAATATGGTGGAAGATGCATTTATAACACAAACACCTAATAATTTCAATCTTAGTGACGGAAATTTCGTTTTTGGCTTTAATGCTACGTATGTATTACATTTTAATCAGAAAAAATTGTAACACAAAAGATATTTATTAGAACGATAATGTTAATAGAAAATAGAAAGAGGTCTGATTAAAAATCAGACCTCTTTTTTGTAAAATATATATTTAAGTACTATTTCTTTTCAGCTTTATCTGCGACAATTCTATTCTCACGATTTGCCAATTCCCAAGCTGTATAGAACACTAACCTAGTTCTATTTTCTAGTAAATCATATTCTATTTTATCAGGAGTGTCACTTGGTTGATGATAATCATCGTGGGTACCATTAAAATAAAATATAACAGGGATATTATTTTTTGCAAAATTATAATGATCCGATCGGTAATAAAAACGATTAGGATCATTTTCATCATTGTAGGTGTAATCTAATTCTACATTGGCGTATTTAGTATTTACTTCTTCAGAAATGTTATGAAGTTCAGTACTTAACTTATCACTACCTATTAAATATACATAGTTTCTATTCTCGCTTTTACGTTTTGGGTCTATTCGACCTATCATATCAATGTTTAAATCTGCTACTGTGTTTTCTAATGGAAAAATAGGATCGATATCAGTATAATAGCGAGACCCCAAGAGACCTTTTTCCTCTCCAGTAACATTAAGGAATAAAATAGATCTTTTTGGTCCATTACCATCTTTTACTGCTTTTGCGAAAGCTTCTGCAATTTCTACCACGGCAACAGTACCAGATCCATCATCATCGGCGCCATTATACACTTTGCCATCTTTAACTCCTTCGTGATCTAAATGAGCAGATATTACTATAATTTCATCCGGTTTCTCGGATCCTTTGATAAATGCAGCTACATTTTCTGAAGTTACTTTTTCAGAAATATTTTTGTAATCCAAAGTCATTTTAGTTTTTATAGTATTGGATATATCGTTTGTCTCGATATCACTTAACAAAGCTTTAGCCAAACTAGTATTAATTAGGAAGAAGTAAGCTTCTTCAGAATTATCTGAAAGCGTCATTCTACCAGACGCATTGCCAAATTGTGCTACGACCATCTGATACACTTCTGGGAAATAGAATAATATTGCCTTAGCACCTTTTTCTTTAGCAGCAATTCGTTTTGCTGCAAATTGTTGTCTCATATTAGACCATTTTGATCCTTCTGAAGTGCCTGTAATAGTATATATGCCATCAGCGTTTTTTGGTTCACCTGATTTGATAAGAACTACTTTATCTTTTACATTTACATCTCCATAACTTGAAAATTTTTCGTCATCTATTCCAAATCCCGCATAAACGATTTCATCTAAAGAAAAATTATCCGTTTTTCCTGATGAAAGAGAGATGAAATCTTCTTTGTAGGTAAAAAGTTTATCATTAACACCAAGTTTTACATCAGGGGTCCCCAAAATATCAAGTGGTACTTCCTGAAAATAATCACCATCGCTTTTTGCCGCAGGAACACCATATTTCATATAATGTTCTTTCAGAAAGTTAATGGCTAATTTTTGTCCTGGCTTACCCGTTTCTCTTCCTTGGAATTCATCGGATGCATATGTGTATAGTGCAGTTTTTAAATCTTCGGAAGTAATTGTATTAGCATAGGTTACTGGATCATTAGTTACCTTTTTTGTTTCTGCTGATTTTGTTGTTGTATTAGTGGTACCACAAGCCGCAATAAGTGCTGTTGCCACTAACACAGAAAATAATTTTTTCATAAAAAGATGTGTGAATGTTATTTTTTGATTTTCCCAAAAATACAAGAATTTCCATACCATTTTGTTAAGGGACTACAAAAATAGGCGTGATCGAATATTTTAGAGTACTTTTAATTATAATATATAAGGATAGAAGCTAGCATAAATAGATCAAATTATATTTGTAATTTCGTTCTGTACATTTAAACAAATGATTAAAAATGTCTACTACTTACCAATGTAAAAATTGCGAACAATCTTTTGATGAATCCTTCGACTATTGTCCTTATTGTGGACAAGAAACTGCTGATAAGCTAACTTTTGGAGTGTTGTTTAGTAACACCATAGGTAATTATTTTGCTGTGGATGCTCGTTTTTTTAAGAGTTTTATTCCTTTGATGACAAAACCGGGTATTTTGGCGAGACTTTTTGTTGATGGAAAACGGCTTTCTTATTTGCATCCAGCGCAGTTTTATCTTTTTATCTCTGTTGTATTCTTTTTTGCTTTTTCGTTTACTGTGAGAAAAGCAGATGACAATCTAAACAAGACAATTAAAAAAGAATTTAGCAAAGAAAACTCTTTAGATCCCGAAGAAATAAAGAAAGATTCCATTGGTTTGGAAATTGCTAAAAATGCATTAACAAAGAATGTAGGTCTTGCTAAAATAGCAGAAAAAGATCTTAAAGTTTTTGATTCTGTGTTATCTGCGGAACAAAGATCCTCAGAGAATTCATTTAGTTTTAAACGAAAGGAACTCGATTCTTTAATCGAAGTAGGTGCTCCTCAAGAAGAGAAATTAAAAGTTATGGGAGTGGATGAAGACGATGGAATAATAGCTAAAACATTTGTTGCTCAAATACTTAAGTTTTATGAGCAAAAAGGCGGTGGAATTTTGAAAACATTATATGACACCATTCCTATTACGATGTTTTTGATGTTACCATTATTTGCTTTCATACTAAAAATATTTTATTGGAAAAGAGCAACTTTTGCACATCATATGGTATTTAGTTTTTACTTTTTTACATTTGTTTTTACCTCGCTCTGTTTTCTGATTTTAATGAATTCAATTGTCGGAATACCTATTTGGCTGCAAGTTTTATTCTTCTTATCGTTTATTATTTATCTAATCATTGCTTTTAGAAATTTTTATAAGAGTAGTTGGATAGGAGCATTTTTTAGGGGACTTCTTGTTGCTTATGTATATATGATAGTAATAGTACCATTTGCTTTTATTGGTGTTATTTTTGTTTCAATATTCTTATATTAAAAAGAATCATTAAAGTTTCTGGAGGAAACAAGAAGTATTACTAAAATAAGTTAATGATGAAATTAAATATAAATAATACTTTTTCTGAAGAATTACCTTCGGATCCAGTACTGGAAAATTCCAGAAGACAGGTTAGAAATGCTTGTTTTTCATATGTTACTCCTAAGAAAACAAGAAATCCAGAAATATTACATGTTTCGGAAGAGATGAGGAAATCATTAGGATTCTCTGAAGAAGATGTACAATCAGAAGAGTTTTTACAGATAATGACAGGTAATAAGGTTATAGAGGATACAAAGCCTTATGCTATGCACTATGGTGGACATCAATTTGGAAACTGGGCAGGACAATTAGGAGACGGTCGTGCTATCAATCTTACCGAAGTCATACATAATTCTAAACGTTGGGCTATTCAGTTAAAGGGAGCTGGCGAAACCCCATATTCTCGTAATGCTGATGGTTTAGCCGTTTTACGATCTTCTATTCGCGAGTATTTATGTAGCGAAGCAATGTATCATCTAGGTGTCCCAACAACACGAGCTTTGTCTCTTGCTATTACTGGAGATCAAGTATTAAGAGATATATTGTATAATGGTAATGCTGCTTACGAAAAAGGAGCTATTGTATGTCGTGTAGCACCTTCATTTGTCCGGTTTGGAAATTTTGAAATTCTAGCAGCGCACGGAGATCATAAAAATTTAAAACTTCTTGCTGATTATACCATAAAGTACTTTTATCCAGAAATAAAGGAGAGTGGTAAGGATGCATATGTTAAACTGCTATCAGAAGTTAGTAAAAGAAGCCTGAGAATGGTTATTGATTGGCAACGAGTTGGCTTTGTTCATGGCGTTATGAATACAGACAATATGTCTATTTTAGGATTAACCATCGATTATGGACCATATGGATGGTTAGAAGATTATGACCTAGGATGGACTCCTAATACCACAGATAGACAATTTAAACGCTATAAATTTGGAACACAACCAGAACTCGTGCTTTGGAATCTTTACCAATTAGCTAATGCGTTGTATCCTTTAATTGAAGACATAGATCCGATAGAAAATGTATTAAATCAATATCAAGAAGCATATAAACTAGAGTATATTGATATGATGCTAGCCAAAATCGGGATTTTTACTAATCATGAAAAAGATGATCTATATGTAAATGAACTACAAGAATTACTTCAACTTGTAGAAACAGATATGACTATCTTTTTTAGAAACTTGGCTAACCATAAAAAAGGTAACTCTGTTCAAGGAATTGAAATTGTCTATGATGCATTGTACAATCACAATGATTTAACGGATGATTTAAAAAGGCGTTGGAATGCTTGGTTTTTAAAATATGATACCAGATTAGAAGACGAGGTATTAGAAGATGATGAACGTAAAAAGAAAATGAATACCATAAACCCTAAATACGTTCTTCGGAATTATATGGCTCAGTTGGCGATTGATGACGCTGATAAAGGTGATTATAATCTAATCAATGTGTTATACCAAATGCTTAAAAAACCATATGATGAACAACCAGAATATGACAAATGGTTTGTAAAACGTCCGGATTGGGCTAGAAACAAGATTGGTTGTTCTATGTTATCCTGTAGTTCCTAGTATCGCTATGTTGTTAGAGCACATAAAAAGAATTCCGGAAGGGTATTCTGAAGGAATGTACAAAAACATAAAATATAGTATTACTAAAGAGATTTTTAATAATGGAAAGTCTTTTAAGATATATGGCAAAGAACTTCAAGGAAATGATTTTATTAGTTTAAACTATTATATCACCTCCAATTCTGAATTATTAAAACCTTGCGAAATGCCTGAACAAAAAGTTATAGACTTCTTGAAAAATATACAATTATTATAGTATGTTTTTAATTGATTTAAAGATGTTTAAAATACCTTAGTTCGATTTTTAGTTTATGTTATTTTTCTCCAGGATGGTATGTTTTTTTAGCACGTTTTAAGACATCATCTTTATAAAAAGCAGCTTCTTTAAATTGTACATCTACATATGTTTGTATTTGATCATCAAAATGCAGTGAATCTGGATTACCACTTTGTCCTCCGGCTAAACTGGTTTTCGCTTTAACTTTATCTCCAAATTCTACAACAGCAACAAAACTATTTCCTCTGGTTCCATAGATTTTTTTGGTATTATTCTTATAACGTTGGCCATATGCAGCAAGTGCTCCCCAACGTCCTGAAGCAAATCCAACAGCTGTACTTGGTTTAGAATCATCAAAAGGTTGTTTAATGTCACCATTAATACGCTGAAAACGATTGACTTCTCCCCAAGGAAGAATTCCTCCAAAATCAGCTTCTAACTGTTCTATCGTTTTCTTAAACATCGCAAGTCTTTCTTCTAAGGGTGATTTAGTACCGAAATAGGTGAGAAGTTCCATATCACTGATACGTTCTTCGGGTCTTTTTCCTTTTCTAGCATAATTCGTTCCATAAAAATGAGCTAACGTCATTGCTTTGGATTCTTTTGATGTTTTATAATCCCAATTTCGTAAGATTTCGATACTACTTCCTAATTCTTTGGTTTTATCTATTTTATCATAGGCTTCTATCAATCCAGGAATTAATTTTGCAAATGCAGGTAGATATGGATCGTACGCTAATGTTATTAGACTATCTATCGTATAATCCTTTTTGTCTTTTAGTAATTCAATAGCATGAACACCTCTGAAATTTTCTCGGTCTATTGACATATAGCGAGGGTACTCTTCTTTTTTAGGACTAAATTCTAATGCAGCAGTATATGGCGTAGAGTTACAATTTTGTAACCAGCCATTTTTCGGATTTAAGAGTGTTATCGCTTCATCAACTGGATGTAAGCCATTCCAGTCGGTTTTAGGATTACTACCATCAACAGCTTTAGTGTAATCAAATGATGGATCCCTAACGGGAATAAAATTACCATGAAAGTATGCAATATTTCCTTCGGCATCCGCATAAACAGTATTATTAGATGAATTAGTCTTTATATCCATCATAGTACGAAATCCTTTATATCCATTCTGTTTTGTACGGATATATGATTGTTCTAATGCTTTTACAGGTTCCCACATTAGTGCAGTTGCTGCCCATTTTCCTTCTTTAAGATGTGTGATAGGACCGTGATGCGTTCTATATGCAGGAAATGTTTTTTCTTTCAAAGAATCCCCTTCTTTATATTTCAATGTAACATCGTACCTTGTTACAGGGCGTAATTCATCACCATATTTGTACATTGGTTTCCCTTCTTTCTTTACTGTTGTTTCTATAAATTCATCAATAACGTCTGTATAAGTAGAGGTGTGCATCCAACCCGTCTTCTCATTAAAACCTTGATAGACAAAAAACTGTCCCCAAGTTACAGCACCATAAGCATTTAAACCTTCTTCACTTACTACGTGTACTTCTCCTCTAAAATAAAATGAAGTATGTGGATTGATCAATAGCATAGTATTTCCTGATTGGGTGAGCGATCCGGAAATTGCTATTCCGTTAGAGCCTTGTGGTTCTAGCATTTCTTTTTCTTTTTGAAGTGAAAGTTCTTCGGCGATTGGCATTTCCATATCGCCTTCATACATCGCTTTGATTTTACGAGTAGAAACGCGCTCTATATCTCCACCAATGGAACCTTCACTAAAATACATAGGCATCCATGGTTCAAAATGTGTAAGTAATCGAGGTTTTACTTCTGGATGTGTCTCTAAATAATAATTGATCCCGTCAGCAAAAGCAATACATAATTCCTTAAGCCATTCTGGACTACTTTCATAATTAACTATGGCTTCTTTTTCTGTCATAAAAAGCTTTGCTCTTAAATCACTATAAATAGCCTTTTCTCCTTCCACCTCGGCTAAACGACCGATTGCCCAAATATAATTTTGTTCTACACGATTGAAATCATCTTCGCATTGAGCGTATAGTAAGCCAAAAACAGCGTCCGCATCTGTTTTTCCGTAGATATGAGGTACACCAAAATCATCTCTAATGATGGTAGTATTTAGTGAATGTTCTTGCCATCGTTTTTCTTCTTTAGTAATTTCTACTTTTGTTTCTGTTTTACAAGAAAATAGGAGGAAAGTGGTAATACCAAAAATTATGACTTTAAATCGTATCATAGAGCTTATTTTATAATCGGAAGAAAGGGTAAGTAATTATTTTAGGAGTGTATGAACTCCGTTTTCTAATGTATATAATGTGGTGATTTCTTTTTGAGTAAGATGTCTGTTATAAATAGAAAGTTCATCCATTAACCCTATATATCCTAATCCTAAATAAATATTTGATTTATCTAATTCCCAGGTAAAAGGATCCGTAATGTTTTCTCTTTTTCCTTTTAGTTCACCGTTTATATAGAAAGAAGCTTTGCCTGTTTCTGTATTTAGGTTTTCAAAATTAATAAAGATGTGCGTCCAGGTACCCTTGGCAAATGGTGGTTTAGAAACTGGAATTAATTGATTCTTAAAAACGGGGTCATCATTATCAGATATGGTGGTATCTTTTTTCCAAGCAGTTTTATCTCCAATAACTCCAAGTCTGAAATCTCTAGGGTTTTCTTTTGTAAAATCAACCCATATGGATGCATCATTATAACTAACATCCGTAATTTGGATTGGATCACAATATCCTGGTTTTAGATCTGTAGCTGGATCTAGGTTTAACCAAAAAGACACGGCACCATTCCAGTCATTGTTATTATAAGCAATATTATCTTTACTAGCATAGTAGATATAACCTTTACTACTAGCGCTATACAGTAGGGCATCTCCTTTTAATCCTTGACCTTCAGCGATACTAACATCTTTTTTATGTAAGCCTACCTGAGCAGAATCTCGAACTTTACGAGAAGGAACCGTATATAATTGTGGATCTCCCAATGCAAAGTCGGCTTGAACACCTTTATCAAAAGAAGCATAAAATGTAAGCGCTTTTTTTAATGTAGTTTTTGTAGTATCCTTTTTAACTACATCGATTTGAGTTTTATCTTTTTTGTTTTTGTCTTTTCCACAGGATGCTGCAATAAAAGATAATGCTAAGGTAAAAACAATACTGTAGTAAAGAGAAGATTGTGCAGATTTCATGAGATAATAGATGTGTGTTTATTGGTTATAAATATATAAAAATATACCCCACCAAATAGTGAGGTCGTTAATAGATAGGAAAGTTTAAATAAATTTTATGAAAATACATTCAGGAATTTTAGTTCCTCAACTGATACCTTCTGGTTAAGAAACCGATTGTTCCTAAAGTTATAGTTACTATTATTAATGACATTATATAATTTGGACTATGGATAAGTCCACCGAAATAATCTGCAAATGGTATTTTATTAATGTTTGCATATGTGATCATAAAAAATAGTATTTCGAATAGTTTCTTTCCTTTAGTAAGGATCCCTAATGTAGATGCTAACAAAACAATAAAAACAGAACCTATAATAATTAAACCAACCGATGAAAGGCTCTGCGTAATTATGAATCTAATTAATAGAGGAGAGGCTAAAAACAATATGATGGCTATTCCAGCAATTATCTGTGAAGTTAATAAACGACCTAATGGCTTATGCGAACTAAATGCAAAATAATGAACATTATGAGATATCTCTTTCGAGGATATTTCTGAAAGTCTATGTACTTGTAAAAACCATAGTATAGGTAGAATTATTGGATATGTAATTTCTACGGGAGTAATTGCGAGCAAAACCATTCCTATAAGATTGATAATCCATAACCATCTTTTTCCTTTTCGAAAAAGTAACACTAATTCAGTTTTTATCAGAGAAAATATTCCATAATCAATTTCAGATTTATATAACTTTGACAGAACGATTTCTTTACGTTCTTTTTTGTCTAATAGTTTAGGAAGCTTACTTATGATTTTAGGTCTGTCTTTTATGTTAAATCGATGAAAAAATGGAGATATCATGAGAATAAGTATAGTTGATAGTAAGATCAAGGCTATTCTACTTATTAAAAAAGATGAAGGAAAAGATATTCCATTGAATTCGAATTTCTTTGGTTTCTGAACATTTCCTAAAACATACCCTATTGATAAGCTAGTCTGCTCATCCGCTTGTAAAATACTTTTAACGCTTTCTTCCATTTGATGCATTACTATTTTGGTTCCAAAAGGATCTAATACAAATTGCGTTTCATTTGGAGAAGTAGAAAATACGGTTGCAGAAAATAAAAAAAAGAAACCTATATTTTGAATGACTGAATATTTTTTAAAAAGAACTTCGAAAACTACTGCCAATACAGCGATAAAAAACATAGCTGGAATAGGGATCAATACATATGGAACTATAAATTGAGATAGTTCAAAAGGAAACCCTTCGTTATATAAAAAGAAAAGTAATATGCTCATTATAAAAACAATAAACACAATGGTGGATAATACTAAAAAGTTACTGAATACCTTCGATAATAAATATCTAAAGTTAGATGCAGGCGTAGCGGCAGTTATTTGTCCAATTTTGGTTATTTGATCAGTTTTAATGCTACTATTAACAAGATAAAAACCAACCAATGATAAAAACACACTCGTCATAATTGCAGTTACATAACCAAACCAAGCCGAATTGTAATATCCAACATAATCAGAAATTCTTATGGTTGAGTATGAGGCATTGGGTTCTGGTACAAATGTATACGCTACTGCTAAACTAATACACAAGGTTATTAGAAAACTGTAGGTTCTGGTACGTTGTAGATAATCGAACTTTATGGTTGATAAAAATGATTTCATAATAAATGTATTAGTGAGCATTATAGACTCCGATATGTATATTGTTTAAGAAAATCAGAGCAGTGATTAGAATCATTATAAAAACAATAGATATTCCTGTCATTGCTTTTTTATTTATTGAATTTTTCATGGTTTTAATTTGTTTTAGTTAAGTATAAATATGCATCTTCTAGATTTGCTTGCTCAGGGATAGAATGTTCCTTTGGAATCTCCGAAATGTATCTAACGTTTAGCATTCCTTCTTTTCGGGAAGTACTCACCACTATTTGATTATTTTTTAAATTTGTAAGTTGTTCTTTATCTATGATAGTGCTAAAAACCTTTTGATCTACGTGCGCTATCAACTTTTCTTGATCCCCATATGAAAGCAAAGAGCCATTTTTCATTACGGCGATTTGATCTGCAATTGTATCAATATCTGATACAATATGAGAGGACAAAATCACGATACAATCCTGCGCTAAATCCGAAATAAGATTTCTAAAACGAACTCGTTCTTCTGGGTCAAGCCCAACCGTTGGTTCATCGAAAATTACAATTTTGGGATCATTAAGAAGTGCTTGTGCAATTCCTACCCGTTGTTTCATTCCTCCAGAATAACTTCCTATAGGCTTTTTTGCAGCATCTAATAGATTAAGTCCATCTAGCAACTGCTCAATTTTTGATTTGAGATTGGATCCTCCAATACCTTTCATCGCTGCTATATATTCTAAAAACTCAAACGCATTAAGGTTAGGATATACTCCAAAATCTTGAGGAAGAAAACCTAATTGTTTTCGCATATAATTAGCATCTTTTACAATGTTGTTTTTGTTTAAAATAATGACACCCTGTGTTGGTTTACTTACAGTTGCTATCATTTTAAGAAGTGTAGACTTTCCAGCTCCATTAGGTCCTAAAAGCCCCAATATCCCTTTTTCTATAGTTATGGAGAAATCTTTTAGTCCGTATTTATTTCTATTGTATTTTTTTGATATGTTTTGAATTTCGAGTATCATAGGTATCGATTTTATTTACTTAATGTTTTTTTGCTAATTGTTGTAACAAAACCATTTTGGCTAAATGATAAACTACTAGTATCATCTTCTATTTGTGTTAATACAACTCCAACCGTAGTATCATAGAGTGATTTGTCATCCTTTTGAATAAGTTCACTTTTAACCCCTTGAGCTTCTGAAACTAAATACATCTTATCATTCTCAAGAACAATCTCTAATGTTAGATTAGCTTCTTTAAGTAAATAAGTTCCGGTATATTTTTTGAAATTGTTTAGATCAATACTCTTAAAACTTTCTATAGGTTTATTATTCATATATGCTATTAGGTCTGTACTAATAGATTTTTTTGATGGGATTGATTTTGTGTTCGAAAAGATCAAGTACAAATCTTTAGTCATTGGATTATATTGGTTCCTGAATGCATAGCCAATATTGTTTCCACCGTGTCCGTAATAATTCACTCCTTCTTGGTTGGATTTAAATAAACCATAACCATAATATTGATTTCCAGATTCCATCATCATTTTTACTGTTTCTTTTTTAAGCAATTGTTCTGTTTCGAATAAGGATCGATAGAATATTTCCATATCTGTTAGTGTAGAAGCCATACTACCAGCTGCATATGCAATATTTGCAAAATAACGGTAGTCTAAATAATCAGTCACATCTTTTTCCTCATGATAAGGTGTTGCTAAATTTGGAATATTTCTATGCACATAAGGATGCGTGTTTTTCATTTCTAAAGGTGAAAGAATGCGTTCTCGCAACAAATCAAAATAACTTTGATCAGTGATTTTTTCAATAATTTTCCCTAAAAGAAAATAATTGGTATTACAATAGTCGAATTTACCAACCATCTTAGGGTTAGATTTCTCTACTTGTTTTAATAAAGCAGTATTGTACAATGAATCATTTTTTGCATAGAAAATATCTAGAATGTTTCTTCCTATTACTTCATCTAAACCGCTTTCGTGTGTTAGTAAAGATTCTATAGTTAAGGAACCATTTACATTTTGTATTGGTGTTAAATATGCACCAATGCTGTCAGTTAGCCTTAAGTTTCCTTTTTCTACTTCCTGCAATATTAGTATCGCGGTAAAAGTTTTTGTGGCACTACCAATATTAAAAACACTGCGCTCTGTTAGATTAAAATTACCAAGACGGATTGTTCTTACTTCGTTATTTTTTTTGATTAAAATTGCTACTCCTTTGTTTTGTTCTTTTAATACGGAATTATATTTTTTAGAAATAATATTTAAATCATTTGTTTGTCCATATCCCATATACTTTATAAGGATGAATACTAATAGTACTATTAATTGTCTTGTAGTTTTCATAAATCTGTTTTTTATAATTTGTTAGATCAAAACTCATTTAATTTTAGTTTAGAATAAAAAAAGAATGATGAGAGGAAGTGATGGGATGATATTAGTATAAAAATCATCTTAACACGAAAAAGAGGTCATATAGACCATAACAGATAACTTATATCATGAAAAAGTGCTATTTCAGATATCAAAACCTATTTTTGATAAGAATTTTTAATCTGATAACATGTCAAAATTAGATACTTGGGTAGATAATAAGCTCTTACAAAACATAACAATATGGTTGTTTTTGCTGCTTATTTTTATGATGGTTATTCAAGCAGAAAATAGGTTTGTTACATCTATAGGTTTTATAGCATTTATTATGCCTCCAGTATACATATGCAACTTAAAAATATTACCGTTATTTTTGAATAGTAGGAGATCATTAGGCGCAACTTTGTTCCTTCTTAATGTTTCCTTTTTTACTTTTTTAGGTGTATTTCTTTTGAGTAGTTTTTTTAATAATTTTCAATGGAAAATGCTTTTAAATGTTTTTGGGGCTGTTTTATTGGTGATTCTTTTCGGAACAGCTTTAAAACTTGCCAGAGATAGTTTTTTTCGTCGTCAAGAAGAAAGAGAAGCAGAGTTAAAACTTCTGAAAGCACAATTGAATCCACATTTTTTATTTAATACCTTGAATAATTTATATGGATTGTCTGTGGTGAAATCAGAAAAATTACCTGATTTAATGTTGAAACTTTCTGATTTACTGCGTTATAGTTTATATGAAACGAAAGAAATGTTTGTTCCTTTAGAAAAAGAAATAAAGTATCTCGAGAACTATATCTCTTTAGAGAAAATACGTTTAGAAGATAAAGCAGATATTCAATTTAACATTGAAGGTATAGTATCTAGTGCCGTTATAGCCCCCATGTTGCTAATTGTTTTTGTAGAAAATGCTTTTAAACATTTAGGAGTCTTAGGTAATATGAAGAGTAAAGTATTAGTGGATATAAAAGTAGGTGAGAGTTCACTTGTTTTTCAGTGTGTAAATACAATTGATTCTTTAGATATAAACCATAATGATCTCGAAAAGGGGAAAAGTGGTATAGGTTTACAAAATGCTAAAAAACGTTTAGATTTGATGTATCCCGAAAAACATCAATTACAAATAGTACAACAAGAAGATTCTTATCGAGTAGAACTAACTCTTAATTTTTGAATGTGTGAAAATATTACAATGTTTAATAGCGGATGATGAGCCAATAGCTCGTCAGATCATTGAGAACTATATTAAAGAAATACCTTATCTAGAAGTAGTTTCTACGTGTAAAAATGCCTTTGAAATTATGGCGTTTTTACAAGAAAATCATGTGGATTTATTATTTCTCGATATCAATATGCCCAAATTATCAGGTATCAGTTTATTAAAGACAATGCAGCAAAAACCTCAAGTCATTATTACTACCGCATATCCAGAATATGCAGTAGAAGGATTTGAATTGTCGGTAACGGATTACTTACTCAAACCTTTTTCTTTAGAAAGATTTATACAGGCTGTTATTAAGGTGCAACAAAAATCAGATGATAATAATGTCAATAACGTGGTTATCGAGAAAGAAGATACGGTTACATCTATATATGTAAAGAGCGACAAGAAGATTATAAAGTTGGATTTTGATACTATCAATTATATAGAAGCATATGGGAATTACATTAAGATATATGCGGATCAAATGATTCTAACACCAACGACACTATCAGATTTTGCAGAAAAATTATCAAACGATTTTATTAGAATACATAAATCATTTATTGTGAATTTTAATAAACTAAAATTAATCGATGGTAATCAAATGGTATTACAAAATGATAGTAAATTACCGATAAGTAAATCGTATAGAAAGACGGTACTTAGTAAAATAGATGGTGTTTAGCATGAAATTGATTGATAAACAATACTTTACTTTGGATTTATAAAAGAATGAGTTTTACTCATAAGTTAATAGTAAATATTTATTTTAGCTTTTTAAACACTTTTCAAAGTTAATGGATAAATTTTCTCTATTAGGAATCATCACTCTTGTTATTGTATTTGTTGCATTATTACTTGCTATTTTTTTGTTTACTGTTAAAACTAAAAATAAGGTAAGCAATCGATTAATGGGGGTTTATTTTGTCATATTTGCAGTTCATATTAGTGTATTCTTTTATGCAAAATATATTGAACTACCCCTGGTTATTAATATGCTTCGTGATCAAATCGCGTTTTTGTCCAGTCCATTATTATTTTTATATGTACTATCATCTGTATATTCAGATTTTAAGCTTCAACCTAAACATCTTTTACACCTGATACCTTTTGCTATTGAGATTTTAATTTATGTTCCTGGATTTTATGCTGTTAGTGAAGAGGAAAGAATAATTTTTACGGATAATTTTCATTCAAATCCAGAAGTGAAATTTTCCTCAATTTACGGTTTTGTAGTATCGATAGTATATCTTCTCTTAATATTCAGGACACTAAAAAAATATAAGTTGTTATTATTAGAAAGTTATTCTAATAATAACAACTTTAATTATAAATGGTTATATCAATTAACATTACTACTATCATTTATTTTTATTTTTTCGTCTGCTAAACAAATTTATAAATATGTTGGTGATGATATAGAAGTTTTGAATATGATGAGAATCATATTAACATTACTTTTATTAGGGTTTTTATCTTGGATTGTACTAAAGAGTATGTATTATCCAGAGTTGTTTAGGAGCATTGACACCAAACATTTGTTAGTAAAAAAATTGATTGAAACTAGCCCAAATAAGCAAACTTCAGATGATAAGTTTGTTATACAAATAGAGAAACTCCAAAAATATATGGAAACAGAAGAACCCTATCTAGATTCTTCATTGACCATACACAAACTGGCAAACCAGCTCAATCTTCCATTTAAGGATATTTCTATTTTGATTAATCATCATATAGGAAAACATTTTTTCGATTTCATTAATGAATATCGAATAAAAAAAGCAATAGCCCTACTAGAAAATCCACTTAATGAGAAGTTAACTATTCTTGAAATCTTGTATGATGTCGGTTTTAATTCTAAATCTCCTTTTAATACTGCTTTTAAAAAACATACAGGTTTTACACCTACGCAGTATCGTAAAAACATCTTATAATCAATTGGTTACAATAAAGTAGTACGTCTTTGTAAAAAGTAATACCAATTTCTAGTAAAAAAAATAGTACTACTTTCTTTAGTTGTACGCATACTCGGAGCTTTCCTTTCATTTTTGTTTTGAATTAAATTTTAAAACAAACAACAAAATGAAAAATTGTATTCTATTCATCTTCTTACTATCATCTTTTTTAGGTATTGCACAATTACAACTCACTGGTACTGTAACCAATTATTCAGAACCTGTAGCATTTGCAAATGTTTTTTTGACCAATCAGAATGATGAAATGGTAATCAATAGCGGAGGTATTACAGATGAAAATGGTTTCTTCTCTATAGATACTAAAAAAGGGGTATATAGAATTACTATAAGTTTTATTGGTTTTCAAGATTGGAAAAAGGAACTTTTGATAGAAAAGAACCTTGATTTAGGAGCTATCATACTTAAAGAAGACACAGAAAACTTAGATGAAGTTGTTATAACATCACAGAAAAAGTTAATTGAACAAAAAACAGATAGGCTAGTATTTAATGTAGAAAATAGTATTGCCGCTGCTGGAGGTAACGCAGTGGATGCGCTTAGAGTTGCTCCTGGTATTAGAATACAAAATAACAATATCAGCATGATTGGCGGTGAGTCATCGCGGATCATGATTGATGGTAGATTATTACAATTAACTGGAGAAGATCTAATTAGTTTTCTAGATTCTATGGCCTCGGATGATATCAAAAAAATTGAGATCATTACCAATCCACCCGCTAAGTATGAAGTCGTTGGGAATGGAGGTATTATTAATATTATTTATAAAAAAGGTAGAAGAAATTCTTGGAAGAATACTTCTGGCTTAACTTATAATCAAAATACATTTAGTTTCACAACTTTGCGAAATAGTTTTTTCTATAACAAGAATAAAATTAGATTAATACTTTCTGCTAATGGAAGTAAAGGAAATATCCGAAATCAAGAAAACAGTACTATTTCATTTCCGAATAGTACTTGGGAAATCGATACCGAATCAAAAGATGAAAAGAATAATTATTCAGGCCGTTTTTCATTAGAATATGATATTTCAGAAAAAATAAAAATAGGAGGGCAGTACCTAGGTAATTATAATCAACCTGATTCTAAGGGTAACGGTATTACAAACATTTCGAATAATCAGAATTCCGTAGATTCCTTGTTGATAAATGATAATAATAGAAGCGATAGAGTAACTAGTCATGTTCTGAATGCCCATGTAATAACACTACTCGATACTATAGGAAGAAAAGTTTCTGTTGATTTTGATTATTTTCGATATAATAATTCTTTGGAAAATGATTACATAGTAAATACATTTTCTGCTAACAATGAATTTATTGGTATTAATCAAGCTGCACAGAATTTCTCTAATCAGAATATAGAGAATTACAGTGCAAAAGTAGATATTGAACATCCTATGACGTTTGCGAATCTTTCTTATGGTGCCAAATTAAGTTTTATTACTACACTAAATGATTTAGAAAACTTTAATACGATTACTGGATCTCCAGTTTTTGACACGAATCTATCCAATCAATTTGAGTATAAAGAGAATGTACAAGCCTTGTATATAAATGGCTCAAAAAAATTAAATAGCAAATGGAACTTTAAAGCAGGATTAAGACTAGAGAATACAGAAACCAATGGATATTCTATTACTTTAAACCAGAGAAATGAAAATAATTATCTAAAAGTATTTCCAACATTTTACACATCATATCAGAAGAATGATGATCATAATTTTTCCTTTAATTATGGAAAAGGGATAAATCGACCAAGTTTTAGGGATTTAAATCCTTTTAGGAGCTTTATTAATAGTAATGCATACTCAGAAGGAAACCCTTTTATACAGCCATCATTTACAGATCGTTTTACATTGGCGCATAATTACAAAGGAAAATTAATTACTAACCTATATTATAGTCGAACTACCGATGGTTTTGGTACGCTATTTTCTGCTGATGCTGAAAATGAAATTCAAACAATTATCAGACGAAATTATTATACTACTGCCTTTTTTAAAATAAGCGAAACATATACTTTTGATAGCTTATCTTGGTGGAAAAGTCAAAACTATTTCTCGTTTTCACTTCAGAATACAGAACTGGATGATGATCTTAATTCAAGTCCTCAAAATGGAAATCAATTTTATTTCTCTACAAGTAACACCTTTGTATTAGGTAAAACCACAAAATTACAAACAGATTTTTGGTATGCTTCCAAGACGAAATCATTACTGTATAATGTTGACAACATGTACAATGTTACTATTGGATTAAAACAGAGTTTTTTAGATAATAACTTACAAGTATCGTTAGTGTTTAATGATATATTTGATACAGCAAGCTTACGTAATTTATCATCAGAGATAAATGGTGTGAAAACTATATATGGCCAAAATTATAGTAGTAGAAATGTACGCTTTTCATTAAGCTATAGTTTTGGAAATAAGAAAGTTAATGTTAAAAACAGAGGCTTTGGTAGTGATGATGAGCGAAATAGAGCGAATTGATTTATCGTATCTTAGATAATATTTATCATATAAGACCTTACAATGTTTTAAAAGCTGTGACGTGGAAGTGTAATCTCAGAGATATAGATCCCTAATTAAAATAAAGGAAGCCTTTCATTTTTGAAAAGCTTCCTTTATCCAAAGAATTTCTTATATGAAGTGATTACTTTTGAATACTTATTTTACTGAAATATGTTTTTTTATTGTCTAGGATTTTTATAATGTAAACATCAGTATTCAAGTGTTTTAAATCCAAAGTGGTTGATTCATCTTTAACACTTTCTGAATGTATTCGTAAACCAGCTAGGCTATAAACTTCTACCTGAGCTGTACCTATACCTGAAACAGTTATATTCAGTAAATCAGCATTGTTTAACGGATTAGGATATACCATAGGATCTTCATTCTTTACGATATCAGGAGATCTATTATTTCCTTGAAAACGGTCTCTACTGGCTAACCATTCCATATCCCAATGTACACCTCTTAATAAACACCCTTCTACGCCCATATCAACCCTACCTGGACATAATGGTTCATCATTCGAGTCATTTATAGGTCCATTTCCACATTGAACGTCATTGTATATATTATCTCCATTATTTCTTGATCTAAATAATGGATGCTTTTCTAATTCATCACAGATATCAACTACACTATATTGAGTTCCATTAACGATTACTTTTTTGCTTCCTAAATTGTGATCAAAATTAGTACTACACCAGCAAAATCCATTAGCTTCATAACTATCGTGCCATGAAACTCCTCCAGGGTTTAAAGGAATATCTCCACAATCCTGAATTAAAATGAGGTGTGCTACATTGTAGTCACAATCTCCACCTGCATACCTAGCAGCAACTTGATATTCTGCATTACTTAAACCAGTAAAACTATAAGAACCAGCGTTGTCATTAACGGTAATAGGGTATGAGTTTCCTCCATCAATACTTAACTGAATCTGTGTATATACATCCGAATCTTCGAAATTAACTGTGATTTGACCATTATTATTACTACAACCAGGATTAGTTTGTGTAATTGAAAGCCCTCCAAAGAAATCCGAGCAATCTTCACCAATAGTTGTGCAAGCCAATGCAGAGACATTAGGCCCTGTCACTTGTATATAATCAATATTACCAAGTCCTGAGTTATTAGTAGCTTCTAGGCGGATGTCTTTTACTCCGTCAGAAAGATCTACCGTTACCGATTCTGTTTCCCAACTAGTCCAACTTCCTGTAGAATTGAAACTAATACTACTTGCTACAGTAGATCCATCAACAACTAATTTTGCGGACCTGTTACTTGTACTAGCATATCTCCAAGTAAAGGTATATGATCCAGCTGATCCATTTAGTTTCCAATCTATCCCATTACCAAGTACATTAGCGGTATTCAAAAATCCAGATCCAGTATGTCCAGTATGATTACTGTCAACAGTACCTTCAGCAGAGCAGAATCCAGTTTCATCTTCTTGAATAGTGATTGTATTATTTGTAACTGCATAATAAGTAGGTATGTTCTGTTTTGAAATACCGGGTCCCTCATATGCTACAGTCAATACATTTCCACCAGTTTTTTCAAAAAATTGAACTTCTATTTTGTGATATCCAGCTTCTAAACAAACTATTCCTGATGCTTCCCGTGCACCGTGTAACCCATCATTGTCTACTACTTTATTTCCATCAATCCAAAGAGAGGAACCATCATCAGAAGTTGTATAAAAAGTATGATTACCATCATTTGGGATATTTACATAACCGTTAAAGGTTAATCCAAAATTATCACCATTAGAAACATTACTTAGATCAATGGTAGAACCCACTCCAGTAGATACTGGTGTAAGTGAATTAAAATTAGGAAGTGAATTCCAACTACCTTCATAATACATATAACTAATACCAGGAGTTAGATTAGAAGGTGGTATAATAGCTACCAATGGTGAATTACAAATATTTGTAGTCGTTTCTTTTGAAAACTTAAACCAATCAACATCAAATAAATACCCATTTCCGCCAGTAAATACAAAATAAATATCTTGTTTATCATTTATTTCTGATATACTTGCTGTTAGAGTTTCCCAGGAAGTAAAAGATCCAGTATTAGTAACTTCTACTGTTCCTAATAAAGTTCCGGAAACACTTCCTTGTCTTATTTCAATAATTCCTCCTGAAGTACCACTTGATGCAGATATTTCTATTGAATTTACTCCGGAACCAAAATCAACATTTTCGTATTTTACCCAATCTCCGTTATTTACCCATCCTACAAAAGAATTAGTATTTCCTGTCTGTATACCCGATTGCTCACAAAAATCTTCTGCTTCTATTTGCGAAAATGCATTGTAGCTGTCACAAGTTTCTACAGTATCTTCACAGGTTTTACTTGAATCACTTATATTGCTTGACTGAGAAACTGTACTGGTAACGTCATAATCATCTCCATTACCATAAGAATTACAATTTAAAATTTTTCCAGTAGCTCCAGATTTAGCATAAATACCATCTTTTGCATTATTTGCTACACAGTTATTTTTCCAATCGATATCTCTTGTAGTAAAGTTTTCACTATTTGCGCCTAATCCAAAATCTCCATTACCGGTGATAATACAATCATGTACCAAATATCCTTCGGTATCTGCAGCACGTACTCCTCTAAAATAGTTTCCCGACATTTCACAATCATAAATTTCTATATCTTCACTATAAGAAATATTGATTCCATTGGCAGATGTGGAATTATTAAATGTAGAGTTTCTAACAACAGCACCATAACATCTCCTTAGGTACATATTATGAGCAAAACCTTCTTTACCCGCTGTTCCGTTTTCACTAAAATCACAATTCTCTACTAAAACATTTTTAACACCTTTAATATGCACGCCCCATCCTGTATTGTAACAACGAACACTTGATATTTTTACCGTATCGTGATCTTCGCCATAGGAGATAATTTCTATTCCTCCACCGTCAGATGCATTGGTACCACTTAAAGTTAGATTCTGAATGGTAATGTTTTTTAAACCATAACCAGATTGAACAATCATCTTTATATTTTTAGTAGTCTTAATAGTAGTGGCGTATGTACCTGAACCTTGTAGTGTTGTGTTACTAGATATTTTAAGAGATGAAGTAATCGTAAATGTACCAGAAGCAAGTGTAACAGTACCTCCTCCGCTAGAGCCTACATCATCGAGTGCATCCTGAATGTTCCCTCCTAAGGGTACTGTTATATCAGCAGCACTTAACGAGAGGCTTATTAAAAGGATAAAAACCTTTATCATATTAATAAAATAGTTTGTTTTGACCATAATTAAATCATATTAATTAGTAGACATATCTCAACCTTCACGTTAATAGGAATATTTATGTCAATTTTGTTA
Organism: Aquimarina sp. BL5; assembly: GCF_003443675.1. Classification (NCBI taxonomy): domain Bacteria; kingdom Pseudomonadati; phylum Bacteroidota; class Flavobacteriia; order Flavobacteriales; family Flavobacteriaceae; genus Aquimarina; species Aquimarina sp. BL5. Next base: position 534,423 of record NZ_CP031963.1, on the reverse strand, counting down.
AACAGAATATATTTTTGATTTTTCAAAACGTGATTGTATAAAATTAGGTTTGAAAATTAAATTGGTCAACCAATTTTATAAAAGTAAAAATAATGTACAATTTTAAAGGATCGTTTAATCTTTAGAATGCGTAGAGAATCATATAGAATTCGTCCGTTTTATTTTATAATATTGAGAATCAAAATAAAATTTATTCTTTTTTAAATTGGATTAATTACTAATTCTTATAGAATACTATTATTTTTAAATCTTAATATTCAATTCTATATAAAATTTGAATATTCATTTTATCATTTAATCATACAATAACATATGAAAACTAACATCATCAATCTACTTCTTATCGTACCGGCTCTCTTTATAGGCTGTAATACAACAAAAGAAGAAAAATCCGAATTAAGACCTCATCAATCATTAGACGCTCCAGTTGCTAAGAAAATCGCAGAAGAGTTAAAAGCGCACGAAGATACACGTATCGATAACTACTTCTGGATGCGTTTAAGTGACGAACAGAAAAATGCACAAACTCCAGATGCACAAACTCAGGATGTATTAGATTATCTAAACGCAGAAAATGATTATAAAGATGCTGCAATGAAGCATACCGATAGTCTACAGAAAACATTATTTGATGAAATTGTAGGACGTATAAAGAAAGATGATTCATCGGTTCCTTATAACGATAATGGATATTCTTATTATACAAGATTTGAAAAAGGAATGGACTATGCATTATATTGTCGTAAAAAACTAGAAGAAAATGCAAAGGAAGAGATTATGCTTAATGGTCCGGAAATGGCTAAAGGTCTTGCATATTTTGCACTAGGTAGTAGATCCGTAAGTCCTGATAACAAAATATTAGCTCATGGAATTGATACAGTATCTAGACGTCGATATACTATTCATTTTAAAGACTTAACGACTAATGAAATACTTTCTGACAAATTAGTAAACACTACAGGAAGTGTAGCGTGGGCAAATAATAATAAAACGGTATTTTATACTTCTAAAGATTCTATAACGCTTAGAGCTAATAAAATTTACAAACATGTGTTAGGAACGGATCAGTCAGAAGATGTATTGATTTTTAATGAAGAGGATGATACATTTAGTACATTTGTTTATAAATCAAGATCCGATAAGTATATCATTAGCGGTAGTTATCAAACACTATCTACAGAATACAGGTACCTAGATGCAGACACTCCTAATGGTGAATGGCAAGTAATACATCCTAGAGAAAGAGACTTAGAATATGATGTAGCTCATTTTGGAGATCATTTTTATATCAAAACAAATCTGGATGCTAAAAACTTTAAGTTAGTAAAAACACCAATTACTGCAACGACCAAGGAAAACTGGGTCGATGTTATACCGCATAGAGATGATATTTTGTTACAAGATTTTACGGCCTTTAAAAATCATTTAGTACTTAGCGAAAGAAAAGATGGTCTAAGTACAATTCGAGTAAAAAAATGGAATGATGAAGACGATCATTATATTTCATTTAATGATCCTGCTTATCTTACCTATCCTACAACTAATCTTGATTTTGATACAAATATCTTACGTTATAGCTATACATCCTTAACAACTCCGAATAGTGTTATTGATTACAACATGAATACTAAGGATCAAACGGTTTTAAAAGAACAAGAAGTACTAGATGCTAATTTTTCTAAAGACAATTATGTATCAGAGCGTTTGTATGCCACAGCAAGAGATGGAGTAAAAGTGCCTATATCTTTAGTATATAAAAAAGGAACACAGAAAAATGCAAATACACCGTTGCTATTATATTCCTATGGTTCCTATGGAAGTAGTACCGAACCGTATTTTAGTTCTACACGATTGAGTTTATTAGATCGTGGTTTTGTATTCGCAATGGCTCATATTCGAGGAGGACAGGAAATGGGGAGACATTGGTATGAAGATGGAAAACTTCTGAAAAAGAAAAATACATTTACTGATTTCATTGATGTTGGTGACTTTTTGGTAAAAGAAGGATACACCAGTTCTGATCACCTGTATGCTATGGGAGGTAGTGCCGGAGGATTATTAATGGGAGCTGTGCTAAATATGAAACCAGAGCTTTGGAATGGAGTAGTAGCCGCTGTGCCATTTGTAGATGTTGTATCTACTATGATGGATGAAACAATTCCTCTAACGACTTTCGAGTTTGATGAGTGGGGTAATCCTAAAAATAAAGAATATTATGACTACATGAAATCGTATTCTCCTTATGATAATGTAGAAGCAAAAGAATATCCTAATATATTGATTACTACGGGTTATTGGGATAGTCAAGTTCAGTATTGGGAACCAGCGAAATGGATTGCCAAATTAAGAGAACTAAAAATAGATGATAATCTTTTAATCATGGATTGTGATATGGAAACTGGACATGGTGGAGCATCAGGACGTTTTGAACGCTATAAAAGTACAGCCCTTGAGTATGCTTTTATGCTTGATTTAGAGGGAATCACAAAATAAATTATTTTGAAGTATATACTAAAACCAGTAAAAAGAAGTTTTACTGGTTTTTTTATCTCTAATTAGGTTTAGTAAAACACTAATCAATAATACTCTTTTCATTATTATGTATGAATTTTGGAATGCGTAAGTAAAACGTTTATGAAAGTATTAATTACTGTAATTTTATTTGTTATCACATTTTCTCATAGTCACGGCCAAAGTATTATGGAAGATTCTGGAGGAAGTTTATCCAAAAGATGGAGAATACAAAGTAGCGATAGTATAAAACGATTTAAAATTGAACCCTATAAGCCCGTTTATTTTTTATTAGCCAATTATACAACAGATATAAATAATTTTCCAACTAGTGCTAACCCTCTTAATTCAGTAGAAGAATCTTCTGATTTTTCTGATACTGAATTAAAATTTCAATTAAGTTTCAAAACTAGAGCTTTTAGAAATTTATTTGGAAAAAAGATAGGAGGTGATCTTTGGATAGGGTATACGCAATCTTCACGCTGGCAATTGTATAGTGCTAATATTTCTAGACCATTTAGAGAAACTAATTACGAACCGGAAATAATGTTGGTTGTTCCTACTCCCTATAAAATTTTAGGATTAAATGGAGTATTAGCAGGTATTGGTATAAATCATCAGAGTAATGGAAGATCAAATCCATTATCAAGAAGTTGGAATCGAATTGTCTTACAGTTTGGATGGGAAAACCCTTCTTGGAGTTTTATGTTAAGGCCTTGGTGGCGATTGACAGAGGATGCTATAGAAGATAACAATCCTGGTATAGAAAACTATGTGGGCAGAACAGAATTTTTAGCAGCTTTTTCTAAAGGCAAACATGATATAAGTATACTAGGAAGACACTCATTAAGAGGTGGAGATAATAATAGAGGTAGTATACGACTAGATTATGCAATTGAGATTTTAGGTCAACTACAGATTCACGCACAAATATTTCATGGGTATGGAGAAAGTTTAATAGATTATAATCATAATCAAACAACTTTTGGAATTGGTTTGTCTCTTCTACAATGGAGGTAGCTTACATTCTATTGTTTTGAAAACTTTAGTGTTTATACTATATAAAAAGGCTGCCGATCATAGTGACGACAGCCTTTTCTAATACTTATTGGCTAATAAATATTTATAGTTACTTCTTTACTATAAATCGTTTTGTAATTGCTAATCCATTAGAATTAGTAAATCTAACAAAATACAAGCCATCAGCGAATTGAGAAATATCAACTCCAAAAGAAGATGTTTTTGGATTTATCTTTTTTACAATAGTCCCATTTGAAGAAATCATAATAATCTCATCGAATGTCCCTTCATTAATTTCAATATTTAATGTTGAAGTTGCAGGAATAGGATATAATTGGATACTCTTATTAGCTATTCTTGTGAAGGATACTACTTCTGCAGTTTCATTTGTATCTTCTGCATTTGCAGGAGTAGTACTTCTTGCATTATCACCACGAATAATTATTTGATCAAAATATACCTGATCATTATTTACACTAGCATCGCAACGTATACGAAATCTATTACTTGCATTAAAATTATAAGTTCCGGCATCTAATACAATAGTATCGGTAAAGAAAGAACCATTATTAAAATCTGTACCTGTTACATATTGCCCAATCACTTCATAAGAAGAACCGTTAAAGAATTCAATAAAGTAATCTTCACCATTTTCCATAGCATTCGCAAAGGTGTGGAATTCGATAGATACTTCGGTATTTCCGGTTAAATCAAGTATTGGAGACACTGCATTAGATGAAGCACTATTATCACGAAGTCTAATCGAAAAATCTCCTTCAAATGCACGTGCACTATTATTGATGCGTGCGCAATCACTTCCTCCATCTATCCAGCCTTCAAATCCAGTTTCAAAATAATATGCTGCAATTTCGCCAGATGTTCCGCCACCTCCATTGGTACCTAAATTAATAGTGTAATCTTCTACTTCACCATAGGTAAAAGTTTCACAAGAAGTTGGAATTGCATTATATTTCATAGAGATTCTCATTCTCACTGAAGTTTCGGAAGTTCCTGTTGGAACTGTAAATGATCCACTACTAGGAGTATCCGTAGATGGTGATTTTGACCAAACAAGTTCTCCTGCATCATCAAAATCTCCATTATTGTTATAATCAATCCAAACTGCATATCCCTCAGCATAAACAGTACCGGTCCAAGTAGGAGTAACGGTAACTGTATATGTTTGGCCTTCATTTAAATCAGTAGAAATTCCAGTAAAATCAGAATAAAATTGAGCTCCAGAACCATTATTAATTGTATTCAATTGAACATTACTAATAAATTCATCATTTACATTAGTACTTGCAGAATCACAATAAACCGCAGTACTTCCGTCTATCGTGGTAAATGAGGTAGTGGCACTTCCAGAAACATTTCCAGCAGCGTCTTCTGCAGTTACCGAAGCAGTATATGAGGTTAAAGGAGAAAGCCCTGTAACACTAAAGTTAGCAGTTGTAGAGGTTCCTACAACAGTACCACCTATAGAAATCGTATATCTAGCTACTCCTACATTATCCGTAGAAGCAGTCCAATTAAGAGTAGCTCCATTAGATGTAATGTTACTAGCTACTAAATTAGTAGGGTCAGAAGGTGCTTCTGTATCAGGAACACCTGCTTCGATTTGGAATTTACCAACAACACCTCTTCTGCCGCCATTTACATATTCATTGATAAACCAAAACGAAGAATCATCTGTTGGATCTACATCAATTTTACTATAATCTCCATATCGTGTACCTGGAATATTACCAGTTCCATTTGCGATAAGTTCTTCTGCTGTCGTCATTGTTCCTAAAGGATCAGAACTTAATCTACCTGTAAAATAAGAACTTACTCTTACTGTTGAAGGAGTAGTAGGACCAGACATAGAAGTATATCCCATTCCAATATTTCCTTGACCATCCATTGCTAAACTTGCGTGCCAAGCATGTCTTCCATCCGGAGCAGTGTAAGTACCTTCTTGATATAAAGACCAAGGTTGATTATCTCCATTTTGTCTAAATTCATACCATCGTATCGCTGCCAATTCCCCAGAACTAGCATCTGCATCTACTACAAAATTAAATACTGCAGAATTATGAGTAGCGAATTTTCTAAATTGTGCTTGGTTCATAATTGTTGCTTGTAAAGCATCAATAGATGTACCTCCTCCTGGTTGAGACAAATTAACAAAGCTTCCTCCATCAAAAACACTAATAAAAGGTGTTGTAACAATTTCTTGTGGATTAGAAACTGTAGAGCTCCCTGGATTATTCCAGTTTACATCTGCTGTCCATACCTTAATATGATCTACTGACACACCATTCCAGGCATTATCCTGCAGATAAACAATAGTTGCACCTCCAGCAGCTGGTAAATTACCATCCGTTACATTTAAAGCTTGGGGACTAAAAAAGCCGCTAGTCACAATTCCTGGAAGGTTAAAACCAAGAATTTGAGCATTTGGATCTCCTGCTAACATAGCATCTCTTTCTAAAGCCCATAGTTTATTTGTTCCACCTGTATTTTCAGTAATATAATATCCATCACTCCAAACAGATAATTTTTGATAATCCTGTATTCCAGAGATGTTATAAACATACCATCCAGAAGTTACTGGATTTGGTCCATCAGAAACTGCTACCTGAGCACCAGATCCTAAAAATGATAATACCCATCTATCTGCAGCATTATCATATGACGCAGTAAGATCACAGCAACCACCTGAAGGAAAAATGGCAGGATTAGGAGATGTTTGTCCTACTAATTGATTACCAGATTTATCATAAATCATAAATCCAGTATTATATACAACTACTACATGATTAGGACCTACTGCAATGGAAGGATCTGTAGGTTGAGAATTTGAAGTATACGTATCAAAAACTAAACTAGCAGGAGCCCTTTGAATACTTTGCTCCATTACGTTTTTATTTCTAAAAAAATAATCGTTTTCAGTTTGCGGGTCTTTACCAGTGGTAATTTGATTTCCTAACGATCTTTTATCTTTTGCTTCTCTAACCGAATTATCTGGAGGAATAAGATCATTAGGTCTCGATGCAATTGAGGAAACATATTCTACAGAAGATACTTTTCCATGATAAAAAGCTTTTGTTCCAGTTTGTTGTGCTTGAGTCATAAAGCAGACCATAACAAACGCCGTGAGTACTACGAGTTTTAATTTCATTTGTGTTAATTTAAATGGTTAATTTGATTTAAAATTAACTTAAATTTTTACAGGAAATTGAAATTATTTTAGGTTTTTTATAAATAAAAGGGAAGACCATATTTAGGCTGTGTATTAACCATTTATTACCTAATCGAAAAACTATTTATCATCATTATTTCGGAAAATTCCCTAAAAATAACGACATTTTTTAACAAACAAAATGTAACTATCAAAACAACCTTCATTTTATCCTATTCGTTGTACTATATTTTCTAAACTTATTAATAAAATAAAAGAAGATTTAACTTAGTTAAATGATTAGAGCCTTGTTTTTTTAACAAAACAAGGCTCTATAAATATAAAAGGTAAAAGTATTTATTAATACGCCATCTCTACAATTTCTGCAGCAACATCAGGAGTGATATCTTGATGTTCTCCTAAAGCCGTCATTCCGTGATCGGTTAGGTTTTTAGCGACTTTTTGAGAAAATCCATCATAATCATCTGTATAATCCCGTAATCTTGTGTCAATATCTAAAGACTGAAAAAAGCTTTCGGTTCTTTTAATGGCTTCTCTTGCTTTTTCTTCTGTATTTCCTTCTTTAATATTAAAGATACGTTCTGCATACTGAGCAAGTTTCTCTTTCTTCTGCTCAAACTTCTTTGTATAAGCACTTGGTAGAATTACAGCCAAAGTACGAGCATGATCAATTCCATAAAAAGCTGTAAGTTCGTGTGCAATCATATGTACACTCCAATCCGTAGGCACACCTTTTTGTATATATCCATTAAGGGCCATAGTGCAACACCACATAAAATTAGAAGCAGCTTTATAATCACTCGGATCTTTAATTATGGCAGGAGCAATTTCTATTAAGGTTTGTAAAATCCCTTCAGAGAAACGATCCTGAAGTGGTGCATCTGCTGGATACGTCATATATTGTTCTAATACGTGAGTATAAGCATCTACAATACCATTAGCCAGTTGTCTTTTTGGAATACTATGAACTACTGTAGGGTCACAAATTGAAAATTCTGGAAATAATCCAGGACCACCCATTACCATTTTTTCATTCGTTTCTGATCTACTTACCACAGCACCACTATTCATTTCGCTTCCTGTAGCAGGTAAAGTTAATACGGTTCCAAAAGGCAACCCTTTTAATGTTCTAATTCTCTTTGCTAAAATATCCCACGGACTATCTCCTTCATAAACTGCTGCTGAGGATAAAAACTTAGTTCCATCAATAACAGATCCTCCTCCAACAGCCAGCATATAGCCGATATCTTCTTTCTTTATTATTTCTAATGCCTTTAACAGTGTAGTGTATTCAGGGTTAGCTTCAATTCCAGAAAACTCTATAATATTATGGTCTTTAAGGGCTGCTATTACCTGATCATAAACACCATTTTTCTTAATACTTCCTCCTCCATAGAGTAATAAAACTTTCTTATCCTTTGGTACTTCTGTAGTAAGTTTCTCTATTTGCCCTTTACCAAAAATTATTTTGGTAGGTACATATAATTCAAAATTTCTCATGATTTTATATTCTTATTTAAGTTGACTAAACTTTGATTCAAAATTATTAATACAAATTTCAAAATAAAAATGCACTAAATAGTTGATCTATGGTAAGAAATAACAAAATATTACGACTTTAAATAAATAATACCATATATCTTATATGGTAATCATTAGAATTAGAATTAGATTATTTTTTTTAGATTTACCCCAATGATAGCGCCTGTATTACCTAAAAACGAAAAATATCGACAAATAGCTTTAGAGAAGTATGGATTATTAGATACTTTGCCAGAAGAAAGTTATGATAATATCACATCCATTATATCGTATATCTGTGATGTGCCGATATCACTTATTGCATTAATTGATAAAGATCGAAATTTTTTAAAATCACATTATGGAGTTCCATTTAATGAATCTCCTAGAGAAATTTCGTTTTGTGGTCATGCTATTAATTCAGATGATCCGTTAACTATCATAACAGATTCTAGAAAAGATGAACGGTTTAAAGGAAATCCTTTAGTTGATGAACATCAAGCTATTTTTTATGCTGGTGCACAGTTAATAGATTCTGATGGTTTTAAGTTGGGAACTTTGTGTGTGTATGATACTAAACCTAGAGAGTTAACTTCTGAACAAAAAGATGCATTATTAGCTATGTCCAAGCAAGTGGTGAACTTGTTTGAACAGCGATATCAAAACTTAAGACTTACACAACTTAGTGATAAGCTTGAAAAAAGAAATGAAGATCTTAAAAAATTCGCCAGTGTTGTTTCACATGATCTTAAATCCCCTTTAGCTAATATTATTTCGCTGACAGAGCTGTTAGAAGATGGTAATAAAGATAAGCTTAATGAAGAATCTTTACAGTATTTAGAATATTTAAAGACATCTTCTTATTCCCTAAGAGACTATATTGATGGGATTCTCAAGTTTTATAAAAGTGATGATATAATAAAAGACGGAAAAACTGAGATACAAATTAACCATTTACTGGAAGAATTAAAGAGAATAACTGATTCCGAACACAAGGTTCGATTTAATATTTCCTCGGATGTTCAGTTAATTTCTGCGAATGAAACTGCCTTGATGCAGATTTTAATTAATCTAATTACCAATGCTATAAAGTATAATTCAAAACCTGAGATAATTATTGATATAGTTATAACAGAAGAAGAAAGTTTTTACAATTTTGTGGTTAAGGATAATGGTGACGGAATCCCAAAGAATTTTTTAGATAAAATATTTGATCTTTTTACGGTTGTTGGAGTAGAAGACAGAGACGGTAACGTTGGAACTGGTATTGGATTAGCAACGGTAAAGAAAATAGTTAGAAATTTAGGTGGAGCTATTTCGGTTACTTCTACAGAAGGAGTAGGCAGTACGTTTACTTTTTCCATATCTAAAATTTAGAGTAAATTTTAATAAAATTATATTCGTGTTCCCTTTTTTAAACTCTCTATGGGTATTTAGTTATTTGTATTGAAAATATCAATTTGTCGTACAAAGTAATTACTAGATATAAAATAGATTCTACAGAAAAAGAATAGCATTTCGCTGAAAACCTTTCTTAGCGATTAAACTTCTCAATGTTTTTATAGTCATTAATATGTAATTTCAAATCTCTAGATTATGAAACCAAACATATTAAAAACAGCAATATTATTCTGTATGATTGTATTTTTTGGAATTGTACGTATAAATCCAGATTACAATCCAAGAGAACAGGGAAATATTTCAATGTATCAATATACAACCTTCGAAATTACAGAAGCTAAAATATCTTTTATAAACGATATAAGATCAATTCATCGAATTTGGTTATTAATTGTTATGAGTATACTATTAATTGCTGTACTAATTCGAGTATCCATATTTCCAAAAATAGATTTATTACCATCTTCAAAAAATAAAAAAACATGAAAAAGAGATTCTTGATACTGGCCTGCACGTTTATGGTAAAGATGATATATGCAAGTTCTTTTAATGCAGATATTATAATTGATACAACTACTGTTGTTAATAATACTGAAACATATACGGTGTATGACGACGAAACCTATGTTTACTTAACAATGAAGACAATAGATCCTAAGGTGGCAACCTCAATATTACGTAAAGGATTAGTTATATATTTTGATGTTAAAGGAAAAAAGAAAAAAAACGTATCAGTAACCTATCCAATTGTTAAAACTCAAAGACCTCCAAGAAGAAATGAGGATAGACCTAGTAAGCCTACTGATCCCGAGGTCAATGACAGTATTATAAAAAAGATATATCATATGCTAGAAAATAATAAACCACAGAAGGCATTATACACATATTACGATAAAATCAAAGAATTTAATACAGTTCTAAACAATGAGGGCATTGCTATAGATGTAAGAGCAGATAAACAAAATAGCTGTTTCTTATATAGCTTAAAAATACCTAAGAATAAAATAAATACGAGAACAGATATTAATTTTAATAAGCTTATTATAGGAATTAAAACAGCTAACATAGCAAGGAATACGTCAGAAAGAACAAGACCTACGCAATCAGCAAGAAATGGTGGTAGAGGCGGCGGTAGAGGAGGAGGGAGATCAAACGGTACAACAGGACAAGGAATATCTGGTAATCCTCCTGTAAGAGATCAAAGTAGATCGAAAAACAGAGAAATAGTATCCGATATTACTCCTATTGATTTTTGGTTTAAAGTTACTTCTAATTGATTTTGTGTTAAATATGCTCTTTTAGAGTTTTTATTAATTAGTTAGTTTTTTGAGATAAGCTTCGTAAGTAATTATGGAGCTTATTTATGTAACAAATAATACTAACTTAAAACATAATACACTCTGACGGAATTATCATTTCGACATATTTTATCTAATACTTACTATTACTTCGTGCTATAACTTTAAAAAACTAATAGCATGTTCAAAAAATATCGAATTCTTAAATGGAGTATAATCTCTATTCTATCTATTGTTCTTTCTCTTTTTATTTTTGGTTGGTGGTTTATGGGTTTATTACCATCTTCAGAAAATAGAAAGGATATAACTATTACTCAAGCATCTGATTTGCCATACCTTTCTAAAAATACTATTCCAAAACGAGGTAAGATCTTAGCAATCGTTACCAGTACAGCTATTATGGGAAATACTGACAAAAGTACTGGTTATGAATTAACTGAATTGTCACGTGCCTACTATGTTTTTCAGGCTAATGGTTTTGAGGTAGATATTGCTAGTCCATTAGGTGGTGAACCACCTGTAGTCATTGATGATGAAGATATGGGACTCTATGATTTTGCTTTTTTGAATGATCGTGAGGCTCAATATAAAGTAAAACATACCATTCCTGTTGATAATGTTAATTCCGAATTGTATGAAGCCGTATTTTTTGTAGGAGGAAAGGGAGCAATGTTTGATTTTCCAGAAAACGCTTCAATTCAATCTATTGTTAGAAACTTATATCAATCTGATAAGGTTATCGGGGCAGTATGTCATGGACCTGCGGCACTTGTAAATGTAACCCTTGATACCGGTCGTCCATTACTAAAAGACAAAAAGGTAAGTGGTTTCACTAATGACGAAGAATTATTATTGATTTCGGATGCCAAAAATATATTCCCTTTTCTTTTACAAGATAAATTAGAAGCCCAAGGAGGTGTTTTTAATGAAGGTACAATGTATCTGGAAAATATAAGTCAGGAGAATAATTTAGTAACTGGTCAGAATCCTTGGTCTACCTGGAAACTAGCTGAAACTATGATTTCTCAATTGGGATATACACCAAAATATAGAGAAATTACAGCAGAAGAGAATGCAGTAAAAGTTTTAAAGATATATGAAGAAGAAGGATCTGACGAAGCCAAAGAATTAATGAATCGCATAATTTCTATAGAAAAGAAACCTATGGATAGAATATTAATAGCAAAACACGGTATTATAGCAGCTATGCAAGGCAAAATTGGGAAGTTTTTTAGTTTGGTTGGGTTAACATCTGATGCAAAAAACATATCAGAAGGTATGAGAAATTAAAATAATAGCAAGATAGTATTGCTAAACAGTAAGTATAAATTCTTCGGTGAGTTTATACTTTCTTGGAATATCAAATATCCCTACATTTGGAAAAATTAGTCTATTGAGTTTTTTAGATATATTATTGGTAATTATTAGCAGTGCAGGACTTTTGCACGGAGTACTTTTTGCCTTCTATTTAATCATTTTCAAAAAGAAAAAGACATTAACCAATCGTTTACTAGGTTTGATTCTCATATTTATGGCTTTCCGAATAGGGAAATCAGTAATGCTCAATTTTGGCGATGGTCTAGAACCTGTTTTTATTTTTATTGGATTGGCTTTTCTTTTATTAATTGGTCCATTATTCAGATGGTATGTTTCAGGAATGACCTCTCCAAACTTTAAACTGCCAAAATATTATTACTTAGAAATTATTCCGTTTGTATTGATTTTTACTTCTAGTCTTTTTGTTACTAAAGAATGGTACGATAACAGTAAACTGGTCATCTTTATTTTTGGGAGTGGTCTTATATTTATATATCTACATTTGTTCTTTTATATAATGTTTGGATGGTGGATCTTGAAAAAAACAAAACAAAAACATCAGGAAACCTTACAGACAAAATCCCAGAAAGCCATATTCACTTGGCTCCGTTTTCTTATCGCTGGTTTTATAGTAATATGGATAACCTATGTGTTAAACATTTTAGATGAAACCGTACCTTACATTGTTGGGCCTATTTTATATTCTATAATTATTTATTTTTTAAGTTATAAGGCATTTCAATTAAAAGCTACTGATCTGGATGGAGAAGTATTTAGTACCAATGATGATAATCTTCTATTTGATCAGATTTCAAAACTAGTTACTGATACAAAATTATATCTCGAACCGGACATTTCATTAGTAAAGCTTAGTAAACAGTTAGGGAAAAGTACACAAATTACTTCATCCGTTATTAATCAATACGCGAAGAGAAATTTTAATGATTTTATTAATCATTATCGTGTTCAGGAAGCTAAGAAGTTACTTTCTACCACAGAAGGTGATAAATTCACTATATCCGCGATCGCTTTTGATATAGGCTTTAGCAGTCTTTCCTCTTTTAACAGTGCGTTTAAAAAATTTGAAGGGATCACACCATCTAAATACAGAAAAGATAAAGCTTAATTTCAGCGATTTACATAAATAACGACGGTTTTTTTATAATAAATTGAAAATAAGTTAATTAATATGTTGTATATCGAAAAAAAGGGGTCATTTTTGCACTTTAAAAACAATATTTTAATTTAATTACATTACAATGAATAAAGGAACAGTAAAATTCTTCAATGACGCTAAAGGTTTTGGATTTATCACTGAAGAAGGTGCTAACAAAGATCACTTTGTACACATTTCTGGATTAGTAGACGAAGTTCGCGAAGGCGATACAGTAGAATTTGATCTACAAGAAGGTAACAAAGGATTAAACGCAGTGAACGTAAAAGTTATCTAATACATACATATACTTTCAAGTTTAATGAAAAGTCCATCAATATTGATGGACTTTTTTTATTACCTTATTCCTCTTTTCTTCCCTTAATAACTGTTTAATTGCTAAATAATTCCAGAGCGCGATTTATTCCACTATCTATTCCTTCTTCAAAATCCAAAGTTGAAAGAAATGGAACTCTATTTTCTTGATTATCGGGGCCAATTCCCACTGCTTCAAAAATGACTCCTTGTGGATCTTCATATACTTCATTAGATAAACCTATTTCTGCACCATTTGGTAGTGTATGACTAAGAACATTAGAAAAAGCTCCTGCTGTATTCTCTCCTACAATCGTTACATATGGTAAGTCTTTCATACATAAAGCAAAAAGGTCTGCTGCACTTATGGATGCAGGACTGGTAAGCAATACGATATCTCCCGTAAATTGAAAATCTCCTTTAGGACCTACAGAAACAGCTCTTTTTTCTGTAAAAGTATTACCTAACCTAAATTTTTTCGTATATAAAAATCTTTCTTGATCCATAAAACGAGATACAATATCCAAAGCTGCCGTATCATGTCCACCTCCATTAAAACGTATATCGATAATCAGTTTAGAAACTCCTGATGCAGAAATATCGTTCATAATTGTGTCTAATAAATCATTTAATGTAGACAGCTCATTGCTAAAATCACTTCCATATCCTGCCATCGTTAAAACATTAACGTATCCTACAGTATCATTGATCAATCCCCATAGTATATTATCTCTTTCATCTATTTCAAAATCTCCTCCTAAATATTCTGTTACTATTGTTGTTGCTTTTTGACCAAAAAGATCTCCTAAATCATCTCCGTTTTCTATAATAAAATCTCCACTTAAGTTCATATTGAATGTTTCTAATAATTTTGGAAACCCTGAATCAATTTGAATACCATTTTCTTCATCGAAGATACTTACATGACCATCTTCTAATAAAAGAACTAACTCTTCTAAAATATCATAAAAGTTATCAGTAGTCACTTGATCTCTTAAACTTTCATACTGCGACCAGTCTACATTTCTGGTTTCAAAAAAAGCATAATAATCATTAAAGATATTCCAGAAATGATCAAAATTCACCTTGGGATCATCAGTATCGGCTATCTGATCAGGAAGACAAGTTGGGTTTTGATTTGACAATCGAGTAAATTCAAAATCAGATTCATTTAAGTCTGTAGTTAATATCAAGTCATTTGCACTTACTAGACTTGGAACAAAATCTTCTAGTTCAAAATCATCATCTACAATTGAGCATCCTGCGGTATTTATATTATAAACTACATCATTCCCTTCTGTAAACTCCAAAATGTATCCTAGTTCTTC
Source organism: Aquimarina sp. BL5 (assembly GCF_003443675.1). Lineage (NCBI taxonomy): Bacteria > Pseudomonadati > Bacteroidota > Flavobacteriia > Flavobacteriales > Flavobacteriaceae > Aquimarina > Aquimarina sp. BL5. Next base: position 519,372 of record NZ_CP031963.1, on the reverse strand, counting down.
TGAGAACCAAAAACCATTGATCGAATCTTCTACAGGAAGGGTGGGATTGTCATCATCCGTTTGGCAAGAAACAATTAATAATAACTGGAAGCATACGCATAGCTTTTTAATAATTCTAAAATGGATTTCTTTTTTGATAATGTGTACTATCATAATGATAATTTTTGATTTTTAGTAAAATGTAAAGAGATTAATAAAGGTTTTGTTGTACAAAACTGAAGAGAACATTAAAAACGATATCCAATTTTGAGGTTGAAATATGGTGTTAAACCAATTTCTCTTCCAGTGTTGTTTCCAAATCCAAGTCCTACACCAACACCAGCTTCATAATTAAAATGATTACCAATGTTTCTTCTAATTCCCCAGCTTATTGCTGTAAATGGATGGCTTGATAAGTTTCTTTGAGTATCTGTATCAACATCATCATAAAAATAGTAACTACCTCGTAACGAAACATAATTACCACTGTTACAATCTATTCTCTTTCCTTGACTTGCTCGTTTGTTTAAATTATAGTACCATCGAGGTTCTAAAGCTACTATAGGTAATGAATAACCATTACCGACTTGGGTATCATTACCCTCTGCCCATAGACCTACAATTGCTATTCCTACTTCACTTCGTAAAACGACTTGATTAGATAATTTTAATTCATTATGAACCCATACGCCCATAACGCCGATTTGAATTCCAAAGATTGATTTTTCTACAGATGCTTCTTCTGCATTTTGTGAGAATCCAGAATAAGAAGTGTAAAGGAATAATAAAACAAAAGCTACTTTTTTCATACTAAATATTAATTTAAAGGGTATTATTAATTAAGACTAAGTAGTGTTGATTCATTCATGTGTTTTTTGATTTCCCGATATAAAAGTATCGGAATCAAAAAGGAAAGAGAATAATTTTAGTGTTGGAGAAGTACTAAAACAGTAGGATTACACGAATTAGGACGTTTTTTGAAGTTTTCTAAAAGCACCAGGAGACATACTTAAATTAGTTTTAAAAGTACTATAGAAAACACTCTTAGATTTAAAACCAGCTTCTAAGCCTATGGCCTCTATAGAATATTTATTAAATATCGGATTATGTAATAAATTTTTAGCGGCTTCTATTCGATATTCATTTACAAACTGAATAACACTTTTATTAATTTCTTGATTTATAATCTGCGATAAATATCCTTCGCTTGTTTCTAATCGAGTTGCGAGATCTAACCTGCTTAAAAGAGGGTTTTTATATAATTCCTCTTCTTCCATTAATATGTAGAGTTGAGTAATAATTTTAGAAACTGTGGTTTCATTTATTTGTTTTTTTATAGGAGTTTTATCGATCTTTCCTGATACCAAATATCGATGTATCTCTTCTTTTTGAACAATGATTTGTAATCTGAATATTCCATAATACAAAACCCACCAGAATAAAAACGAAAGTGATATCCATAAAAAATTTGTAACATATTCCGAATCGTATATATATAGTTCAATATTAGACAAAAGCCAAACGATAATAATGCATATAATGAAAAGATTTAATCGTAATAACCAACGTCTTTTGTCTTCAGAAATAGTAGTGGCTTTTTTTATTAATCTCCTTGCCCAAAAAATTAAAAACACATTATAAGCAAAACCTAAAATGTCCTTAATGTCATATATTATAACATCAAAGTCTGAATTATAAAGATTAAAAAAAGCATGAAAAAAGGTAATAAAAACCTCAATTGCCAAAGAGCAAAAAAAAGGAACATAAAGCAATTTGTACCATCTTTTTTTTAGGTATCTATGCTGAATTTGGATTAGAAAATAGGTAAATAAAGTAACGGTAACCAAAAATTCTAACATGATATTGTCTAAAAACTGTAAGACATAACCTTCTATATCGTACCAACCTAAGAAGGTCAAACTTGTCAATAAGAACAGAGAAAAGGCTAGATATTTGTTTGCACGATTCTTATAAAAAGAAGTCGTAACTAATGAAATACTTATAAAATATCCCATGATTCCACTAGCAATTACTATAAAATCTAGTATTGTTGTATCCAATCTTTAAAGAATTAATGGTATTAAAATTCAATGAGAAATATAAATTATTGTAGCACGAATGTTTCAGATACCAAATATTCTATACATCATACCAATAACTGTAAATATTCTGGGATGTTACATGAGTTTTACAATTAATTATAAAACTAATTTTTAATATCTACGAGTTCATCTAATTATTCAACTAGTAGGATAGGAGTATAATTTATGTAAAACAATTATTTATGTGTTAGTATATAATTCTTTAATTATTTCATTTAAAGATAACCTTGCTTCTTTCATAATGGGTAGAAATGGCCAAATATGTGGCATGTTTTCACCTTCAATTACTTTAATTTTCACTTGAGCTGATTTCAACTTATCGACAACCAATTTTTGATCAGGATAAGTAATGTCCTTTTCTCCTAGAAATAGAATAGTCTCAGGAAATCCTTTGAAATTTCCATATAACGGTGAAATCATCTCGTTTTTTAAGTCAACATTTCCAGCACACATTCTTTTGGCACTTAACAATCCAGCTTTTGAGAGCATTGGGTCAATTACATCTATTATATCAATTTCTGAATTAGTCATAGATGAATCCATTACTGGAGAAACGAGAATTAGTTTATTGGGTAGTTGTTGCTTATTGGTTATTAACCTTTGTATAAGTGCAATAATTAATGTACCCCCTACAGAATCACCTATTAACGAAATTTGATTTGATTTGTAGTTCTTTAAGGCCTCATTATAGATTGAATTTATATTTTCAGAGATTTCGGATATTTTATGCTCAGGTGCTTTTGGATAATTACACATCCAAACGTTATAGTCAGTTTGCTTGGTAATAGTTTTGATTGTATCCCAATGATGTTTTGCTGGACCCGAAATGAATGCGCCTCCATGAATAAATATCAATAATTTATCTGAATTATTTTTTTGTCCTATTTCTGTTATTAAGGAATTAGATATTTTAAAATCTCTTGTTACATTTTTGTTATAAAAACTACCTTTTGGTTTATAAACATCCTCCTTTCTAAGTTTCTCAAAATCTACAGGATCCTTACTAAAAATCTTTTTTAAACCTTTTATTTTGATAACCGATAACGTCAGATAATATGTAAAACTTTGCTTCATTATTTTCTTTTTAGTAATTCTTAATAAACCTCATTCATATATTCCTAAATGTACGATTTTGTTGTTTGTAAATTAGACGAGTATTTTACTTTAAAAATTAGTCATATCCATGACTTTTGTTTCATTATCTGATAATTTTATATGCTGCATTATACCTCCGCCTGTTTCATCCCAAAGCATAAATGCGATAACATAATAATCTCCTGCAGGCAAATCTTTAAATTCGAATTCTCCTTTTTCATTACACATTGTCTTTCTAGTTTTATGATAACCTTCTGGATCAGGAACAAACTTTGGGATTCCATTTTCTATATATACATAACCAGAATCATCATTCTTGTAAATATGGTTTAATCGCTCTTTGGTATAAGTTGAATATGGATTTAACTCTATTCTAAAATCTTTTCCAAAACGGACATCTCCACTTTTTGACTTGAATTTTGCGACTCCTTTAATAGCAGAAGTTCCAGTATTCTTAAACCAGCGAACTTCATCTTCATTAAACTCGTTTTCTATCTTTATTGTTGTTTCGTTTTTTATGGTCTTATCTGCACAACTACAAAAAATAATAGTTAGGAAAAATAGTATATATCTCATTGACTTTAAGTTTCTAATGGTTAATCTAAATTCTTTTTTATACTTTTTATTGTAGAATTAATTCTTTCTGCATGTATTAATCTCACTTTTTCCTTATCTAATGTTCCACCCAGAATTATCATTGCTTTCTTATTAAATCTTTTTCCAAGTCTGTCATCAAGCATTACATTTCTCATGCTTCTCGCTATTCCAATCTCTTCCAAAAACTTATTTGGATGACCAGCTGTACAAATTACAACACCCTGAGGTACGCGTTTCATCATCTGAGTATTATCCTTTTCTTTATTTTCTCCATATGCATATCCAACAGCATAGACTCTATCAAACCAACCTTTTAACTTTGCCGGGCAATCGCTCCACCAGACTGGATATAAAAATATAATACAATCCGTTCCAGCAATTTTTTGATGTTCTTTTTTCACATCATTTGCTATTGGTATATCTAGATTAGCAAAACCTTCTCGCCGATATTCTTCTTCACTCATATCAGTTTTAAAATTCATTGCATATAAATCAGAAACCTGAAACTCAATTCTTTCTTTTTTTAGGTCTAATTCCAATTGCTGTAAAATCTCATAAGTATATGATTTTTTACTTGGGTGGCAATATATAATAAGAACTTTCATGTCTTTCTATAATTACTTATTTAGACAGTACTTGTTATAACTTTGTTATAACGCATTATTTCCTAATATTACTTTTTCGATCAATTCATTTTGTTTCCTGTTTAAAACATGTTTAGAATCTTTAATTAGTTTTATATTTTTCAAACTTGGGAATATATTTTTTGCTCTTTTAATCATTTTATTTCCTGGAAAAAGAATATCATTTTCTCCAGCAAATACCGTAATGGGTGTCCTAATTGCATTTGCTTTTCTTGCTTGGATTATAGGAACCGGTGTAAAATCCATTGAAAAATGCAAAAACACTTTTGCTAAAAACTTAACTGCGAATTCGTCACGCTCAGTGAAAACCTTTGATAAGAATTGTTCAACATATTTATTTTTTTTGGTTTTTATAAACCTTTTCATTGGAATAAATATTTTGAATAAAATTTTAATAGGATTTCCATTTACAATATAAGCAGGTGATGATAAATAAACTTCCTTGATTTTGCTTTCATCATATTCAAGAGTTTTTAGTATTACTAATCCTCCAAACGAGAAACCAGCTAAAACTACATTTTCAATTTTTAGAGAATTAATGATTTCACTCATCCATCTACCATAAGAGTCATCTTTCATACTTAATCTAATCTCGGCACTTTTGTTTGGTTGGGCCAATACATCAATTGCATAAACTCTAAATTTTTTACTTAGATTGGGATACGTTTCAAGAGCAATTGGAGCGCAACCATTAGAACCGTGTACCAAAATAATAGGAGGTTTGTTAGATATCCCTGTTGCAATAATATTAGTTTCCCCATATGAAGAATTAATATTCAGGTATTCATATTTAGTACAAAGTTCATCTAGTTTCTCTTCATATAATCTTAAAATGTCTTTTCTTCCTTGACTTGATTTAAAAAGTGATGTCATTAGTTTCTTTTAACTTTCTAAAATGATTTCCCTATAACTTTTAATTTTCTTTTGTGCCTTTTGGTTTACGGACCATAACTATTCCTATCCATAAAAACCAAATTATCTGACTGACTCCAAAGATTTCTGTAAAAATATCTAATGGATAAATTGTTAGTATACCTGCAATCCCTACAAGTATTCCTAATAGAGCCAAACCTCTGGAAAATGATTTATTGTTTAACACTATGATACTGATTAGTAATACCCAAATTCCACCAACAATCTCATTTCCACCACCAAGTCCTTCAGAAACAATGCTAACACTAGACCATATTTGCATGGCATTTTCTGGTGATGTGATTCCAATTTCAAGTACCGAATTGAGTCCAATATTTGTTATCATTCCGCAGGCAATCACCAATCCGACCCAAATAACACCAAAGATAAAAGCTAATTTAGATAGGTTTGGTGAATCCTTTTTTAGACGTTCATGAATTGCTAGTACTAATACCGCTAATAATATCCCAAATAATATATAGCTAGTGAAGTTTAAAATCGATAAGGTTATGTAATTCTCAGACAGAAAAATTAATTCTTCATTTGCACTTGCATTTTTATCAGGATATATTAGAACACCTCCATATATAATGAAAGCCATAATATAAATAATGGCTTCAAAAATTGAACATACTCCGCCTAACTTTTGTATATTTTTTATTTCCATTTTTTATGTTTAGGTTATAATTTCAAAGATTATAATTTAGAAAACGAAAAGAATTGATATTTATCAAATAATGTATATGATTAGGTTTTAACCCATTATTTATTGCAAAATAAACATATTGTGGTAACAAAAATTATAGTTAATAGTCTATTCTATAACATCTAAATACTATATAGACTAAAAAATGCAAAACTTGATAGAGACATTTAGGGAAATTGGAAATCTCTCTAAGGAGAATGAGAAAGCATTATTTAATGCGATAGAACGTATAGAATACCCTCCAAAAACGATGCTTCATGAAACAGGTAAAGTATGTGATAGTATTTATTTTATTGAAAAAGGAATTGCCAGAACGTTTTATTATAAAAAAGGAAAAGATATTACCTATTGGATTGCCCCTGAAAATGAATTTGTAGGGGCAATGGCAAGTTTCTTTTCTAGAGAGCCAAGTAATAAAATGGTTGAAACTATAGAATCTTGTATTCTATGGAAATTTGAACACCATAAACTAGAACAATTATTTTCTACTAATCGTGAATTAGAGAAGGCTGCAAGATTATTTGCTAATCATGGAATTTCACTCTTAGAAAAACGATTTGATACTTTACATTTTAATACTGCAAAAGAGCGTTATGACTTGTTGGTACATCAACAATCTGACATTTTGCAAAGAGTTCCTTTAGGGATGATTGCTTCATATCTAGGAATTACTCAAGAAACTTTAAGTCGAATACGACATCAAAAATAGTTTTGGATGAAAATTAGAAACAAAATTATTCACAGAAAAAGATAGAGTAGGACTTTTTAATAATCAAATATCAATAAGAAACGAAATTGAAACTCTGGAAAATGATTTTAATTTAATGGTAGATTTCTTTAAAAAATGAAATCATAAAACAAGATTTAGTAGAACAGAATAAAAATCATTAGTAGATTCTGTTCTAATAAAACTGACCTAAATTTAATAACAAAAGGAAGAATTTAAGAAGTAGAGTTATAACTAAATTCAGCTATTATTTACATTAAAAAAACCTCGCATACTAAGATACGAGGCTTTTATCGAGATACTAGTTTTATAATCTAATTTTCTGTTTTCATTATCGAAAACACGTGTAATACTTAAATAATTACGATTGGCTTAACTCACTTTTATTCTTTTATTATCTTAAATATTGTACTAGTCCTTTTTCCACTTACTTTTCCATAATATATACCTGTACTAAATTCACTTATATCTATAATTTCATTATCGCTAGAAATTGATTTAGTAAGTACTTTACTTCCCTTGATATCATAAATTGTTATGATTGAATTTGCAGCATTTTGAATAGTAGCTGTTGTCTTTACAGGGTTTGGATATATAATTATATCGGATGTAATTTTAATAGTATCAATATCACTATTATTACTTCTCAAACTTGTATTGAATTCGATCCAGTTAACATTGAATAAATAACCACTTCCACCTGTAAATACTAAGTATATATCCTGTGTTCCACTAACATTACTAATGTCTGTGTTTACTGTAGTCCAATTCTGAAATCCACCGGTGTTACTTACATTAACAGACCCTATTAATGTTCCCGTAAGACTTCCAATACGAACCTCCATAGTTCCTCCAGCATTTCTTGTCGCAATACATGCATCCATATTAGAAATACCTGAAAGATTAATATTATCAAAGCGGAGCCAATCTCCATTATTTATCCATCCCACATTTTCTCCACTTTCTGTGCTGTTTTCCGTTTGAATGCCTGACATATCATTATAATCTTCTGCTTCTAAACGAATATCTACGGTAGCTATAGGAGTTATATACCATTGTAAATTCTGACTAGAAGAACTTGAGTTCCATAGATTAACATCTCTGCCTTCTACACCTCCTGATCCACCATTGATTGCGAATCCAGTTGCATTCCTTTTAATCAGCTTATAACCACCATCAGCCAGAGCTATTTTTTGCCATTGTTGATTTTGATTGGTATCATTCGTTTCCCACAAGTATACAGTTTGATTATTCGCACCTCCGTCATCTCCGTCAAGACTGTAATTGGTTCCATATTTCTGATAAGAATAATATCCATTTCCACGATCTATTTCGACCCAAAGTTGACCTTCGTCAGAGGTGTCGGCAGAGGAGAGGGTTACATTTTGTCCATTCGTTCCGCCAGTACCTCCATCAATAGCAAATCCTGTAGTATTACGTTTAGTAATATGAACTAAAGTTTCATTTATAGGGGAATTATCCAATATTTCGTAGTCAAAGGTTTCCCATGTTCCATCAGCATTTCCTAAAGGAAAAAGAGTACTGTTATCCACGTTCCAATTTGCTTGAACCCATCCATTATTGAATAGACTTTTCAGTGCTACTTGATTGGCACCTTTTGGTTCCCATCCAAAATTCTCCCAGGTTCCCGGAGCATTCCCATTTGCACGGATTGCTGCATTTGTATTCGTCCCAACTACTTGAACATATTTATCTGTAGCTACTGATCTAAGAGCGATGCATCCATTAGTATGCTGTTCTAAATAAAACAATGCTCTGTCGGCTTCTTCTCCATTGGCGATGAGATTGGAATTGGAGCTGTCAATAGTAATCCACTTTTGATCACCTCCAGATTTTCTAAATGCAATTATTTCTCCTATTGGTGTATCAGTATCACAGGTTGGAGTAGAAGGATTATCACCCCATCCTAATGTTTCTAAATCCTCGGCCGGAAATTCCGTCTCGGATTTTATTCTCATATTACGATAGTATAATTCTGCACCTTCAGATTGTATTTGTATTTGACCACTAGTAACTGCATTTCCATTCCAAGTAGCATCTTGCAGTGCATTTACCATAACACCATTTACATAATGAATCGCTCTATCACCGATAACAATAACCTCTAATAAATTCCATTGTCCATTAGGTAATTCCGGGTTTGATCCTGCTCTTATTAATGTTCCGGTATTTAGCGGAGCCATAGGTGTGAATGTCAATCCACCGTTATTCTCTGAAGGTACTAAGCCCCGAGTACCTGCTAAACCGATATAATCTCCCAAGTCACCTTCTTGCACCTGAAACTCCAAAGAAGATTTCCAAACATCCCAAAACGATCCATGTTCTCCGTTACAGTGATAAAGAATACCACTGTCTCTTAACTGGTTTAATCTAGGTTCCCATTTTAATTCTCCCCATTTAAACTCCATACTAAGATGGTAATTCTCATATTCATTTAAAGTGGTAAGACCACCATATACTTCTCCTGTGATATATAATTGTTTTTCTCCTTCAACCCCTATAACTGAATATACATTTCTAGGATCATTTTCTAATCCAAGAGGAGTTCCTGATCCATTAGTTACATTATTACTGCTGCCAGGTAAACCTGTAGTAGTATGGGGTACTCCCATCCATATTTCCCAACATTCTAAATCATTTTCCAGTAAGTCTGTCCATTGATTAGTTAATGTCGCACCACAATCATTTATAATATCTGTATCCAATCTGTTAGCAGTCCAAAGCACCGCCTTTTCAATCATTTGCCTAAATGTTTGATTATTCTCATAAGTACTTCCATTATGACCTAGTGCTGTATAAAATGACCTTCCACCATCGAACTCTTTTAACCAAGTTATTGGACGAGTGGCATCGTAACTTTGATTACCTGTAGCTTGAACTTCTAACAGGTTTTGATTTGTGTTACTTAATTGACCTCCATTAAGCTCCCAATAGTACCATTCTTCTTCATGTGACCAAGTATCTCCAGCATTCCCAATGTGATCAGTAACAGGATGATTTACCAACAAATTCATAACTCCTGGTAAATTATTAGAAGTATGATTAGGACTTGTTTGAACAATTGCGCCAACTAACTCATTATACCATGGCCAAATCGACGCAGCATTCGTACCTCTGTAGGTATCGGTTGCAGAATGAAAACCAACAAAACCACCTCCATTTTGTATAAAGGATTCCATGGCGGCTTGTTGACTATCGTTTAGAAGATCACCACCAGTTGTATTAGAGAAAACTATAACTTCATAATTAGCTAAATTTTGCGTTGTAAACACAGATGCATCTCTTGTGGCATCTACAGACCAAGTATCATGACCGACATTAGATCCCAATTCTTCCAACATTGTGATACTGGCATTTATCGCACCCGTATGTCTAAATCCATTAGTTTCATGAAAAACTAATACATTAAAATCTTGGCCATATGTAAACTGAATCAACAAGGAAAAAAAACAGACAGCTAACAGGAGCACTTTATTCTTAAATTGAGATATCTTTTTCATAATTTTTACTTTAACTAATTTACTTCTTTATAATTTTTAAGATCGTTTTATCCTTTTGTGATAACACCTTAGCATAATATAAACCAGTTGGTAAATTGCTTAAATCTATAGTTTCAGTGTTATTAGCGATCGTTGCACTATATACTTCTTTACCATTTACATCATAAATACTAATAACAGAATCTGCTGCTCTCTCAATAGTGATAGTATTTACTACTGGATTTGGATATAAACTAGGTGTTAGAAGTTTATTATCATTTACTGAAAGTAAGGTTTCTTCTGAGAAGTTAAAAGAATCAATATCTAACAAATATCCTGGATCTCCAGTAAATACAAAATAAATATCTTGCACTCCTGTTACCAATGAAATATTTGTTGAAACCGTTTCCCAGCTAGTCCATGATCCTGTATTCGGAACTTCTAAAGTTCCTAGCAAATTACCTGTAATACTTGTTTGTCTTATTTCTATATTTCCACCTGAATTTCCACTAGATACTAATGCAGATATTGATGTTGCTCCTGATCTAAAATCTATTCCTTCAAACTTTATCCAATCACCATCTTCTATATAACCCACAGCATCACCAGTAATTTGTACTCCTAACATATCACAAAAATCCTCTGCTTCAATTTGTGTAAATGCATCCTGACTGTCGCATGATGGAACAATATCGTAACAGTCATCAGCATAAGTAATATCATTGTTATCACCATTATCACTTACTGGTCCACAGCTAATTATTGTATTTCCACTGGCAGATGATTCTAGAATAATCCGATATTCTGTTTCGTTTACAATGGTAGAGTTATCGCCTGTGATTACAATGGCACGTGTTTCGTCAGTATCCAATGGACCTGGCGTTCTGTGAAAAATAATGTTATGGTTATTTCCTAGAATATCTGCTATATTATGAGGACCAATAGCATTAGGAGAAGGTATAATCGTCATTTCAATATTTTGACGAGAACGACTTAAACGAAAGTCACTTAAGGGAGCATATGTGAAGTTACCACTAGATCCAGTAATTGTTCCACCTGCAGGCATATTATAATTCGTCCCACCAGAACCACAATCAATAGCTTGGCTGTTTTTTACTGTTGCACTAGAAGCTAAGTAAAGACGAATACCGCCTCGCATTTGTTTTACTGTACAGTTTTCAACGGTTACACTTCCCGTATTATTATATGAACGAATTCCATCTTCAGAAAGAGGATATACGTGGTTATAAGGAATATCATAGGATTCTTCAAAAGGTAATCTCCAAGAACCATCTCCTGTTGGAAATTTATAATCTGTTAAATAGGGAAGGTCATAGGTTTCTGTGTCATTATACATATCGTCACTCAGGCGCATTCTACCTTCTATATAACAATTTTTAATTGTCGTTTCTGTAGCTCCACTTTGCATGAAAATACCATGACCAAAAGCATAATGATACATTGTAATACCATTTAGAGTATTTCCAATTCCTCCACCATCAATTCCTGTAACTAAAATTCCGCAGCGTTTGCTCAAGCCAAAGGTGTTTTGTGAGCCAATACCATATTGACTTCCATAACCATAAGGAAAAGATCCTTTTACAATCATTTCGAGACCTTCTACTAAATTCTGATTCCCTGTAATTGAAATAATAGGATCACCTCTTAACCCGTACGCCAAATTATCTCTATCGTTATTGTAAGCACTAAAATCAGTTACTTCGTCCAAACCATTTCTATAGAAATCTTCAATAGCACCATTTCGTATAACATTATTATCACCAGAAATAATAAAATAAACCTCTCTAATAGATCCAACCAAGGTATTAATACGTGCTCCTGTCATATCTATGGTATTACCAGACCCAGTACAATTAATAACTCTAGAATTGCTAGGTAAATCTTCTAGATAGTAGTTACCTGCTTCTAAAACAATCTCTTGATTACTATTTTGAACCGCGATTCGAAATTCTTCTAATGAACTCACAACGGTTGTTTGTGCATTTATAGAATGAGTAGGATATAATAACACTATTAAAATAGGAAGTATTATATATTGGTATTTCCGTTTTAGTTTTTTGCAATTTATCTTTAATAAGTAATGAGGACGAATAGCTTGCATTAGGTAGTTGGTTAATTGGTTTTACTAGATTAACCAAACTATAAATTGGTCAACCAATTATCTAATGTATACAACCGTATAGTATTTCAGAATTCCTTTTTAGAATTCGTAAGTAATCCTTTAGAATATGAAGGCGATATAATGAAATCAAAAACTTGAATTATTTGGCTTAGCATATTTTTCCTATGAAATTATGATTATGCATAGAATTTTCAATGTTTATAGAATGTATCGAAGGGAATGAACCATACTTTGTGCAGAATAAGAAGTTTACAAGGATAAAAAATCTTCTTCAAAACTAGATATAAAATCATGAATATACTTCTTATTTCTGTGCTTCTTTTTTACCACTAAGAAATGATTACGTTTTAAGCCGTTTTTACTAATACGTTTAAAAACAACATCTTCAGATAGTTTAAAAGAGTTTAATTGCCATTTTGGAGCACACATAACCCCCATATTTGCCTCAACCATTGATAACGTAATTTCTGTAAATGGAATAGCAGAAATCTTTTTAGGATTTATTTTATTAGATTTTAAGAAGTGTTCATAAACGTATACACCTTCTAGAGGAAAAGAATTTATCAATAAGTGTAAATCTGAAAAATGACTCGCTTCCAGATATTCCAGACTATTAAGGAGGTTTTCTTTATGTATAACAGCAAAAATCTCGTCTTCAAAAACTTTAATACTTGTTAATTCTTCAGAGGCAGGTTTAGATGTAACAATAGCAATGTCTATTTCTGAAGATAATACTTGTGATATTGTTTGATGTGTTGCGCCAAGAGTAACATCTATATCAATTTCTGGATAAAGTATTCCCATTTTCTGAATGAAAGATGGGATAGCATGGAAAAACGACTGACATTCTGCGCTCAATTTAATAGCACCTTTTGAACCTTCCATAATATGTTTGATGTTACTAAAACCTTCATCAATTGATTGAAATAGCTTATTTGCCAATTTATATAATTCAGAACCTTCTTGGGTTAACTCCCATTTATTTCTTGATCTGTGAAAGACTTTAAATCCTAATCGTTCTTCTAACTCACGTAATTGATGACTTAAAGCGGACTGTGTTAAAAACAGTCGTTCGGTAGCATTAGCAATACTACCTTCTTCTGCAATTGTTTTTATTAATCTGTAATATTTAAGTTCCATACCTACAAAGATAGAATAGTTGCTTATAAGTTTTAGTTGAAATAATTTCAACTAAAACTTTAAATAGCTCAATTTAGAAACCATAGAATTCTTACTATACATCATAGTTTTGTCTATACTAATTATAAGATTATGAAAACGATAGGATTGATAGGAGGTATGAGTTGGGAATCTTCAAAACTGTATTATGAGTTTTTAAATACCAAAGCAAAAGACTTGTTAGGAGGCTCACATTCTGCAAAATGTGTGATGGTTTCAGTAGATTTTGCAGAGATTGAACGATTAACTTTTAAAGGTGATTGGGATGCTATTGGAATACTTATGAAACATGCAGCGCAACAGTTAGAAAGGGCGGGAGCTGATATAATTTTACTTTGTACAAATACTATACACTTAGTAAGTCATTATATTTCTGAAAATGTGAGTATTCCGTTTATGCATATTGCTGCCACTACTGGTGAATCCATCAAAAAAATAGGTTTAAAAAAAGTAGCATTATTAGGTACGAAATTTACAATGGAAAAAGATTTTTATACAAAATCATTAATAAATGATTTTGGACTGGATGTTTTAATTCCTGATGAGCATGATAGACAAGTTGTTCACGATATCATTTATAACGAATTAGTAAAAGGGCAATTTACAAATACTTCAAAACAAACAGTTATAGAGATAGTAAAAGAATTGCAAAATCAAGGAGCGCAAGGTGTTATTTTAGGTTGCACAGAATTACCAATACTAATTTCGGAGTTAGATGTAGCTATTCCAATTTTTGATACAGGCAAAATTCACGCGTATGAAGCTATTGAATGGAGCTTAAAGAGCAGATAGTTTATTATGGAGTTATATTTTAAAAAATTAAACAATCTATTTACTAAACTCTTTACTATGTATATAAAAGCCATGAGTAATTGTTTGTTAAAATCAGAAAAAAACGATTCTTCATATGAGGACAATATTGGTAGAATGATTCATAAATAAATACATAGACTACAGTCAATATATAACGAATACTATAAAATCAAAACAATAAATTATGAAAACAACAAAACTATTATCCATTTCTAGTATGTTCTTTTTACTAATTACATTACAGTTATTGTCGCAAGAAAAACTATTAAAAGATCATATTCTTTTTTACAGTTCTTTTGATGGGAGGACATCTGCCGACCTCGCTATAGGTGATTCTTATATATATACCGTAGTAGACTATAAAAAAAAGGCTAATGCAAAAAAAGGACTACATGACCCGAACGTTGTTTTAGCCAAGAATAAAGGTATTTTCGGCGACGCGATTCAGTTTAAAGAAGCAAAAACATCCGCTGTTTTTTATAAGGCTTATAAAAATGTGGGATATAATAATACCTCATGGAGTGGTACTATATCATTTTGGCTACGCTTAGATCCCAACAAAGAGCTAGCGCCTCATTATTGTGACCCCATTTGTATTACAGACTCTAAATGGAGTGACGCTGGCCTATGGGTAGATTTTACAGATCATAGTCCAAGACAATTTAGGTTAGGAGCGATGGGGGATATTGCAGTTTGGGACCCAAAAAATGATAGTAATGAAACAGATTGGAATAAACGAACAGTAACTGTAAACCCATCTCCATTCCAATCAAAGACATGGACACATGTCAGCATTGTCTTTTCTAAGGTGAACACAAAAACAGAATCTGAGTTTAAATTATATATTAATGGTCAACTCCAAGGTGTCATAAAAGGTATTAATGATCCTTTTACTTGGGAAGCAGAAAAAGGAAAAATTATGCTAGGCTTAGGATACATTGGCTTCTTGGATGAACTTACCATATTCGATAAGGTATTAAATCCTGAAGAAATAATCGCTGTATACGAACTAAAAAAAGGTATACAAACGTTACTCAAATAACCTGTTGATAACTATCAAGAATAAAGGTTAAAATATACAATCAACAACCCTCAACCTAAGCAAAGGGTTATTGATTTATAAATTCATATTTTCAATAATTGAATAGAATCTAATTTTGCTTTAGCAGCTTCGTACGTTTTTTTCAAGCTTTCACTGTTTTCAAAGTATTTTCCGTAAGTCTTTGCCTTTTCAATAGACTTCATTGTTTTTTCATAAAGACCATTTTTGTAATAAGCGATGTGCTCGTATTCTGCAAAATAGATATCATTTTTAGTTTTTGCGCCATGTTTTTTGGCCAATTCTAGATATGTTAATGCCTTTTTATATTGTTTCTTTTGATAATACATAACCGATATGAATTCATATCCTTTTGGTAAATTATGAATTAATTCTGTACTCTTTTGGTAACATTCTAAGGCCTTATCATATTCATCATTATAATAATATGCCATCCCTAAAGACCAAATAGCAGCGGCGCTATCAGGATATATATCTACTACTTTTTGAAAATACTTTTGAGCTTTTATATAATCTTCTTCTACCAAAAGAGAATACTCTGCTTGTATAAGATCTCGTTCAGATTTTAATGTAGTTTTTTTAGAAAGATTGTAGGCTTTAGTAACCAGTTTTTTATATTCTTCTGGATCCTGTACATAAAAACCGCTCATTAAAACACCACTAGGGTAGTTGGGATCTAATTCTATAATTCTAGCTGATTTTTTTTGATACTCTTTTTTATTACCGTAAAAGTAAAAGTTTAGTTCTAGGTCATTTAAGAGTTGATGTACTTCTGGCACTTTAGAATCTACTGCTAATGTAAAACCATAGGTATTTAAATCTGAAGGAGCATATTTTTTTACGAATTCATCTTCGATTTCACGTTCTGTTTTTTGTGCTTGACAGGAGCATAGGCAAATGACTAATAATATCGTACTGAACTGTTTTAACATAATTATTTTTTTAATTAATTTATGTCAAAAGTAGATGCATTGTGAATGGCTTTTTTAAAAAATAGAGAATAGAGGGTTAAGTAGTGACAAAAACAGCAAAAGGGTATAGCAATAGCTTAGATTAAGACATTTTTAGTACTGAAGAGATCTTATTAATATAACTTGATCCTACTGGAATCTCTAATTCTTCTATTTCTACATCTTTTTGGGTATAAGCTGTTACTTTGTTTATAGCTATAATATAAGAACGATGTATGCGAATAAATAGATGTGAAGGAAGTTGTTTTTCTACTTTACCAATATTACCTTTTACAACTATTCTTTGATTTTTGGTATGAATCCTAACATAATCTTTTAAACTTTCAATATATAGAATATCATTAAATACAATTTTAATATGTTTCTTATTTACATTAACATAGAAAAATGTATTACTTTCTTTTTGGTTGTTTATTGATTGATTAGTTACTTGAGTTCTTTCATAATAGCGATCAACAGCTTTTACAAATCGATCAAAAGAAATTGGTTTTAATATATAATCTACAATGTCTAAATCATATCCTTCGATAGCATATTCTCTATAAGCCGTAGTAATAATTACTTTTGGAGGGTTTTGGAGAGTTTTCAGAAAATCTAATCCTTTTAAAACAGGCATTTCAATATCTAAAAAGAGTAAATCGATTTCCTCTTTTTTCAGTACTTCGAAAGCTTCAACAGCACTGTAACAACTAGCTACAACATCTAAATCATTAAGCGCTTTAATATGATTTTTTAGTAAATCTATTGCGGGAGACTCATCATCAACCAGTAAGCATCGTACCATATTAATCTATGTTTAAAGTTAGTTTTAAGCTAAAAGACATATCGAATTCTTCAATTTTAAAAGTATGCTGTTTGGGGTATATTAAATCTAATTGTCGTTGAATATTGGTAAGACCAATTCCGTTTTTATAAGTTTTTGTCTTATTACTTAATTCCGTATTTGGTTTTGTATTCCAAACACTAAATTCTATATGACTATCTAACTGCAATAACTCTATTTTTATTTTTTCTACACTATCCCTAACACCATGTTTAAAAGCATTTTCTACTATAGATAGCAGCAATAATGGTGTTATTGATAATCTATTTTTAGAAAGTTTTTTTTCAAATTTCACTTGTAATCGTTTACCATACTTAATTTGCTCTAAAGCTATATAATTATCTATAGTATGTACTTCTTCTGTTAAAAGAACTGATTGATGTTGACTTTTATATAAAATATAATCTAATATTTCAGAAAGTTGTAATACCATATCTGGTGCTTTAGGAGATTTGGCTATCACGTAAGAATATAAATTATTTAATGTATTAAATAAAAAATGAGGGTTTAGCTGTGCCTTTAGATATTTAAGTTCTGTAGCTATTTTTTCTTTTTCTAACTGAAGTATTTTCTCCCTTTCTAATTCTTGCTCTTTATTAGTTTTTAAAAAAAACATAATCAACGCGGGAAAATGAAACGAAAACATATAAAAAGGAAAATCTACAAAACTAATTAATGGGTAAGGGCCTTCCGAACAGTACTTATCCAAATGATAATACCCTATCAACCGAAATAAAAATACTGATAGTATGATCATAAAAACCATAGACCCTCCAAAGGCAAGATATTTTTTTTTCTTTAGATAATAAGGAACTTGCCAATTATTAAAAGCGTAGGCAGCCATTATTAATAAAGGGAACTTAAATAATGTTGTTTCTAAAGATTGTTCGAACAACTCTGAACTACTAGAGGCAAAGACATAAAAGAGAAAAATTATAATCCAAAAAACTATATGCATTTGGATAATTTTTTTATTAAAATTCATATTTGAAATATAGATAAATTATAATTTTAATGATTATAAAGTATATGTTTATTTACCCTAAGTCTATGAAGAGTGGATAACTGTATAAAAACACAAAAATAAGGAGGTATTCGCTATACTTAGTCAGTTATTACCATTTCATCTATTTCATGAAATAAGGCAACTGTTGTTTTTTATATTGGCAATTCTTTTTAAAAAATTAAACCTAATATGTTAAGATTAAAAATAATAATTGCAATAATCTTTATTGCCGGAGCCTTGTTTAGTTGTTCATCTATAAAAAGATTAAGTAATAGACCAATAGGCTTAATAAATAATGTCTCTTATAAAGATTCATCATTTGATAATCCAAACGCGTCTAATGGATTTTTGGTAGAATATGAAAATCGCGTCTATGGAGTTACCGCTAAACATATTCTTATCATGGCAAAAACGGACAAGATGAAGTTTGTTGATTTTGAAGGAGAATTAAAACAATGGAAAATGCATCCTAAAAATGACAGTAAGAACTATGTTATTTTAGATAAACTCTTAAGTACAAATAGAAAAGATTCACTTACCTGGAGTTATTTGGATACCAATTGGGACGCTTTTAATGATTGGTTAGTGTTTTCAGTTAAAGAAAATAAAACAACCCATAAACCTTTAAAGTTTAGAAAAAAACCACTTAAGAAAGACGAAAATGTATACGTGATTGGCTGGTCATATAAAGATAGCATCGGTCCACAGCGTCTGTATACCTATAAGTTTAATGAAATAGAGGGTAATTACTATAATTTGAAGCAGATAGAAGGGCCTAAAAGTTTAGGAGGATTAAGTGGTTCGCCTGTAGTAGATAAAAAAGGAAGAGTAGTGGCTTTAGTAAGTTCTGGTTGGGAGGATGAAAAAACTAAAGAGGTTTTTATACAAGCTACCAGTATAAAAAATACCATTGAATTTATTTCTAATCTAAACTGATCTTAAACCTTCAATAACGACAAATCTGTACATCAAAAAGATTTATGAAAAGAGTATTAGTTATAATAATGATACCGGTTTTTATTTTCAAATTTATTGATTGAGAATTGGATGATTTTATTCTTAAAGATTAGACAAAAGCTATTCTAAAACCACTTTGCTTTTATGTCCTTATATTTTGTTCTTCCAATAGGAATACGTTCTCCATTCTTTAGCTCGGCAATATATTTACTTCCGGAGGAGACACTAATGTTTGTGATTTCAGCCATTTTTACTAAATAGGATTTATGGATACGTTCGAAAGTAGGTGATAACAGTTGTTCTAGTTTTTCGAGGGATTTATCATGTAAGGCCTTGTTCCCATCTACCAAAACAAGCTCTGTATAGGTTCCGGCACCTTTGATATATACAACCTTTTCCATAGGGATTAACTGTACTTTGTGTCGTTTTTTTACGGCTAAATATTTAACCGTGTTTACAGTAGTGGTTTCTTTTGTAGTTATTCTCTGTACCGCTTGCTCTAACCGCTCTTGATTAAAGGGTTTGGGTACAAAATCCAACACTCCATATTCAAAGGCAGTAATGGCCTGCTCTTTATAGGCAGAAATAACGATGGTATGAAAGGATTTAGACACTGCGGTAGTGAGCAAGTCAAAACCACTGTGACCGTTCAGATTTAAGTCTAACAGCACAAGGTCTAATGTCTTATTTTCAATAAACGTTACCGCCTCCTGCAGCGTGTTGATATGTTTGATCGATTGTAAGGCACCGCCAACAATCGTACGTATCATACGTTCGATTCTTTTGGCGATTCTGGATTCGTCTTCAACAATTAAAATGTACATCTCCTTACAAATATAGGGTTATGGTATTTTTCCATCCATGGGTTAACGGTTCTGAGGTAAATTCCCATTGATCATGATAACTCTCGGTTAGTCGCGCTTTGATATACTTAAGTCCTGTTCCTTCCTTTATATTTCCTTCTTGTCTTACAGTTTCAGCAACCGTTAGAAAAGTATAACGATTATACTCCCGATTCGATTCAAATAATAGTGTAAACGTAATACTATTATCTTCCAGTGGCAAGCTGTGGGTAATTCCGTTTTCTAATAAAGTATGTAAAATTCCGGGTGGTATGTTTTGCGCTGAATCGATACCTTTTTCTTCCCAGAAATAGTTAATTTCTTTTCGGTATTCCATAATCTCCAAATGCGAACGGCAGAGTGCAATCTCCTGTTTTATAGGGATCAATGTTTTATTTTCGATCTGATTTAGCAAATCAAATTCTTTGGCCAAGGCTTCTATAAACAACACCCCTTTTTTAGGACTTTCTTCTACCCAATCTATTAATGATGTTAGAGTATTCATAAGAAAATGCGGTTGAATGTTCTTTTTTAATAATTCGAGCCGTAGGCGAGTGGATTGTACTAATGAAGTTTCATAGGCCAATCGTTGTTCTTTGATCCGTAACGAGAGTACGTACAACATGCTTAATAGGATAAGACTAAACCCCACAAAAAGACTGATGCCAAAGGAAACCGTATAACGGATAATGATACAAACGAGTAGCGTAAGTACTACTAGCAGGGCGCCTTTCCCTTTTTTATATGCGCCATAGATCGCTATACCTAAAGAAAACACCCATAAGCTAACCATCATATTATAGGCCGTAAAATCAAAGGAATGGTGCTTAAAAATATACAGGGATAGTAAAACCACCCCATAAATTCCTAAGAAAAGTTTCTGTTTGGGGTAGGGAAACTGCATAGAGAAATAGAGCGGAATTAAAAAAGAAATTCCAAACATGATACCGGTGATCACTTCTAAGCGTATTACGTGCAGGCTGTAATGGATAGGTATAGTTGTTCTTACAAAATGGGTCATGGTTAAGCTAAAAAAGAGAAAACAACTGATACTAAAAATAAGCATAGGGAACTCTTTTTTGTTCCCTAAGAATAGAAACAGAAAATATATAGCTGCAATGAGGAACGCTCCGGCAAACACGTGCATATAAGAGTTTTTGATAAGCCGATCAGTGACCAGATCGTTGTATTCATCAATCTTAAACTCATGAATACCTATGTGATCCGGATAATAATAATTACTTAGGCGCAAGGCGAGTAAGTGTTCTCCTTTGTTAGTCAAATGGTTAGGAATCGTAAAAGTAGTCCACAATTCACCTTCAGGCGGTACATCTACTTCCCGACCTGGGTTTCCGTTTCTACCAATCAACACCCCATCCCAAAATACTTCATACGCTCCGTAAACTTCTAAACGAAGGCCATAAGGCTGTAGGGATTCTGGAGCCTTGAGAATCTTGATGGGAGTCCTGGACCAGAAAATCTGTCCATCCGGAACCAATTTCATTCTTTTTTTCCAATTCGTATCATTCCAGTTTTTGGTAGCCCATGCCGGTTGATCTCCTATTTGGTATAACGTTTTATATCTTTTGAACACAGGATTTCGATCACTTTTAGTACAAGAAGTCCCAAGTAGCAATAGAAATATCAAACAAGACAAAAACCTTAGGTTCATGTGGTTACGGTTTAAGGACGCAAGATACTCATTATAATAGGTCTGCTTAGAGTAGTTCGTGAGTATATAGAGCAGTTGGCATAAAATAAATTCCATACATGAAATAAAAAAACATCCTTTGTATGACATAAAACTTGTAAAGAGAAACACTGAAATGAAAACCCATAATTTAAAACAAGCAACAACCGTATTCTTGTTCACTTTCTTATATGGTTGTATTGCTACGAGTCAGCGAAGTGATACGGCTACATCATCGCCTTATACCATCGGATATACGTCATTACCTTCAGGTATTATAGAAATCTATGAAGGAACTGCTGAAGGTACATCAACTATTACAAGTACCCAAGAGAATGGAGGTTATGTAGCGTGGTCTCCTAATGGAAAAAAAATTGCTTTTTATGGCAAATACGATGATAAAAAGACCTGGTCTATCCGTACGATGCATATTGATGGTACAAATAGAAAACGATTAACGCACGCAAAAAACAAATGGGATAATGCACCGGATTGGTCTCCCGATGGAAAAAGCATTGTGTTTGCCAGAGAGTATAAAAATTCAGAGGGATTTTGGTATCCGGAAATTTGGATCATGAATGCTGATGGTAGCGAACAGCGGCAGATCACTTCACTAAGAGGAAGTAATCCTATTTTTACTCCAGATGGTAGGATTGTCTTTTCGTGGGAATTCGAAGATAAGACTAGTGCGATAAGTATCGTCGATATTGATGGGAAAAATGTCATTCGGTTGACACATCATAGTGCGCAAGAATGGCACCCAGAAGTTTCTCCTGATGGCAGTCAAATTGCTTTTATGTCTGATAGAGATGGAAATTTTGAAATTTATGTGATGGATATCGATGGCTCTAATCAAAAACGATTAACCAATAATAATGTCGATGATTGGTATCCATCGTGGTCCCCGGATGGATCTCATTTAATTTTTTCGGCAGCTACAGGTGAAAAGAGGGAGGACAGAACTATTTATATGATGCATGCCAATGGTTCTTCCATTCGGCCTATCATTAAAGGAGGGGCTCAAGCTGCTTGGTTAAAAACGGTTAAATAAATAACTTATAAAGCTTATAATTCAACTATAAAATTGATAAATATGAAAGATGTTATCCCAATAATTTCTGATGCACACTTATCTAAAATTCGGAATGTAAATAAAAACCTCAAGGAGACGTCACCGAATTTTAAAGAAACGTTATATAGTAGTTATCAATGGGGTGCAGTATTCGATGATGGCGATTTTTATAAAGGAGCACATGGAGGTCAAGGCCTTTATATCTAACCTTTGAAAGATTTGGTTATCGCATTTTTTGGGAACGTCTAATGCTGATCGTGAAAGGAGTCAACTTGATGTCATTTCTCGACAGCTTTCTAAATCTGCACTGTTTGATCTTGAATAAAATGACCTACAAAGCATACAGTACATCAAATATCTAGACATACATCTAAAACAATAAAAGCAATGAAAAACATAACAAGGCTAATGCTTCTAATTCTTTCTATACTATCACATAGTAGTTTCGCCCAACAAAGTAATAAACTCGCACCAGAAGCTACAGCTGTCGAAGCGAAAGGCTCATTAAGGGATATTCCGATACTCAAAAAAGCTTATTATGATGCAGCACCAAGGGATAGAAAAGATGGTATACCTGTTGGGAAATTAGACATTGATAGTGGAGATAAAGCAATGATTGTTAACCTAGCTAGAGAGATCGCAGAAAGTAAAGATAGTATCTTCGATAGTTTTCTTATTGCTCATAGGGGCAAGCTCCTCTTTGAATCTTATTATAACCGTGGTCGCATTAACTTAGCTCATCCACAAGCCTCTGCAACCAAAACTTATACAGGCTTAGCGCTTGGTCGTGCCATCCAACTAGGGTATCTATCCATGGACGATTTAGACAAACCCTTAGTCAGTTTCTTGAAAGATCTGGATCCAACAAAATTTGTTGAAGGTGCAGAAAAAATAACTCTATATCAAGCATTGACCATGACCACAGGCATTCATATCAATGATAAAAACCGGAAAAGAATACAGAACAATCCAGAAAGATTGAAAGGTCAAGGGCAAGTTCAAGCGCTTTTTGAGTATAGTGATCCTATTACTGCAGAAACACAACTGTTTCGTTACAGCCCTGGACCTCAATTAATAATGCAAGTTATTAATGTTATCGTGCCAGGAACAGCTAAAGACTTTATAAAAAAAGAATTCCTCGATAAATTAGGCATCATAAATTATGATTGGCCAACTGCTCCAAGTGGCTTACCTGAATCTGGATGGAAAGTAAGCATAACATCACGAGATATGATTAAAATTGGAACATTGGCCATGAACAAAGGTCAATGGAAGGGAGAACAACTAATTCCAGAAGCCTTTATTAACAAAGCAACTAGCAGGATCAATTATTCTGGGGATGAAGATATTTTTGGTGGTGGCAAAGATGTTTCCAATCAGGGATACGGTTATTTCTGGTGGAGTGCGGATTTGAAAGTTGGTAACAAAAGTTATTTTGCCGCAAGTGCTCAAGGAGGAGGAGGTCAGTATATCATTTTAATTGAAGAGCTAGATCTCATCATAGTTGCTACAGGTCATAATAATCATGGTAACGGTGCTTTACAAATAACTGCAGAACACATTTTACCAGCTTTTATTAAGTAATTACAAACTACATAAAAATTTAAGCAATGAGAAAATCGTATTTTATTTTGATACTATCAGGAACGCTATTTTTATCTTACTGTAGTTCTAAAAAACAAGAATCAAAAACTAATGATTCATTAACTAAAACTATTGAAAAACCCTATCTCAGCCAAAAATTACCAGGTTTAATACCAGAAGTTTTTGCTCACGGTATGGTTTCAACAAAGCACCGTGATCTTAGTGCTTTTTTTACACCTGACATGAAAGAATTTTATTTCACAAGGAAATTTGAAGGAACAGAAAAGTGGTTCTTAATTGTTTATAAATTAGAAAACAATCAATGGAAAAAATCTGTTGTTGGTCCAAGAGTAGGTAGGCCAATCATTGCTCCGAACGGTAAGATCATGCATCTAGGCAGCAAATATATGGAGCGTACCCAGTCTGGATGGTCAGAAATAAAAAGTCTTGGTGCTCCTTTTGATTCTATTCCCATTATGCGTTTGACAGCTTCCACTGAGGGAACTTATGTTTTTGATGAGATAGGCATGCCAAACGGGGATGGTGTTATTCGCTATTCGCGATTAATAGATGGAAAACGTGATGAACCAAAGCCATTTCCAAAAGAGATTAATACAGGAAAATGGAATGCCCATCCTTTTATTGCACCGGATGAATCCTACATAATCTGGGATGGTGAAAGAGATAACGGATATGGTGATTCCGATTTGTATATCAGTTTTCGAAATCAAGAAGGTTCTTGGGGAACTGCCATTAATATGGGAGACAAGATAAATACTAATTCTTGGGAATCTGGAGGATACGTAAGTCCAGATGGTAAGTATTTTTTCTTTAACCATGGGGGAGACGGAGATGGAGATATATTTTGGGTAGATGCACAAGTTATTCAAAATCTCAGGCCCAAATAACAATCTATATATAGAAATATAAAAATATGAATTATTACTTTAATCATAAACAGTTAACTATTTATAATATAATCTGTTATGGAAACAAAAACATATACTATGAGAGTCTCTAAATTAGTATTAATATGTGTTTTATTATTTAATACTATTTCTGCACAGGAAAATATTGAAAACGATCATTCACCTATTGTGGAAAAGTCCTATTTAAAATTACCAAAGATCGAAGTGATCCCAATAAAAGATACTAAGACAGACAAAAATTATGAACTTTATATAAAGCTGCCTGAAGGATATTCAGAAAACAAGGATAAAAAATACCGTCTATTATATTTTACTGATGCCATGTGGCATGTCGAAATACTATCTGCCTCCACGGAATTCATGCTGGAAGATGTTATTCTAGTTGGAATTTCTTGGCAGAAGGACATCGCAAAAGATCTAAAGCAACAATATGGGGATCATGCCAGCCGATTTACTGATTATTCATTTTGGAAAAAAGCAAACCCTGATCATCCTAAATTGAAATTTGGTCAAGCTAAAAATCACTTGACATTTATTAGCAAAGAGGTTATCCAATATGTAGATAACAATTACCGCACTGATCCAGAAAGTCGTACCTATTTCGGTTACTCATTAAGCGGTGCATTCGGTGCTTATATATTGCTGACTCAACCTGATACTTTTGATAATTACATTCTTGGTAGTCCATTGAGTAAAGGCATAATCCCATACCTTTCTGAGATTAGTAGTAAACTCGAAGCTTTGGAGTCAAATAATAACAGTACATTAAATGTTAACGTATTTATTGCCTACGGCACATCAGAAAAAGAGAAAGCCGAACCTACCGCCGAATTTATTAATTTACTGGATAATAAAACTAATTTAGGTTTATCCATACAAAATAAAGTAATTGAAGGTGATCATCAAACCGCTTTCCCTATGATTGCTGTACAAAGTGTCGCTTGGTTAGCTAATTTGCTGAAAGACGGCTCTGAATAAAATAAATAATCCTCGGGAATTGCTCCGAGGATTATTTTACTTAATTATGTGCTTTTTTTTCCAGTTTAATCATCAATATATGGAGCTCCAGAAGCTTTCAATATGGATTCTAATTTGTCCATAGAGTTTTGAATTGCTTTTAAATCACTTTCCGCTTTAGCAAACATGGTATTAATTATTTGCATTTGAACTTTGTTAGTGTCTGTTGGTCCATAAGTTGATCGCTCTAGACTTAAATAAATTGTGAACATCTTATCATTAACTGAAGGTGGATTTTTTTCTCCAATTTCTGCTTTGGCCTGATTACCATAATAATCTGATTTTAACGTATTGATTTGATCTCTTATAGTCTTCAATTGTTTTAAACTCGTTTCTGGGTTGGCTGTACTATTCATTAGGGCTTTGTGTAATGCTTTTGTCTTTTTCTCAGCTTTAGCTATAGACAGATCAATCGCACTTGCAGTTCTCGAAGCAGCTTCATAACTACGCCAAAAAGCAGACGTTACTTCTGGTGTAGCTCCTGGTAACGTATTTTTATAGAGCGGTTTCACATTGAAATTTACCGGACCATCAAGTTGTTTTATAGTTCCGTTGTGTGATAAGTACATGGTTACACTATAAGTGCCAGGCGCTGCTAATAAACCTCTTGATTCATCTTTACTACTATTTTTGTCGTTTAGACCTATAGGATTATAATTTGGATATCTTAAATCCCAAGCAGTTCTGTTAATTCCAGACTTTGCTTCTTTAAAGATATTGCGTATCACTTCACCAGCCTGATTTTTTATCACAAAGACCAGTTGAGGTTTTTGTTCTAATTTTTCATCCTCTAATATCTTCCATCCTGGAAAAGGAATGTTCTGATTGTTAATATTCTTTTCTTTTGTTTTGCGCTGTTCTTTTTGCAATACAGGAGCTTGCTTAAGATAATAGGTGAATAGAGCACCAAAGTCGGGATTAGGCGCTACAAAATGCGAATCACCTTGACTTCCTTTATTCGCTTCAAAACTGAGTTGAGAACGTTGTATATACCACCAAGCATCACGAACTGGAAACAACTTGGCTTCGGCATTTAAAACCGTTGTAGAGATGTCTCTTAGGCCTGAATAATCATCTAGAATATAAAATCCACGACCAAAAGATGCTGCAACTAAATCATTTTCGCGTTTTTGTATGGCTAAATCTCTAAACGAAATTGTAGGCACATTTCCCTTTAAAGCTGTCCATTGCTTTCCTCCATCAACCGAAAAGAATAAGCCAAATTCGGTACCTATAAATAAAAGGTTTGGTGCAACATGATCTTGTACTAATCTCCATACCAGATGATTATCCGGAATGGTTTTAGTTAAAGATTCCCAAGTTTGTCCTTTGTTGGTGCTTTTATATAAATAAGGTTTAAAATCACCATATTTATGATTATCTAAAGCTACATAAACAGTGTTAGCATCATGCAAATCAGCTTTGATATCATTGACAAAAGCAGTTGATGGTACGCCTGGTAATTGATTCACTTTAATTTGTCTCCAATTTACACCTCCATTTTCAGTAATATTAATCATACCATCATCGGTACCGGCATAGAGAAGACCTTCTTGTTTAGGAGATTCTGAAAGTGACGTAATTGTATTGTAATTAGACATTGCGTAGACATCCCAAGCATTATCCCAAGATTGTTGTCTGCCCATTATAGATAAGGTAATACGCTCTTCATTTTTGGTTAAATCTTTAGATATAGCGGTCCAAGAATCCCCTCGATTTTCTGATTTCCAAACACGTTGTGAGGCAAAATAGATAGTAGACGGTTTGTGTGGACTTACTAATATAGGAGCATCCCAATTAAAACGTTGAATTGCGTCGCCCTCGGCTGGTTGTGGTTGTATGTCTACAGCTTCACCAGTTTTCATATCCAAACGCGAAAGCGTACCCTCTTGACGTTCAGCATATACAATATTTGGGTTTCCCGGTTCCGTGGCTGGTTGATGCCCATCCCAATTAAGAATCACACGCCAATCACTATTTTGTATACCATGAATGTTATCCGTTCGTGATGGACCTCCTTCGGTACTATTATCCTGAGTACCTCCATAAATATTATAAAACGGTTCGGCATCATCTATTGCTAGTTTATAAAATTGAGTTACAGGTAAGTTTTCAATGTATTTCCAAGATTTTGTTAAGTCAAAGGATTCATATAACCCGCCATCGGTACCAACAAGTAGGTAATTAGGGTCATTTTTTCTAAATGCTATGGCATGATTATCACCGTGCTTGTTTTTTCTATTCATTCTGTAGAAAGTCTTTCCACCATCTTCAGAAATTTGCATGGTATTATCCATAAGATATAACCGATCTTTTTGATGTGGTGAGGCATATAATTCTTGATAATAATGCGGACCCGTTCCACCACTAATAGTATTTGATTGTTTAGACCAAGAACTTCCACCGTCTTCGGAGCGATATAGAGCACCTGTTCTCCGGTCTAACTCAATTGCTGCATACAGTACATCTGGATTGTGTGGAGAAATTGCCAAACCTGTTTTACCCATAGATGTTTTTGGCAAACCATTGGTTAATTTCTCCCAAGTATCTCCGCCATCATCACTTCGATATAATGCTGTACCAGGACCATTACCGATATAAGCTGCTACAGTTCTGTGCCGTTGCCAGGTCGCCGCATACATACGATCAGGATTTCTAGGATCATATACTAATTCTGTAACACCTGTCCATGTATCATCACCAAGCGTTTTTGTCCAGGTTTTACCTCGATCTTTACTTTTATACAAGCCCCGCTGACCTCCTTTACTCCAAAGTGGTCCTTGTGCCGTTACCCAAATAATGTTACTGTTATCAGGATGAACTTTTACACGAGAAATATGTTGCGTTTCTTTAAGCCCCATATTAGTCCAGGTTTGTCCACCATCATCGCTTCGATAAACACCATCACCAAAACCAACATGACGTCCACCAACATCTTCACCTGTACCTACCCAAATGGTCTGCGGATTGTTAGGATCTATTGTAACAGTTCCGATAGAGTAGGAGGTTTCCTTATCAAATATAGGCACCCAAGTAGTCCCAGAATTAATAGTTTTCCATACACCACCAGAGCCTACGGCAACATACCAAATGTTTTCATTATTTGGATGAATAGCGATATCAGCGATTCGTCCGCTCATAAACGCTGGACCAATGCTTCTTAATTTAAGTCCATCAAAAGGATTTTCTGTAGAGGCTTTCTCTTGTGCTGAAGTCGAAAAAACCATTAAAAACGTAAGCATGAGTGTGCAAAAAATGTGTGAAAGTGTCTTCATTCTTTAAAGTAGTTCGTTAGATTATAAATTTAAAGAAAATCTGATTCATATTGTTTCCTAAAAGACAATATGAACACTATTACAACAAAAGTTTAACGATCTAAGTTTCTGAGTATTTTAAGCAGAGAAATGTTTTTTGGCTATTTTAAAAAGCTACAGCTCATGTGTTTGTGAGGATATGATTTCATAAGATTTTACTCTATACGCTTCTGAATAAACAAGTTATGTCAATATTTCGATTCAAAGACAAAATACTATATGCAAACCATAATCTAGACTAAACACAACTAAGTTGCTTTAATGTGGATTAATATTATATTTACCATTCAAATTAAAATCCTTAATAAAATAGAAGACTAGATTTACATTCTATAACTTCAAAATACATGATATCATTTTAATAAGTATTATAAGAAAATGTCAATAGCAAAAATAGGTATAATAACAGTAAGTGACAGATGCCATAAGGGCGTTTACGAAGACATCAGTGGAAAAGCTATAATTGATACATTACAGGACTATTTGGTTTCTGATTGGAAAAGCGTTTATAAAATAGTCCCGGATGAGCAGGAGGATATTGAAAAAACAATTATCGATATGGTTGATAATGAAAAATGTTGCTTGGTTGTTACCACAGGAGGGACTGGTCCAGCCAAAAGAGATGTTACACCAGAAGCTACAGAAGCCGTATGCGATCGTATGATGCCTGGTTTTGGTGAACTCATGAGAACCGAATCTTTGAAATTTGTACCTACTGCCATTCTATCCCGCCAAACGGCTGGACTTAGAAAAAACAGCTTAATTATTAATCTACCAGGAAAACCAAAATCAATTAGAGAATGTTTAGATGCCGTTTTCCCTGCAGTACCGTATTGTATAGACCTTATGAATGGTCCATATTTAGTATGTAATAACGAAATTATCAAACCATTTAGACCAAATAGCAAGTAAAACGTATAGGTATATGTTAAAGAAAAATATGGAAGCCATTATAACTGTTGTTGGATTTTTGGGTGCTGGTAAAACAACATTGTTGAAACATTTGATAGAAAATTTTTCTGCTAATGGATGGAATCCTTTTGTTATTCTTAATGATTACGAAAATGCCAATATGGATGTGCAACAATTTGCTAAACAAATTGAACTAAAGAACATTAAACCTTTAAGCGGCAGTTGTATCTGTTGTAGTGGTATAGATGAACTCAGAAACATTGTAAATAGAATTCCTGAAAGAGTACAGGGAGTTACGCTGATTGAAGCTAACGGAACATCAGACGCATGCTCACTAATGGAGTTTTTAGGTGTAGGAATGAATGATAGATTTTTGCCACCCATTCAGGTTTCTGTAATAGACGTTAAAAATTGGCAAAAGCGAGGAGAGCATAATGAACTGGAGGCTAATCAAATTCAGGTTTCTTCATTATTAGTTTTAACACATTTAGAAAAGATAAATCAAAATAGAAAAAATCTGGTGATTGATGAATTAAAAAAGCTGAACCCAGTAGCTACAATAGTAACTATGGAAAGTTTGGACACTCTATTACTACCTAAATTATTACCTTCAGTAAATATGGCACAAAAGTTAGATCATCAAAAAGCACATTGGTCTTCGTGTTCTATTGATTTGCCTGTTTTACCTAGTGAAAAATGTATACACGATATTTGTCGTGCACTTCCTAAAAGTATTCTCAGAGTAAAAGGTTGCACTAAAATAGGCAATGCAAAAGCATATACTTTTTTTGAACGCACTCCTGATGGTAAAGTATTTATAAGGCCATTTAATGGTGTTCCGATAACCGATTCTAAATTGTTGACTATTGGACCTGGTAGTGAACCTGCTTTTCTTGAAAAAACACTAAGAACCGTGCTCTCTATAAATGATGAAGTGCATTATCATAACGATAAGTAAATTATACGATTAATTGTACTTTTTAGTTATCGTAGAGATAGGAGCGTAGGAAAATGTGAATCAAATGGTTGTTATATGTTAAATCTTAAAAGAAGTAAATATTCTGTTTTGAGTAATTCTATCTAAGTTTATGATATGCGTCTGTAATTTCTCTTCAGCACTTCCAAACTTAGTATACAATTTAATTTTTAAAAATTTAGGTTCTTTAATATTTGGAATATAATCATTAGGAAGTTTGATGTTTAGATACCAATCTCCCTTTTCTGTATTTGCAATTATATACTCATCTGATGTATACTTATAAGTGAGTTCGTGATCTATAGTTTTTTTGTCTTTATTCATGGTATGACTTAAAACAAAATATTGCTTTTTTGGATTAATGTATTGCATTTCGAATTCTACAACGGGATGAGACCATTCTGTAACAACTCGTAAGTCATATTTAGGTAACATAAAAAACTTTTGATCAACATTTCTTAACCTCCATTTTTGATTACGTTTGGATAGCAAGTATTTAAAATCATTTTCTATTTGATTTTGTAATCCATTAAATGATTTTATTGCTTTAACCTTGTTCTTAGCAACCTTATTAAACAAATCAACAGATTTCTGATATTGTTTCTCATTAGAATAATTATTGGCTAAATCTAGATATATCTGTGATTGCAAAGGTGAAACATCAATAATTCTTTGATACACTTTTTGTGCACGATCAAATAACTCCCTTTTTTCAAGATTAAAAGCCAACACTTTAAGAACAGAAGTATTATTTGGAAATAATTCTATTAGATTGGAAAGAATCTGTATTCCTATATCTTTCTTATTATTATCAAAAAAATAATCAGAACATTCTACAAAAAAAGTGACATTATCTTTGTTAAACTCTCGCATATTAAGATACATTTTATATGCTTTATTGTAGTCAGATTCTTTTTTAAATAAGGTTATAAAATTAGATTCCGGACCATCAGATACAAGAAGTGGAGATGTAAAGATTTTAACCGGAATATTTTTGTTTTTCTGTTCTTTTTCTTTATTCCTACCGGATAGTTTTTTTCCACCTTTAGTAGTAATCAATATGATACCATTAACTCCTACAGAACCATACAGGTTAGTGGCTGCAAATCCTTTCAATACTTTTACACTTTCAACATTATAGGAATCAAGAATATCGAGATTACCGCCTGTAGGCACATCATCTATAAATACTGCAGGTTCAGTTGATCCTAAAAAGGTCTTTCGTGTACGTATTATAACATTATTTAGACTACTTTGACTATAAAGCTTTACTCCTGTAAATTTACCGGCTATTTCTTGTCCTAAGTCAATTTGATCATCGACCTCGACAGTCTGAACTGCATATCCTACGGATTTTTCATCCACTTTCCTCATTCCTACATCAACCATTATTCGCTCTTTTCGCACTTTGGATTTGACAATAGCGGCTTCTAAACTAGTCACTTTATCATTCATATTGATGTCAATAAAATTATCATCAGTAGTTACCTTTGCTATAACTTCTTCTTTATTAGCACTACTAAATACCAAAACATCCCCGGGTTCTACCGCAATTTTATAATTACCATTTTTATCTGTAATTGTACCTCTGTTTTTACCTTGTACCAGAACATTTATACCAGGTAAAACATCTATATCATCTTTAACGACGCCTTCTATATATTTTTTTTGTGAATCTGTATTTTTATTAGTGACAAACTCTAAGCGAATCATTTTTTTATTTTCTGTAATAACTTTTACACCAGAATTCGCATCTAGTTCTTGAAGGTTAATATGATACCCTAAACTATAAAAGGAAGTTTCATAAAGAAACTTTTTATTAATTTTTGGAGTACTACTTATAGTATATATTCTAGGACTGTATAAGTTTTTTTTAAATTCACCTAAATATCCATGTCCATCAGTAAAAAAAAGTAAGAAGTCAGCCGTTATCTTAGTATTTATTAAATCGAGATCCAACGCACTGTCATAATTGACATCACTAAGTTTTTGTTTTAGTGAACTCCAATCCGAGGATTTAATCTCTATGTGTTCATCCGTAACTAATTTAGAGTTTACGATAACTAGTTTTACTTTGACATTTGGGTGATCTTTGAAAAAAACATCCAAAAATTCAAGCTCCTTAGAGATATTCTTGTCTTTTTGCGAAAAAGATGCATCCCAATAGATAGCAACATTCTTAGATTCTTCAGCAGGTAGATTTTTTGCAAATAGGTTGACACCACATAAAAGAATAACGATGAATAGTATATATTTTCCCATAAAATTAAAAGTACAAAAAAAGATAGAAAAGTTTTCTAATTTTTTTTAAGATATTCTAAAAGTACAATCATTTATACTTTGATCTTTTTTCATTCTTTTATGAACGTATACGTAAGGACTAATTGAGTTTACTTGATAATAGGAGCGAAGTGAGAATAAATACTGGATGATTATGTTCTAGTTTATTTTTTTATTTAAAAGAATAAAAGAGTTACATTATTTTTGCTATTTATATACGTTTCATAAATCCTGAAGTTTTGTTAGATAAAAGACAGCAATTACCCCAAAAACAATTGATAGATACAGATTATTTCATTTACTGTTTAGAAGCAGTGGATGATATAGAAACAAACAAGATTACCGAAGCACAAGAAAAATTAGAAAAATTAACTTCGCAATATGGAGTAGCTAGTATTTATAAAACATGCGACACCATTGAAGGTTTAGAGGCTAGCTTAAATGCATTGGTCCTGGATGATCATTATTTTAAAAATTATGAAATCATCTACTTTGTGATAACAGGTGAAGCAAATAGTATTTGTTTGAATGATTACTATTACAGTTTACAGGAGATTGCAGAAATTTTTGAAGGAAGATTACAAGGAAAGATTTTACATTTTTCAAATGCAAAAGTGCTGGATTTAGACGAAGAAGAGGCACAATATTTTTTGGATATTACCGGCGCAAAAGGTGTTTCTGGATACGGTAATCCATATAATGGAATCACTAGTTCTAATCTTGATATCGCATTCTTTAACTTATTTAAAGAAGATGAGAATATGCTAGATGTTGTAGAAGAGTTGCACCAAAGACATTATAAAGCCTGTAAACTACTTGATTTTAGATTGTATTACTAAATGTGCTTTAGTTTACTTGGATTCCCTATTATTTTGAGTTGTTACACTTAGCTTTTACGGCTTTTAAAAATATTACTTTCGCTACTGTGGTACAGTATCGCAATTCTTCAAATCAAAAATAAGATTGCGTACAAGTTATGCTTTCGCGATAATGCCGTACATCCCTTGATGTTTTTTATTTAACACAAACTCAAAAAATATGTTTTATCCACCCATTTTGTATGCCAAGATCGTGATGTAAGTAGGAAACAGTGTCTAAACCTTAGACATTTGCAGCATATTAATAATAAAAACAATCAGTATGAAAAATTACATCCTAGTATTAGCGATGCTCCTTACAATTCAATGTATACATGCCCAATCTAAAATTGATAAAGATGTAAATACATCCGTTATTAATTTAGTTATTGTTAATGATAACGGAGATATTTTATTAAAAAAAGCAACAATCGGTTGGATAACAATAGGTGCATTTTATGAGAAAAGACATACTATAAATGAAGTTATCGATAGTATCTCCAAGAAATATGGAGTATCCATAACAAAACCAAACCTTAAAGGTGTTTTTACTTATAAATTTGATTTTAATAACGCTGTAAGTATACGACAGATGTATGTCGCTAAATCTACTACGAATGATTTACCAACAAATAAAAATGTAGAATTCCGTTGGGCTCCAAAAGAAGAGGCTATAGAAAAATTTAAAAGTACCATTCCATCTTTGGGCGAAATGATAGCGCAAGTTATAGAGTATCCTAAAGTAGTTTGGGGTGGATCTTTTTTAATTAAAAGAGAAAACAATAAAATGGCCTCTATTATTACGGAAAATTTTTATCCAATAAGCGACGCTTCCACATATAGAGAATCAGCACATCATCCTGCAGTTGTGCAGACTCTCCAAAAATATATGGAAGGTAGTTCTTATAACAAGAGAGAAATGTTACTAAATGCCTTTTCAGACAATGCGACATTATATCTAACCAACAGAGATGGAGATTTCAAAAAATATTCCCCAAGTGAATATGCTGATTTTTTTAAAAACGCTGAAAAAGGAAAGTTCAATGGGAGGGATGCTAAAATTTTAGAGGTTACTGTTACAAAAGATATCGCAACAGCAAAAGTTGAAATTGCTGGCCCTAATAGAGCATGGGTGTATATTGATTTATTCTTGCTAAAAAAGTTTAAAAATGATTGGAAAATTATTAGTAAAACAGCAACAAGAGTAGATAAATAATATAAAGAAGAATGCTGTAGTATTTGTTGTGACCGGGAAAATTACAGCTACTAATAAACTTTGCGTATCCTATAAACGTAGGAGGGAAGCGTAATATGTATGTATAACCATATAAATTAAGAAGAAAGATGTTTTTATTTAATCAAATCCTTGTTTTTTACTAAAATAGCATTGATTTTTACTCATTAGAATTTTTGTCGTCTAACTATTTTTGTACTTCAAAAGAAATTATAGCGTAAACATTAGAAAGTATAAATAAAGAGATTTTTATGAATAAAACCATACTAATAACAGGGAGTACAGACGGAATTGGAAAATTAACAGCTGTAAAACTTGCTAAAGATGGACATACCATTTACGTTCATGGTAGAAATAAAGAAAAATTACAAGGTGTAATTTTAGAGATAAAAGAAGTTTCAGGGAATAATAATGTAGATGGTTTTGTTGCCGATTTTTCAGATTTAGAGGATGTGAAACGAATGGTAACTAACATAAGGAACAAGGTTTCTAAAATAGATGTACTAATTAATAACGCAGGAATTTTTAAAACTTCAGCAACTAGTAAATTTGAAAACTTTGATATTAGGCTAGTGGTTAATTATTTTGCACCTTATGTTTTAACCAATGCAATACTTCCATTACTAAAAAACTCTGAATCATCACGTATTATAAATTTAAGTTCGGCAGCTCAATCACATGTTACAGATACGATGCTAGCTGGAGTTGGTAATGTTAATGCTAATGAAGCCTATGCTCAAAGTAAGCTGGCATTAACGATGTGGAGTTTTGCTTTTGCAAAAGAAAACCCAAGTATTACTACGATTGCTGTAAACCCTGGTTCTTTATTAAATACCAACATGGCAAATGAAGCCTATGGACAACATTGGTCGCCAGCATCAAAAGGTTCTGATATATTATATGATTTAGCAATTTCAGAAGACTATAAAGACAGCACAGGTAAGTATTTTGATAATGATAAAGGCAATCCGAAAGGTAATTTTGCCAAAGCCCATCAAGATGCTTATGATGATGAATTAATTACAAAATTAGTTACCAAAACAGAAGAAATAGTTGGTTAAATCATGCCTAGAACTATATTTGAAAATATCGTGATTAAAAAGTTTAAAGATGTAACAGCGTTAGCTTTTTGTCAATACACACCCATACGATTTTTTGAAATATTATTTATTGAAAAAGGCTCTGGTACACTAATTATCAATAATCATCGAGTAGCTTATAATGACAATCAAATTTTTATTTTTATACCTAGCGACCAGTACAATTTTGAAATAAAAACACCAACAACGGTCTCTGCTGTCAAATTTCTTAACAGTTTTTTTGGTGATATGTTATCAGATGAAAATAAAGCGCAACGCAAGCAATGGTTTAAAAAAATAGAAACCATATTACACGGTGCTAATAGAACATCACATTTAAAATTTCAATCTAAAACTGATGAAAGTAGTATTCTTTCTTTATTCACAGTACTATGCAACGAGTATAATGATGAAAATTTAAAAAGTGAAACTATCTTAAAATCTGTATTACATTCCATACTTCACTTAATATCTAGAAACATTGACTTTGTTTCAACAGATATTACTGATTCTAAGATTCAGGGCATTATCAATTACATTCATCATTACGTTCATGATTCTGAAAAACTCTCGAAGAAA
Organism: Aquimarina sp. BL5; assembly: GCF_003443675.1. Classification (NCBI taxonomy): domain Bacteria; kingdom Pseudomonadati; phylum Bacteroidota; class Flavobacteriia; order Flavobacteriales; family Flavobacteriaceae; genus Aquimarina; species Aquimarina sp. BL5. Next base: position 481,793 of record NZ_CP031963.1, on the reverse strand, counting down.
GAGTTGTCAAACCAATTCCATATTTCAGAAAATTACATTAGTCAATACTTTAAAAGCAACATGGGAATTGGTTTAAAAAAATACATACTTAATTACAAATTAAAATTGGCGGAAACACGTCTTAAATACACCAATTCTACTGTTTCAGAAATTGCTCACGAATTAGGATTTACTGATAGTAGTCATCTAGATAAAACATTCAAGGTATATAAAGGAATGACTGCAAAAAACTACCAAGCCAACCTAAAAGACTCTCAATAGTATCCTTTCCTCGTTTTTTACTAAAACCTCTTTTTTTCTTACCAAATCTAACCACAGACGCTAAAGTACATTTGCATTATAATTTTAAAACAATAGTTATAATGAAAAATTCACAAGATGTTTTTGAGAGCCATATGAAGGCTGTTGATACATTAAACGCTTCAAATGTAGCAGAAGATTATTCAGATGATGCATTGTTTATTACTCCAGAAAAAACCTATAAAGGTAAGTCCGAGATATTAGAATTCTATACAGAGTTCTTGCCAAATTTCGAAGATTTTCAATTCAATACCATCAAACAAGAAACGAACGGTAAGGTGGTTTACTTCGTTTGGAATGGAAAAAATAAACACATAGACTTACGGCTAGCTACGGACACTTACATTATTGAAAACGGAAAGATAAAACAGCACACATTCGCCTCAGTAAACAATTAAATAATAACTCTAAAAATCAAATAAAATGGATTACAAAAATTTTCAAACATTCACAGCAAAACAAAACGGTGGAATTTTAACAGTAGATATTAACTTTGGACCTGTCAATGTACAAGGACAAGAAATGTTAGCAGACCTAAGTAGTCTTTGCTTACGATTAGAAAGAGACAGAAGCGTAAAAGTGGTTGTTTTTCAATCTTCAAATCCTGGTTATTGGGTATGTCATTATGATACCAACTTGCTAAGAGATATGTCTGAAGAAGTTGTGCCAAGAAGTGAGGTTAAGTTACTTGATCTACAGTCTGTATTAGAACGATTAAGCAACGTGCCACAAGCAACTATTGCAAAAATTGAAGGTTTTGCGCGTGGTGGCGGGCACGAAATGGCATTAGCATTAGATATGCGTTTTGCTGCAAGAGGTAAAGCTACGTTTATGCAAATGGAAGTTGGTATGGGAATTTTACCATGTGGTGGGGGAGCGTCTCGTATGGCAAGGCAAGCTGGACTTGGTAAAGCATTGGAAATTATTTTAGGAGCTAGAGATTGGGATGCTGATGAAGCGGAAAAATTCGGAACGATAAATAAAGCTTTGGATGCAGATGAAATAGGACCTTATGTAGATGCACTAGCAGAACGTATTTCTAAATTCCCTGCAGAATCTATTGAAGCTTGTAAACGCGCTGTGTACGCATCTATAGATTTACCAATTGCAGATGCTTTGAAAGAAGAAGCGTACCAATTATTTCAGGCAACCCCCAAAACGCCAGCGATTAAGCGTTTTACGATTGCAGATGAAAATGGGGCACAATTTGACCATAATAACCAGAAAAACTGGGAAAGCATGTTACTAGATTTACAAGAAATTAAAAGAGATTAACTTTTTTGTAGCTAAGATTGATTTATTACATAAAACGAATGTCTTTCATAGTAAAGGCATTCGCTTTTAATAAAAACATTAAAAAAATGAAAAAAAATAATACACTCGCACAAGCCCGTGCGCTCACTCAGCCATCTCGTGAAGCATCATTGAAACGGGAAGCCTCTGTATCACATTTTTGGAACAGTAACAGAAAATTGCTCGAAGATGCTTGGGCAGCGTGGGAAATCGAAAATAAAGATAACTTACTTATCCCTGACGAAACACTGCTTGATCCACGCTTGCGACAAGCTATTAATGATGCTTGGGAAAACCCAGAAAAAGAAAATGCTGTTGCCGATTTATGGGAAGAAATTATTCCCGGAGTTTATACTGCACAGTTTTTTGACCTTAAACGCCTAGCGGAATTCCGAGATTATTTAGAAGCTGTAGCAAATTCACAAATCCCTAAACGCGCACCATACGGAATCCAATTAAATCGTTACGGGGTTATGCTTGATCCACGCTCCGAAGGACATCTGGCTGCGCCTAATTTTCAAGCATTTTACGACGATATGATGAACCGATATATGCGTCCGATTGCTCGTTTGTTACTGGGGACTTATGGCTATGATAACCAAACATTTGGTTTTTCCATTCAGTATAATCCTGACAAGGATAAAGATTTGCACGCGCATACTGATGCTTCAGCCGCTACTTTGAATATCAATATGAACCTACCTGATGAAGAATTTACAGGTTCACAAGTTGATTTCCATGATAAAACCACAGGAAAAACGGTACAAACTATTTTTGAACCAGGTAAAGCAATAATTCATCGCGGTAATGTCCCACATGCTACACATCCAATCATTAGTGGACAACGTAGTAATCTGGTGGTCTGGTTATATGGAGACCATATGCAAATCCCACGAGGTAGCACCAATAGCTATGGTAGTTCTGAAAACTCAATAACTGAATTTGATGATACAAAAACTATAACAGCACGCCAGCGTTGGAGTATACCAGACGGACCGAAAGATACTTTTGCGCCATTCTAAAAAGTGAAATTCTGTGTTATTAAATTTATGGGGCTATTTTTAGTTATAGTAACACAGTTTTAGTAAATCATCATTCATTAATCAGGAACACGAGATTAGTAGATCATTTGTGTTTTGTTAGTTTTTATTTCATTTATATAGAAATGCGGAAATTAATAATCATATAGCTATAAATATGTAGAAATTCCTAATCACTGAGAATCGCATAATTGAAAAAACTTGAACCATTGTACGAAATATTAGATTTATTAGAATTAGTAATATTGGTCTCTTGATTAATGAATTTATCTATAAACAATAAATAATTAGGGTATGGTTTAAAATATTCTATTTTACATAATATAAATTATAGTACAAATGTATATTGTAGCAAATTGGCGGATGCTTGCATTTTACATAGTTGCAGATATCATAACACCGTCAGGTGTTTTATATCGTCAGCAATTATGTAAAAGCCAATTTACGACACGCTAAGTTTATCTGTATCTATAATTTAGTATTATGTAAAATATCCCACAGTAATTCCATTTCATAGCCATTTTAGCTACTGGGGTCATCATAATTCCAAAAAAGCTATTATTTAAACATCCTGCTCACATTTGTAGCTATAATTTGCCGTTATGTAAAATTGCCGCTGCCTATGCGCTCGATTGTTTTGTATAACAAAATGCTTCTGGCATTTTATTCTACACACAATATTCAGCCACATAGCCAACTAGGTTGTTTATAAATCGCGTATTTGATTAATTATGCGTAAAAAAAGTTTTTATGCGATTCTCGTGAAAGTTCCCGCATAAGCATAAAATTACTCTGCGAGATAATTTCTATGCATATGCTAACCACAGAATACAGATTAAACTTTTCTAAGAGTTTGCATTATCTTTTTTTCTTGACCCTTCGATAAACTCAAGGTAAATGACAAAAGAACAAAAAAACCTGTGCTGAGCTTGCCGAAGCATCAAGGCTTCCCAAAACTTTGGAAACAATGTACGGCTCAATCACTATATTTTAGAAAACATTGGAACTGATTAAGATTGCTTTGAACTAGCCTTTAGCCTAGTTATTCTTAAGAATATGTATTGCTAACCCTCTAAAATATATACGCTCATTCACCTATTGTTTATGCCAAAGTTTTCAGAGGCCATTTTAAAGCTTCTAGGTTCTATTTTACATAATGTTTTAATAGAAATTTAATTTAACCTTTATGAAAAAAAACATTCCAAACTAATTAGTATTTTGTAAGACATAAAATTCTAAAAAGCAATGATGGCATTTAACATTAGTCTAAACTATCAAGATGAAAAGCTGAAAAACCCTTCAATCATGGATAAGATTGATGTCTTCGAAGACCAGATTCTTTATTCTCTATTTTATCCAGCGGAAATGCTTGCTAAGCAAATCGATCAGTACTCTTATTCTAATAGTATACTAATGCACGTGTTAAATTATTTTGAAATGATTGCTCAATATCTAAAAGGAAAAAATAGTGATGGACAGTCCCGTGTATTTTTTAATTATGGATTAAAAGCTATTATTCCGGGTCTATTTGATCATGCAGAACAATTGATGGCAGAATTTGATCCTGAATCTCCTATTCCTCCGAGGTATAGCCCAGAAAGTAATGCATATGTTATGCAGAAAGAATTTGCCGAAGAAAACTACAAGTTAGTAACTAAAGGTTTTTACAAACTTGGTCGCTGTGGGGTATTTCATAGTAGTTTCCCAAAAAAAGGTTTTTCTATAACTAATAATCCAAGTATCCTTATGACTTCAGGAGAAATAAGTGGTAATGAAATGGGGATTGTTCTTAATCCTTGGGCTATGTTACAACATATCAAAGCCCACTTCCTCGAATATATTAAAAGTCTTCGTAGAGAAGAAAAACCAAATATTGAGAACTTCGAAATTAGATTTGATATGGAATGGAATCATATATATGAAAACTGATAAATACATGTATTATTAATTTCTTAACTTTATACTAAAGGGAATAAATCAACTTAATAGATGGCAAAAAAACTAAAAAATATATTTAAGATCGAAAATTACACAACTAGTCAGTTTTTCCTATTAATACTTCTTATTATTCTTATAATCCCACCTTTAGCATCCTACTTTCCCTTAATGTTTGACTTCTATGATTTTTCGAATACGGGAGGAATTGGAGACACTATTGGTGGAATTACAGCACCTTTTATAAATGGACTAGCCGCTATTCTAGTTTTTTTAGCTTTTAAGGCTCAGATTAAAGCTAATGAAATTTTCAAAAACCAAGAAGAGGAAAGAACAATTCTTGATCAGATTAAGATGATTCAACAAAGCGAGTTTAAAACAGATGATTTCATCTTTTTGACAAATAACATTCTTGAATTTGCAACTCCTTTAGATGATTTATATTTAGATAAGGTAAATAGGATTATTTATTTTACTACCGAAATTAGTTTAACTTACAAATTAATAGAAAAGTATGGCGGAGATAAAGATTTTATGTATAAAAAACTGTATTATCTATATGTAATTAACTACCAAAATTTAGTATTAAAACTCGACTCTGGCCTGTTTGATCTACTAAATAATAATGGTGTTCATATAAAGAACAGAAAATATGTTGTTGACCTTAACCACCAATTTAAATTTCTAAGTGAAAGTTTAAGTTTCCCTAATAAATTTGCTGAAATCTCGCTTAAATGGAAAGCAGCAAAGGATAAATTGATTAAGGAACAAACTAAAAATGATTGAAATTACTAAGATTTTAAGTGAATATACCATTCCACACGCATTCCCCTACTTTACTATTGTCTTCTCGGTTTCCATTCGAATGGAAAAAAATGCCAATCAAAATTTAACTCATTCCTATCGCGAATTTTTTGAATCTTATCAATTAAACGATATCTGTGATTAGCACCAACAAGAAACACTGCTTTTTTAGGTTTATTTATTTTAAAGTAGTTATCAATAAGATGAATCCATTGATTTTCTCGTAGGTCATTCCATTTCAACCATTCAGAATAGAATTCTGATAACTCTTGATTGTTCACCTTATCTATGAAGTATCTTTCCAGGGAATTTTTATCTCTAAATATTTTATCACTCTCAGTGCTGTTTAAAAAAAATAAACCATTAGAAAACGTTTCATTTAATATCATATTAGACGCATTTGAATATACCTTCATTTTTCTTCCAATCAAATCAAACATACCTTCAAGACGACTGTCAAAAGGATCTTTATTCACATCAATAGGAACTATTTCAATAGGTTTTTCTTTGATTAACCTTCTTAAGACGTTCATTTCTGGATTGTTAACATCAGTCCTCTTTAAATATTGAGGTAATTTTTCAGGTGAAGCCTCACAAAAAACTACTTCAGGAGAAATTTCTTCGATAATTTTATATAATTCTTCAGATGTACAAGCTCCACCTTCTGAATGAGCAGTTCCTAAAACGATAATAATAGACATACAGCTATTTCTTTGATTCCTTGACGTCAAATGTCAGACCAATTGATGATTCATTTAACTTTTTGTAAAATCAATGACAGAAATTCAAATAATGCAAGAAAAGGATGTCGATATGTCATTAAAGCGTCTATTTCTTTTCCATTCCACACACATTCCCCTACTCTCCTACCGTCGTTTCGGGCAATAAGTGTTCCATTACCTTTTTTAAAGAAGCTTTTAGCTCACAGGATTTTTATTTTTTAGAGGAGTTCGTGAATCTTCGATTTCGTTAGAAAACTTTTAAAGAATATGTAGAAGTAATAAAAGTCAACGCACCTCCTAGCCCACAATTTTAAGGATTATCAATCTTCAAAATTATGTTGTACCAAAGTAAAGTGATCCTCCTTCACTACGTTGCGGCGGACAGGCGCCACGCAAGTACATTATAGTACAAATATCTTTATATGAGTAAAACGGTCGTATTTCAACATTTGAAATTTCTGTGATGCGATGTTAAAATTAAATATTTAGTATAATAAATAATAAAATTCTAAATTTTAAGTTAGATGGTAATAAACACAAAATAACTAGCGTGTGGAATTCTAGTTATTCACTTACTCACCAACTAACTAACTAACATGAAAAATAAATTCCTCAAAGCCCAAATTTTTATTTGCTTATTCCTAGTAGCAACACCTATTCAATATATTTTATCACACGGAACTGTAACCTACCCTCCTAGTCGGGTTTGGAATTGTTTTCAAGAAGGTCCGGAAAGTCCAGATTCTCCTGCTTGTGAAGATGCAATCATCGGTTGGGGAACGCAAGCTTTCTATGATTGGAATGAAGTAGCACGAATGGATGCAGGTGGCATGCATCAAGCCATTATTTCTGACGGTAACCTTGCCAGTGCTGGACGACCAGACAAGTATGGTGGATTAGACCAGGTAAGAAATGATTGGGTAGCTACGTCGGTTACTCCTGGACCAATAACTGTAACCTGGACCAATACCGCACCACATGAAACCTTGTATTATAGAGTATATATAACCAAAGCGAGTTGGACTCCTGATCAACCATTAACTTGGGATAGCCTAGAACTTCTTGTAGAAACCGCTCCTAGGCCTTCTGCTGCAACAGATAATATAGATGTCATATTACCACAAAGAACAGGTAAACACGTTATTTATAGTGTTTGGCAACGATCTCTTACCGCAGAGGCTTTTTATTCTACAAGTGATGTTGATTTTGGATCCTCAGAAGTAAATCTAGCACCAGAAGCTATATTCTCTAGTGATAATGGATATTGTGGAGGACCAAATGTTGATTTTAGTGCTGCAAGTTCTTATGATCCTAATGGAGATGAACTAACGTATACTTGGGATTTTGGAGATGGAACAACTGCTGAAGGCGCTGAAGTTTCTCATAGCTATGAAAATTTAGATACTGCTATGGTTACACTTACCGTTAGTGATGGAGAATTTAGTACTGGTACCACAGAAACCATTAATTTAGTTAGAACTCCTGATTGTAATGACTTGTTTTGTCCTTTTGATGCACCAAGAGAAAGTGCTTTACCTTCTGTAAACGAAACGTATCAATTTGCCTATGTAAAAGGTGATAACGGACCTGATTTAAGTGATATGTTTAAATTCTTTATTAACTGGGATTTAAATAATTCAGGCTTATATAATTTTGATTATCAAACAATAGGTACGTATACTTCCTTTTTAGATATTATAACACATAATTTTAATGAAACTAATCCAGAAGTTACCTTTTCCGGTGCTCAAATAGAAAGATTGGATGGTTCGTATTTTGTAACAATCGATAATGATGGTAATTTAGTTATGGTATCTAAGACTGGCGACTTTACTATATATTTTAGTAAATCTGAAGTAGAACCTAATTGTGGGCAAGTATTATCTACTGACGATTTTGAATCTGATACTACACTAGGTATACAAAATTACCCGAATCCATTTACTAAAACAACGACCATCGAGTATTCATTAGCTCAGGAATCACCTGTAAGTCTAAAAATATTTGACCTAAAAGGTCAGCTAGTGAAGACTATTGATAATAACCTACAACGCGCAGGAAAACACAAAGTGGTTGTAGACTTATCAAATATGAATACGGGCATATACATCTATGTGATCAAAACTAAAAATGCAAGTGCAACGAAACGCATGATTCTAAAAAGATAATTTTAATGAATTAGTTATAAAACTATAACGTACATCCGAATGGAAAATAATACACTATTTTCCATTCGGGTTTTATGAATTCAAAATGTTTTTAGCTTTTTAAAAATCTATATATACCCAGTGTTTTCATTCTCTAAGTTAAAATATATTCTTTTGATTTTTTGGCTATGTTCTTGTCAGTCCAAGGTCAATAAGTTAGATATTACTGACAATGATTTAAGTTTTAGGAATGGCGTAATGCTTTACAAAGAAAAACCATATTCAGGAATAGTTTTTTCTAAAATTGATACGGTTACTACATATAGTGCAATGTATATGGAAGGAAAAAAGCATGGTAAGGAACAAAAGTTTTTTTTTAAAGGTGATATAGCAGAATCAAGCAATTATACCAAAGGCAAAAAGTCTGGAATCCACCGAGCTTGGTGGAACAAAGAACAAATGAAACTAGAATACCATTTTGATACTATGGGAAATAAAATAGGAACACAACGAGAATGGTATAGTAACGGACAATTATTCAAAGAATTTAACTATCGCAATGGTAAGGAAGATGGCCCACAAAAATCTTGGGATGTTGCAGGAAAAATTAATATCAATTACGTTGTGATAAATGGTGAACGGTTTGGGTTTATTGGTTCTAAAAATTGTAACCCTTTTAATTATGATTAATAATAAACTTTATGTAGTATTTGGATTTTTTGTTTGTATTTGTTTGATTTCGTGCAGACAACAGTCAGCAACAGATCAAGGAGTTGAGACTTCCATAAAAATTAATACACAAAAAATTGACAAATTACCCTATTTTAATACTCCTGATTTTGCACCTTCCTGGGAATCGAATACGGATGAGTTAGAAGGATTTCATAAAATTCCGGGGTTCAATTTTAAAAACCAATTGGGAAATGAAATAACGAATAATACATTAAAAGGTAGCATTTATGTGGCAAATTTCTTTTTTACGAGTTGCCCAAATGTTTGTCTGAAATTAACTAATAATATGCATGAGTTACAAGAAATATATGCAGATGATGATACGATTAAATTACTTTCTCATACTGTTATGCCTAGTGTTGACACCATAGAGGTTCTCAAAGAGTATGGCGAAATCCATAATATTGATCCAAAAAAATGGTATTTAGTAACAGGTGAAAAAGAGAAAATATACGATTTAGCGAGAGAAGCTTATTTTGCTGATGACTTATATAAACAAACTAATGACAAGAACCGTTTTGTACATACTGAAAATTTAATGCTTGTTGATAAAAAAGGACATATTCGAGGTGTTTACAAAGGTACACAGCCGGATGAAATTAACCGTATTAATAGGCATATTGAAATCTTAAAAAAAGAATAAGTGCCCATTTTATTTCCAAAATAAAACCTTATCGGTAACATAGGATAATAATTTTTTCGGCTAAATATTAATAATCAAATATTTTATGATAATTAGTGAAGGTTTTGATATTTAAACATAAGATTAGCTTTATATATGTTAAATATGAACTTAAAGAAATGTTAATTCGCTGATAACAAAAATAGTAAGCATTAAATTTACAACTGTTATTGAACCACCCCGTTTTTTTTGAACAATAATTCATTACTAACAATTCAATAACAACATGAAAAATTCAAACTCTAAAACCTCAATCTTAGGTCAGATTCTTTCTTACCTAAAAAAATCAGCTGCTCCACTATTAATAGGTGTTGCTTTTATTTTTCCAAGTCTTCAAGCCATTTTTCCGCATGGTTCTGTAACAAGTCCTCCAAGCAGAGTTTGGGGCTGTTTTCAAGAAAATCCTGAGAGCCCAGATTCACCTGCCTGTATTGATGCCGTTGCCTTGTATGGTACTCAAGCATTATATGACTGGAATGAAGTTGCACGTATGGATGCCAATGGTATGCATCGAGAAATTATCCCAGATGGTCAGCTAGCAAGTGCCGGAAGACCTGATAAATATGGTGGACTTGATCAAGTACGGGATGATTGGATAACTACACCAGTTACTCCTGGACCATTTACTGTAACCTGGACCAATACAGCTCCACATCAAACATTATATTTTGATGTATATATAACTAAAGCAGATTGGACTCCTGATCAACCACTTACGTGGGATAGTTTAGAACTCCTAGTTCGTACAGGACCACGAGAAGCATCTGCGATTGATAATATAGATGTTGTACTACCGGCAAGAACTGGTAAACACGTTATTTATAGTATTTGGCAACGATCTCTTAGCGAAGAGGCTTTTTACTCTACTAGTGATGTAGATTTTGGTCAAACAACAGAACCAAAACCTCCTGTAGCATTGTTCGCAAGTGATAATGGTCGATGTGGAGGTCCAGATGTGGAATTCGATGCCAGTGATTCTTTTGATCCAAATGGAGATACCTTGACCTATTCTTGGGATTTTGGAGATGGTACTACTGCAGAGGGCGTTACTGTTTCACATAGCTATGCCAATCAAGATAGTGCGATTGTTACTCTAACGGTTAGCGATGGTGTTTTTAGTAGCGGTGTGGTACAAACTATTGACTTAATAGTAGACACAGCGTGTGAAGAAATAATTTGTCCTTTTGATACGCCTAGAGCAACTCCATTACCTTCTGTAAACAATTCATATTCTAATATTTATGTAATTGGTGATCGTGGTCCTAATTTAGATAATATCGCCGATTGTTCTATCAACTGGGATTTAGGAAATAATGGTTTGTACCAATTTTCGTTTAGTACTAACAATGGTATTCCAAACTGGTATAATGATTTAATTGCAGTATCTACACAAAACTTTGATGCAGCTGCATCACAAATTACCATTGCAGGTTCTAGCTTTGTTGGATTAGATGGAAGCTATTATGTGACGTTAGACGGAGATAATCTGGCACTAGTTTCTACGACTGGAGATTTTACAATTTATTGTAGTAATTCAGATATAGCACCGTTGTGTGCTGGTGATACAAATCCAGTAAATACAGCTCCTGTGGCTGCACTCACTGCTACTCCAACTACTGGAGTTACTCCTCTGGATGTAGTATTAGATGCTTCGGGATCTACAGACGCAGATAACGATACACTTACCTATAGCATTGATTATGGTGATGGAACTTCTGGAACGGGAGCTATTTCGACACATACATATACTACAGGCGATTATACCGCAACTGTTACTGTTAGTGATGGAAATGGTGGGACTGATACTGCTTCGGTTATGATTACCGTTACAGATGATATTATTATTGATCCGCCTACAGGCGACTGTACTTTTGGTGCGCCTACAGAAACTTCTTTAGTTAATATAAATACCTCTTATGATAATATCTATGTATTAGGAACTGGCGGACCAAATATGGACAGTGTCACTCTATTTACACTAAATTGGAATTTAGCTAATAATGGTTTATATCAATTTTCATTTAATTTAAACGTAGCTCCTTGGTATGTTGATTTTTCTGATGCTACGCAGAATTTTAATGAGACAAACCCACAAATTTCTTTAAATGGTACTGGAATTCCTGGCTTGGATGGAGATTATTATGTAACGATTGATGAAAGAAACTTTGTACTGGTTGCAAAGGATTATTCCATTTATTTTAGTAATTCGACAACAGCACCTATTTGTGAAACTGCAGTAAATAGAGTAAATGATATCCAAAGCACATCTTTTGAGATATTCCCGAACCCTGCAACTACGAGTGTTTCTATACAAAACACAACAGATCTAAAGAATAGTTTTATTACGATTTCTGATCTTAGTGGGAAGCAACTAAAATCGTTAAGAGTACCAACGAGTACGACCAATATGACAATTGATATTTCTGGAATTAAATCTGGATTGTATTTGGTGAGAATTATAGATCGTTCTGGAAACAAACGCAGTTTGAAATTATTCATAAACTAAGCGCATATTCTTAGAACAAAGTAAATCATTACAACAAACAACCTTCTAGATTTTAGAAGGTTGTTTTTTTATTTTGGTGTACTTCTGTTAAAAGTAACTAAAAACAAGATTATTCGCTTTACCCTACACTCCTAGCCTTGTTATAAGAGTTCACGAATCATTTACTCTTTTTTCATTAACTCCTGAGGGTTTCATTGTTTTACAAGAATTCGTTAATCTTCAATTTCATAATAAAACTTTTAAAGAACTATTTATCGTAAATTTATAGTATGGTAACAAAAATTTATTCTTCTGGTATTTTACAATACATACCTTTTTTTTACGTGATTTGGTCTGATGATTTATTGTCATATTCTGAAATTTCTGTAGTGAAAAAAGCAATCGAACAAGATGATACACTTAAAAAAGAGGATTATAATTACCTCATAAAATGGTTAGACAAAAAGGCTCCTCCTCCCTATCAGGAACTTAAGAATTGGAAAAAAGTAATTTCTAATTCGCAACTAAAGTTAGTAGAAAGTGATACGTATCCGCTTTCTATGTTTAGTCAAAAAATGATATGTCACCATTTTGATGAATGTCCGTTTAATACGCATTTAAAGGGTATAGAAATTAATCTTGGTATTCAACCAAACCATTATAAGCACTTATTCGAGGTAGAGACTATACAAGAAATCACGTCTAATTATTACGATCCTATTGCCATAGATAATCTATTAAAAGGAGAGCATGTTGCTGTTGTTGATGCCTTTAGAGATATATTAAAAGATCCTATTTTTAAATGGGATCTAAAAAGAGATAAGGAAACGTTTAGAGCACATGTATTGAAACAAGTAGAATTTCTGGCTAAAGAAGGATATGGAGCGATGGCGTATCCCAAACCTTATGGAGGAACTGAGAATATGCCTGGATATGCAGCTATTTTTGAAAATATGATGTATGTAGATGGCAGTATGGCTGTGAAATTCGGGGTGCAATTTGGACTTTTTGGAGGAAGTATTCAAAAACTAGGTACTAAAAAACATCATGATGCCTACTTATCTGAAACGGGAAAAGCGAAACTTTTGGGTTGTTTTGCTATGACTGAAACCGGACATGGATCCAATGTTAGAGGTGTTAAAACTACAGCTACCTATGACAAGGAAACAGACAGTATTATTATTCACACGCCTGGGAAAAATGATAATAAAGAATATATAGGGAACGCCTTACATTCATCAATGGCTTCTGTTTTTGCTCAATTAATTGTAGAAGGAAAAAACCACGGTGTTCACGCTATTTTAATTCCTATTCGTGATGCGGAACACCAACTGATGCCAGGTGTTATTATAGAAGATAATGGATACAAACTGGGTCTCAATGGTGTAGATAATGGCAAAATTTGGTTTCATCAAGTACGAGTTCCAAGGGAGAATTTGTTAAATAAATATGGAGATATTAAACCAGATGGAACCTATCATTCTGATATAGAAAACCCAAGCAAACGTTTCTTCACCATGTTAGGCACACTGGTTGGAGGTAGAATTTGTGTTGCTCGTGCAGGTCTTGGGGGCGCCAAAAAAGCCTTAGCTATTGCAGTAAAACACGCCCTAAAAAGAAGACAATTTAATGATAGCATAAAGGTGCAGGAAGATTTGTTAATGGATTATCCAAGCCATCAATTACGTTTAACTCCAGCAATAGCTAGCTGTTATGTATATGATATTACACTCACGCATATGATGAAAGCGTACAGTGATACAACGGTATCAGATAAGAGAAAAATAGAAACACAAGCGGCCGGACTTAAATCGATCATTACATGGTTTGCTAATGACACGATACAAGAATGTAGAGAAGCCTGTGGAGGAAAAGGATATTTGATGGAAAATCAAATCGCTGATCTAAAGGGTGATGTTGATATATTCACAACTTTTGAAGGCGATAACCATGTACTGTTACAATTAGCTGCCAAGGGAGTCTTATCGGATTTTAAGTCCGAATTTAATAGTGCAGGTTTTACAGCTGTCCTTAAACTATTAGGTGCAAGAATTGGAGATACATTAAGTACTATTAACCCTGCGTACACTAATAATGTAGACAAGGATCATTTATATAGTGCAAAATTCCATAAACACGCTTTTAATTATCGTACAAGAAGACTTACGTATACAATTGCTATGCGCATTCGAGATTATGTAAAAAAAGGAATTCCTTCATATCAAGCTTTTTTAAAGGTGCAAACACATTTACTGGCCTTAGGCAAAGCATATAGTGTAGAATTGGCATATACTACTTTTGTTGATTATGTAGATACCATTGAAGATAAAAAAAACAGATTGTTATTTCAGAAATTAGGCGTTTTGTACGCACTGCACGAATTGCGTAAAGATGCTTCTTGGTATTTAGAACAAGGTTATATTAGTGGAACGAAATCGAAAGCATTGCGGCAACGTGTAGAACGACTCTCTACAGAATTACGACCACATATAGGAGTTTTAATAGATGGTTTCGGAATACCTCAACACTGCCTAGAAGCGCCTATTGCAAAATAAGAGGTGCTTTTTTGAATAACTAAAATATAACATTGAGCTTATCGAAATCTACTGAATAATCAGTAATATATAGAACTTCGACAAGCTCAATCTTAAAGCATAAGAATAGTAAATTATTGTTGTTCTACTCTATTAGGTAGTAGATATTCATTTAATAACTAACATGAGTATATGATTTATGGATAATTTTCCATTTTCCTTCTACTTTTAGTAACATCATATAATCTGTATAAAGTCGCTTTCTGGTTGGTACATCAATTTCTACTTTGGCCATGGCAGCATTGTTAACCACATCTGGCTAGTTCCCAAAAATTTGTAAAATGTACGTTAAAATACATAAGTATCTGATAAACAATTATTTAAAAAAACCTAAACTTGTTTATTTACTAATTGTACAACTTCAAAAGGAAATTTAAAACCTTTAATTTTACAATCACTTGTTCTTTCGATATAGATCAACCCTTTTTTCTCCAGATTATTTATGATTTTCCATAATTCTCTATCTTCCAAATCATTGTTGAAGATGTGTTTGTAAATTAACATTTTTGATTTTAAATTTATCATTCCCTTTAAGATAAACCTTTCCATTTCTGAGATTTCAGCATATTGAAATTCAAGGTCTGTTTCGTCGATTTGAGAGTAACCAATATAATTTGGAGAATAAGTTTTACATGAATCACATATCTTTCTAGCCTGATTTGAAATATTTTTAAAATGATTTCTATTATTGATATTTACATTATAATTAGAATGGCAAAGAGAACAATTTTCTTGTTTAATTATCAAGCTTGAGTATTTTTCGACTATTAAATTTAATTCGTCTAAGCTAATTCCATATTCATTTTTTAGGTTTTGAAGTTCATATTTGAATCTTTCATTTTCATCACGAGACCAATATTTTGATATCAACGTGAAGAAATTCTCAGGGGTTTGACTAGATATTAGAATTTCGTATTCCATTGTAAACTTAGCTAACTACATGTAAATATAATGACATTTATGTCATTACAAAAGTGACTGAATCTTAAGAATTTTCCATTATTATGGGAGGTCATCTTAAAAACACTAAACTACTTCAACAAATAGCTACAAAATTAAAAGCTTTAAGAGAAAAAAATGGACTCACACAAGAAGATGTATATAATGACACTGGTATACATATATCTAGAATTGAAACTAGTAGAGGTAATATTACGGTAAGCACGCTTTCATCTTTATGTGATTACTTTGAAATAAAACTTTCAGATTTCTTTAAAGAAATAACCTAGATACGATGAAGTTTCAAATATGGAATTTAACTCAGTTAATTTAAAAATTATTTAAATAATGATTTTTCGGGTAGGTTTGAATTCAAAGAAGTTGGTTTAAACAACACGTAAATTTGATAAATATTAAGTCTTTATATTTTTTTGATTATAAAGTTTTATAAAACCTCCTAACCAAATATTTACCATTGTAGCCTTTGTAATCTAACCGCGTTCAAAATTGCTAATAATGCTACTCCCACATCTGCAAATACTGCTTCCCACATTGTAGCTAAACCTCCAGCACCTAAAATCAAGACAATAACTTTAACTCCAAATGCTAATATGATATTCTGCCAAACAATTTTACGGGTAGAACGACTTATTTTAATTGCTCTAACCACTTTTGAAGGTTGGTCGGTTTGAATGATGACGTCTGCTGTTTCAATAGCCACATCACTTCCTAAACCACCCATTGCAATACCTACATTACTTGCTGCCAAAACAGGTGCGTCATTAATACCGTCTCCGATAAATGCTACTTTGTTTTCTGGGTTTTGTTTTAGCATTTCTACTTCATTCAATTTGCCTTCAGGTAACAATCCACCTTTAGCATTTTCAATATTCAATTCTTTAGCTACTTGTTGCGTAATGGAATCTTTATCACCGGAAAGCATAATTATGTGCTTAACACCTGCTTTTTGCAATTCTGTTATCGTTTCTTTGGCATCCTCCTTTAGTTCATCCGCAATCACCACATAACCTGCAAAGAGATTATCGATTGCTACTAATACTATAGATTCTACAATAGATTCGGTTTCTTTAGGAACTTCAATAGCATTAGCCATCATTAAGGCTTTATTTCCTACTAAAACAGTTTTACCGTTTATAGTTCCTTTTAAGCCTTTACCAGCAATTTCAGAAACTTCCTTCGCTTCAAAATTATCTCCATTTTCTTTATATTTCATAATGGCTTTTGCAATAGGATGTGTAGACTGCTCTTCCATAGCCATTAGGTATTTCATAAATTCGGATTCATCCCAACCGATAGCTTTAATTTCCTTGATTTTGAAAACACCTCTGGTAACGGTTCCTGTTTTATCCATTACCAATGTATTAATTTTGGTCATTGCATCTAAAAATGAAGCACCCTTAAATAAGATACCATTCTTTGATGCAGCACCCAATCCACCAAAATAACCTAAAGGGATAGAAATCACCAATGCACAAGGACAAGAAATAACCAAGAAAATTAATGCTCTGTATAGCCAATCTCTAAAGACATAATCATCAATGAAAAAATAAGGCAGAAAAGTAACACCAATAGCTAAGAAGACCACTATTGGCGTATATATACGAGCGAACTGCCTGATAAACAGTTCTGTTTTAGATTTACGTGCAGTAGCGTTTTGAACTAAATCTAATATTCTAGCTATAGAACTATCTTCAAATTTACTAGTAACTTCAACTTCAATAACACTTTCTAAATTGATACTACCTGCATATACTTTGGCCTCTTTTAAAATAGAATCAGGTTTACTTTCACCTGTTAAAGCTGCTGTATTCAATGAAGCTTTTTTAGATAATAACACCCCATCTAAAGGAATTTTTTCACCTACTCGAATTTGAATTTTTTCACCAATGTTTACATCTTCAGGTGGAACACTTTTATAGTCACCATTGCGCGAAACAATAGCTTCCTTTGGTCTAACATCTAACAAAGCTTTGATATTTCCTTTGGCTTTTTTAACTGCCGCTCCTTGAAACAATTCACCTACCGCATAGAATAGCATTACTGCAACACCTTCAGGGTATTCACCAATTATAAATGCACCAATTGTAGCAATAGACATTAAAAAGAACTCGGTAAATACATCACCTCTTTTAATGCTTTTATAACCTTCTTTTACTACCGGAAATCCAACAGGTAAATAGGCGATGCCATACCAAACAATTCGTAACCAATCTTTAAAAAGGGTACTAACAAAATAGTCCAGCATTATCCCAATAATAAGCATTGTAAAACTTGTGATTGCAGGGATATAGACTTTTAATGCACTAGTATTTCCGTGGTCGTGATTGTGACCATCATCTAGACTATGTTGTTCTTCAGAATTTGGTTTTATATCTCTTAAATTAACTTTCTTTTTTTTCATTTGTTATTTCGATTAACAACAACTTTTGTTTTGTTGAATTGGTGGACAAGGAACTGTACCGTAAGAACAATATACACAGCAGTCGCCTTCATTTGGTTTTAGAATAGTCCTACATTGTTCACATTCATAAAAGAATTCACAAGCGTTCGTTGGCATTTCTTCCACCTTTTTATGACCACAATTGGGACAAGTGATTTCAGAATTTATTATAGTACGCATTAGTTTTATTTTTTGTCAGTTACTTTATAACCTGTTGAGTTAATTGCTTTCTCAATTTCCGATTCATTGGTTTTGGTTTTATCAAATTCAATAATAGCGTTACCATTTTCGTATGAAGTTTTTGAGTTGACAATTCCGTTTAGTTTATTTACTTCTTGGTTTACGTGTGCTTCACAACTTGAACAGGTCATTCCACTTATTTTAAATTCAGTTGTTTTGATGTTCGATTTATCAACAACAATAACTTGCTTTTCCGTTTTTGAATAAAAAACACTTGAATAGTATGGAAAAGCCAACATAATAATCGATAATACTGTTACAATTCCTAAAAACGTTTTTGATTGTATAAACTTTGGTTTTTCGTCTGTATCACATTCACAGTCTATCTCTTTCTTGGATTTTAGTTTTTGATACCAAGCCAAGACTAGAACTGAAATTGTAATTCCGATTAAGTAAGGTCGAAATGGCTCTACCCAAGAAAATGTTGATACCATGCCACTTGTTCCCGCAATTAAAGCCAATACAGGTGTAATACAACAAATTGAAGCAGTAAGCGCAGTTAGCAAACTTGTGATTACTAATTTATTTTTCATTTTAAATTACTTTAGAAATTATAAGTTCCATTGATAAGCCTATATATTGCCTTACTTGGTATTAAAATAATGATTTGATGTCATCAGGAATAGGCATATGCTTTAAAGGAGGTACATTTGCACCACCCGTATTGCCAAGAGGAACGTGATTTATAAACGACTTCCAACCACCAACAGCTAACCGTAATAACTGCCCTAGTACTTCTTTGGTATTCTTTTGCATTAAACCAAACTTTAACATTAACCAATGGGAGTAGGTATGTTCTATTGGGTAAGACTGACCTATTATATGGCTACGCTCTAAATGATACCAAGCATTACTAAATTGCTTATTTACTAAATAGTAACTGTATTGTTCTAATTCGTTTTTATAGGCTTGTTTAAGATTTTTAGGTATTTTAATATTAAACTTCATATCCATTAATTTTAGATAAAAGTAGTTTAATAGTTAGTGCAATGGAAGTGCATTTTTACCCACTACATTTATCACAAATACCTTTGACCACCAAGTTTACATTTTCCGAAATAAAACCATCAGGGACTTTAATTTGTGGAATTTTATGATCTGTTAAGCAAATGGTTTCATTACAATTATTACAATGGAAATGTAAATGTAAATCAGTTTTTATGTCGCAATTACATCCTTGTTCGCATAATGCATATTTGGTTATCCCTGTACCATCATCTATTTGATGAACGATTACTTTGTCCTCAAATGTTTTTATTGTTCTGTAAAGCGTTGTTCTGTCCGCTTTTTCAAATGCATTTTCTATATCACTTAACGTAACCGCAACTTGTTTCTCCGCAAGAAACTTATAAATTAACAAGCGCATTGCTGTAACACGTATGTTTTTTGACTCTAATAGTTGTTCTATTGTTTGCATAATTAATCGTCATCTTTGTTTCCGAATGGTTTAATTAAAAGTCCTACACTAAAAATGAAACCATCCGTAGGTGCATAAATCTCTGGAAAAACAGGATTTTCGTGTGGTGGTAAAACCAAAGGTGAAAACCTGCTTTGTCTTCTATCCGTAAAGTTTTCAAAGTTTACAAATACACTTCCAAATTTAAAATTACGCATTAGTAGTAATCCCATTGTTATAAAATCTGTAGTTTCCGCTCCGTTTGACAAAAATTGCTTTCCTGTATAGTAGGTTTCATAGCCAATTCTCCACTTTTCAGATTCGTACATTAGCACACTACCGGCATTGTGTTTTGCTGTTAATGGTTTTTGAGGATTATCAGGTAAGTAATTTAGCTTGGTATCAATAAAGGCATAGTTTAAAAACCATCTAAAGTCTTTGTAAGTAAATTTAATATTTGTTTCTGCTCCTTTACTAAAGATTTCATCTGGTGCATTTTCAAATTGAAATAATCCGTTATTTGTTGAATTTAAAAGTAGTCCATCATTTATAGCAGTAACATAGAATAATTGATTTACAGAAAAACCAATCTCATCGGATAAACGAGTTTGATAGTTCAAATCGAAATTAACACCATAAGAACGTTCTGCATCTACCATTGATTTATCTATTGCGAGAACATTTTCAAAGTTAATATACTCTGCTTCTTCTGTAAAAATATCTGGAATCTTATACCCTAAACCTCCACCAATTCTACTTGAAAATCCACTATTGTTTTTATAGAGTAATGAAATTCTTGGTAGCGGAAAGAAACCAAAATCATTATTGTAATCTGCTCTTAATCCCGTTTCCAATATCCAATTATCGGAAATGTCATAGATATTATTTGCAAATGCTCCAAAGGTCAGATCTTTTTGGTCTCGTTGTAGTGGTGCATCATCATCTTCATCAAAGTCTGAGGTATATAGATTGGCTCCAATTATCCAATCCGTTTTTTCTGATGCTTTGTTGTACGTAATTTCAGTAAAAGTATTAGTCTGCTGACCATCAAAGTTAAAATCGGGAACAGTTAAATTTCTATCGAAAAAAGAGACGCTATTTTTAAACTCTAATGAACTAACAGAATCTAATTTCGTTTGATATACTAATTGACTGCTTAATCTTTTTGAATTGTTCTCTTCTGTATATTGATGAATACCAGCTTCTCCACTTTCAATTTTGGTAATATCTCCACCAATCCTATCGTCATATGTTCCGTTTAATCCAAACCAAAGAGTTGTTTTCTCTGATGGATAATAAAACAATTTAGGGTTAAATGAAATTGATGTAGTTTTTGGTAAATTGCTAAAGCCATCATCTTCGGGATCATATACTTTTTGATAGTGACCTGATCCATAAAGAGAAAAACCAAACTTCTCGTTTCGTTTGCTGTAAAATATATTGGCTGTACTTCCTAATGCCTGGGTTTGGGTAAGCATAATATCTAATGCAGGTTCTTCATCTGGCGTTTTAGATACCATATTTACTAATCCTGCTATTGCGCCACCTCCATAAAGCGTTGAGGAACTTCCCTTGATAATCTCAAATTGTTGTAAGTCTAAAGGCGGTATTTGAAGAATACTTAAACCACTTGAAAAACCACCGTATAAAGGAAACCCATCTCTTAATAGTTGCGTGTATCTACCGTCTAAACCTTGAATTCGAATATTTGTGCTACCACTACTTAAAGAAGTTTGTTGCATTTGTATTCCTGTGCTTTCACGAAGTACCATAGAAATATTGGTAGGATTCATTATAGCTTTTTCACCTAATTCTTCTGCGCCAATAAATTCAATTCGTGTTGGTATTTTTTTAACGGTTCTAGTGCTTCTTGTAGACTGTAATACTATAGCATCTAATTCATTACCACCTTCTTTGAGTTCTAATATCAAATCTGTTTTGCTTGGAACTTGAATTACTACTTCTAATGTTTCAAAACCTAAAAAGGAAATAATTATTTGATGCTGACCATTAGGTATTTCTGTAAACTTTGCTATCCCATCAAAGTCGGTTACTACTCCTTTTTTGAAAGCTTCAAAGTAAACGGTGGCGCCCATCAAAGGCTCGTTTTTCGTTTCTGTGATTACTTTTATATTTACGTCTGATGTTTGAGCCTTTAGCGAAAGGCACAGTAATAGAATGAGCTTAATGCTCAATATGTATTTATTCATTAAAATATGATTGTGATTAACTAAATAATTGATTTAAAACCGTATTGTTTTAGCTAATTACTTGTGGCGGTTGCCAAATATTGGAATGAAAGTTAAATCTATAATTCGACTTATAAATAGATATTACTTGAGTAGAAATTTTGTGAAAATTTAATAACTCAAATGTCACCAAAGGTTCATAGGTAATTGATATACCACAACAATTACAGATACAGGTAATAGGGCAAGAGTCGTCACTATCTTCTTGATGATTGTGATTAACACTTATCTCTTCTGGGTGTTGGTCTTCCATGTTTTGACCATCAGAACAAGGTTTTGCTGATAAGAACAGTATTGTTAATGATAATATGACTGTTAAAAATTTCATTGCCGTAAAGTTAAAAATTATTTGATGCAATGGCTGTGCAAAGTTCGCATAAATGACTTCCATTAAAAAGTATAGCCTTTGATATTAATTAGCCTCCTTTGCAGTAGTTGGCTTTATACCAAAAATCCGCAAAATTTCCGTTAGTGGTTTGTAATTTTAGTTATGATGATTGTCAAATTATTAAGAATCAATAATGTCGTAGTAATCTAAAAATACGTGATAAACTATGAGTTCTGTACTATCAATTCTTTTAATTAAAGAATTAAAGACTTCAAGAGTAGGATCTATATCCATATTTAGGTCTTTTTCACCAATATTATCAATGACATTCTTTTCGTAAGCTTCTTGAAGTAAAGTATTAAAATCTTTTACAATATCAATTGGATATTGTTTTTGAGAGTCTTTTTCACATTCCATAAAAGATAACATAAAAGCAACTTTCGTATCAGCTTCAGGGTAATATTGTCTAGTGATAAATCTATTTACCCCTTCATCAATATAATATCGTTTCTTATCAAGAAGCTTATTTATTCTTTTACATTCTATAGCTAGATACTCTTCACCTGAGAGTAATGATTTATTAGGAAAAATAACCTTGATATCTAAACTACCTGTCGTAACTCCATCATTAATTTCGTCAGCTCCAGGTATAAAGTATAGATGGTCAAGATTAAATTTGGTCTTGTAAATGGTTAAATAATTTTGAACAAGATCATTTCTAAGATAGTCTTCAAGCTCAAGTTTTGTTTTTGATCCAGCCTTACCTTTTTTTACTATATGTTTTGCAAGAATATCAGCTCTAGAAAATTTAGTTTTTGATCGAATCTTTTTAATTTCGGATTGAGCGTAACCAAGAAGATTAAATATATTTTCTTGATAATATGGTTCGCTGGTATATGTAAAACAATCTGCGTTCATTAATTTATTTTTTGTTTTACATTATTAATTTCTGCATTAGCTATTGCTTCAATAAACTCAATAAGATCAACGTGAGCCATCGCTAAATGCCAGTTTTTCACGATGTTTGGTTTAATAAGATAAAAAGAGTCTTTATTAAACCCCCTTATATCTTGCTGTGTAAAAAGTCCTGAACTTACCTCGTTAACACTTAAGCCTCCTAATGCAATTACAGTAGAATCAATATCTGCTTCATAACTATATTTAATGGTTTTGTTTTGTTTTTCAATAATGATGAAATGTAATGCGATGAAATCTTCATTAATAAAGATATCAATAGCAAACATCTTATTCTTTTTATTGAACCTCTTTGAGAAATGATTAATAAAAACATCGCAATAATCTGAAAGTATTTTATTATTGTTTTTATTAATCATTTTAAAAATAGAGGGTAACACATTACTTGAAAGATCTGCTCTCTTCATAACAGGAATACTAACGTCTAATGCGTAATTAATAAGCTCTTTTTCAAGAGGACTTATTTTATAAAGGTGATCAATTTTATTCTCTATCAGTTTTTCAAGAACATTAATTTGTTCCTGAGTTTGATTCATGAGATTACCTTTTGTAGACTTGTGAATTTCTCTAGAGTAGTAACTCAATTCAGAATCTGTTACGAAAGGCATATCTAAAAACTCCTTGTAATTAACCCTATTTCTTCCTGCTCCAAAAGATGAACTGGTCATAAGCAAATAGTAGGTAAATAATTTAGAATTAAAAATAGCAGACATACTATACAGGATATCTTCATCTTTTTTGGAAATTGAACCACTTATTAAACTAATAGAAGCAATTGTTGCAGAAAAAACACAATTATTTTCAACTACGGCACTTACCGCTCTATGATTTAAATATTGATCTAATCCTTTTTTGATTAATAACTTAACTCCTTTAAATATTGATATCTCAGCAATTTGAGGGACGCGTAAGTCACTATTAAGTACACCATTTAGATTAAGTTTCTCTAATTTTTGTTTGAATGTTTTATTAACAGAAACCTCGTATTGTTTTAATCCTTTTTCACCTTCAACTTCTATATAGTCATAGTCCCATAACATGGTTGTATCTTTTCTTTTTTCTACCCTTACATTGCTGTCTTTTGATTTGAAACCTCCTTTTAATTGCAACCCAGATTCTTCCATGATCTCCGATACAGTAGTACCCTGTTGTTTTATTTTTTTAACAAAAAGATAATCAAGAGAGTTTCCGTACATCATAACTTTCCAGAGTTTGTCATCAGCTAAGAATAGCTTTTGATTAACTAATTTAACATCATTTTTTTCAATAACAATTGTCTTGAAATAATGATAATACAAATTAGCTCTAGCTACAATATGCTTTACAATATTCTTTTTAGAATCATTAGTTTTCTTGGAATATAGTAATATAGCAGGTGGTTGTTTCGCATTATCAAAAACCTGATTACCACCAGCAATTTTATTGTTAATTCCAAATAAATCAAAACATTGATGTATATTGAAATTAGTTAAAAAATACTTTCTCCAATTTTCAGCACTTTTATCGGAATTATAAAGATTTTTCCCTGTAACAATAAAACATATTTTTGTTTGTGCATTTGACTGTATTAGATCATCCACTCGTACCATAAAAGCCTGAGAGATTTCTTTGTTACCTATTGCTAAACGTACTGCTTTTGGTTCTTTTTGTTTTTCAGCAAGTGCTCTTTCTTTTATATAATTTACATAATTAGACTTAAGCACAGCTCCCCAAGGAGGATTACCTACTATAAAATCAAGTTTCACTTTCTTTTTAAAAAGTTTATTGAAAGGATTATCTGTATTAAAGAAATCAGCTTCAGAACCACCAAAAAGATTTTTATTTCTTAACGGACGAAACTCAAAATTCTCTATTTCTTTGGGATGTGTTTTATAGTCAAGTAATGTTATATATAGTGAGAATATTGTAATCTCTATAGCATTTTGATCTATGTCTATTCCGTAGATATTATCTTCCAGAAGTTCCCACAAACGGTCATTAGAAATAAGCTCCTTTTTTAATCCGTTAGAGAAAGAAGCCTCCTCTACTTTGATTTCTTTATCGATTATTCGTCTCAATGATTCCACCAAGAAAATTCCCGAACCACAAGAAGGATCTAGTATCTTACATTTAGTGATATTTGATTTTCCTAGATGCGGTTTTACAGTTTGGCTTAAGACATAGTCAACTAAAAATGGTGGAGTATAGAATGCTTTAACCTGATTTTGTTTTGATAGCTTAGTAACAATCTCACCTTTTGAAAAAACTGTATTACCCAAGAAACTCTCATATATATTACTAATAAGTTCAACTGGTATTATCTCAAAATCATATACATTGAAGAGTGAAGGTTGAACAGTGTAACCTTTTACTTTATTTCCTTTAAACATATTAGAACAAGTGAAGAGATAATGTAAGACTTCTAGATTTTCTTTCCTTACATAATCTCGTTCTAAAAATGGAAGCCCTTGATTTTCAAAATTTAAAGGAAACAAGTCTCCTTTAAATTTTTTATTTATGTAATCAAAGAAATCATAGGTCTTTTTATGATCTAATAACAATTGATTTAAAGCTTTTTGACGTTCTGTTTTATTATTACCTAATAGTATATCTTGATCATTAAACGTAACTCTTCTATCTATTAAATATCGTATAAATATTAATCGTCCTATAAGTCTATTAGCTACATCAGGTGATAAATTACCAGCAGGAAAGTTATTTTCTTTTGCTATTAAGATTCTTCTAGCATCAGTAATATTACTTAGCAAATAACGATCTACTGTTTTTATTTTATTAAAATACTCTTCATGAATAGACTTCCAACCTTTACCAGATCTTAATTTAGAAATGGATAATAAATCATGATCAATTTCAATAGACTTTAACCATTTGTGGTTATTTTCAGAAAAGTCAAATCCATTAAAAATTTCAATATTATTATCTCTGTTAATTATGATAATTGGAGAACGACTGAGATTAAATGAATGCTTAGGGATCAAATCATAGTCGTCTTTTGATGGGTTATCGTAAAACAGTATAAGAGGATTATTAAATGGTTTTACATGATCTTCATTCTTATCATGTGAATCTAAGCTAAAAATAGCATATGGCTTAATTACATCAATTAACACTCTACTAATTCTACTAGGGAAATTATCCAGTATATCTTTTTCAGATTCTGAAAATATATATAACCCATTCTGCCTGGTATACCCTAATTTTTTAAATAACTTTTCTAACATCGATGCGTTAATTGCTTTTAGTAGGTACAAGCAATTCTCGAATGTCTACATCAAGAATTTCTGCTATTAATTTTAAATCTTTTAAATGAGGCTGAGACTTGTTATTACAAATTGAAGCTATAGTATTTGGATTTTTACCTAGTCTTTTTGCAAGATCTTTTTGGCTTACATCCTGTATTACAAGTATTTCTTTAATCCTATTAAGTCTCTCAGGCATTTCATAAAGGTAGAAATTATATAAATTATAAACAAACCTATACTTATATCAATTTAAACAATATTAAGTTATTAATGCTTTTTTACATTAAGCCTATTTGCAGAATTTGGTATTTTCTTATTATTTATTTCCTTTTCAACTCTATAAAAAGTAGCCTTACTCACTCCTGCCTTTTCGCATGCTTTATCTATAGGAATATTCTGGTTATCATAAAGATGCTTTGCATATTGATATTTTTCTACGGTTTCCTTTTTAGGTCCTTTAGGTCTTCCTAAGAGTTTTTTTCTTTTTCTAGCATTATTAAGACCAATTTTGGTTCTTTCACTAATAAGGTTACGCTCGAATTCTGCAACTGCAGCAAAAATCTGTAATAAAAATTTTCCATTTGCAGAAGTTGTATCGAACTCTGGTTCACTAAGGCTTTTAAAATGAACACCCTTTTCATTGAAGGTATCTATAAGGTCAATCATATTTTTTAATGATCTAAAGATCCTATCATTTTTATAAGTGTAAACTATATCACCCTTTCTGAGATATTCTATCATCTCATTCAGTCCAGACCGATCTTCTCTAACTCCACTGGCAATGTCAGTATAAATTTTTTCACACCCAGCTTCCTCAAGTAAATCTATTTGTGATTCTATTTTTTGATCAGGTGTTGATACTCTTGCATATCCAACAATCATAATTGTCTCATAAAAGATTATTTAACAAAACTACTAAAAAAGACCGAAAATGTTACTAATTATAATATTTCTGTCAGGGTGTCAGAGATGTCTCATAAAACGACCGTTTTATAGTACTACTTATCTGTAGGAATTAATTTTAATCTTACTATTATTTAATAACTTTGATGTATGAGTAAAATATTTTTTACATCGGATCATCATTTTGGTCATGCAAATATTATCAAATTTTCCAATCGCCCTTTTACACACGTGGAAGAGATGAATGAAGTCTTAATCGAAAAGTGGAATAAAAAAGTTGGAAAAAAAGATCAAGTATATCATTTAGGTGATATTGGTTTAACTAACCCTAAAAATCTTGAAAAAATATTAGAAAAATTGAATGGTAGAATATATCTAATTAAGGGTAATCATGAAAAATCAGGAGAAGCTTGTAAGGAAAGGTTTGAATGGATAAAGGATTACTATGAATTAACGGTTCAAGACACTGATTTTGAGAGAGGAAAACAATTACTAGTGCTTTTTCATTACGGATTGAGAGTATGGAATGCTTCTCACCACGGCACTTATCATTTATATGGACATTCTCACGGAACGCTTCCGGATAACCCAAATTCATTATCATTTGATATAGGAGTAGACTGCCATAATTTCTGCCCTCTGTCTTATGATGAAGTAAAAGTTATTATGAAAACTAAAAAATGGAAACCTCCATTTAAAACCAGAAAAAATAATGTTATCTGAACTTTCTAAACAAGAACTTATCGATAAAGTCATTTCATTATCGAATATACGTAAAAGTCAGGCTTCTAAATTAAAAGAACTTGAAGATGCTCTAATAATCCGTAATATAAAAGTACAATCACAAGAATCGATTATAAATTCATTACAAAACGAAAAAAAGAATAATGTCCTAGATCATTATGAAAATTTATTACGGGACTATCGATTAGAAATAAGTGATCTAAGGGAAGAAATTGAATCTTGGAAACTACGATATATCAATAAGAATATTAAAAAAAAATGATTACAAGTTAATTAGTAAAATTTTGCCCAAGTTTGGTATGAATCTATCTAAACCTTTATAAATGAAGCAGATTAATTTCCTTAAAGATTCGGAAATCCAAAAATTTGATTTACCTCCAGAACTAACGGATGAAGAAAGACAATTAGTTTTTACCACAAGAGATATTTTGGATCATAACCTATCTTTCAGAAAAACTATAACAAAAATTGGTTTCATTCTTCAAATGGGCTATTTCACTTTAAAAAGGAAATTTTTCTTGCCTTATCAATTTCATAAAGACGACATCAATTTTGTAATAAGATTATTGGATATAAAACATTCTATTTCTATTTCAGAGTATAAAAAAGTAGCCTATAATTTGCATCGTAAATTAATTTTAGAACTTAATGGATATAGGAAATTTAGTGAATTCAAAAAGAGTTTCATACAAGAAGCAGAGTCTTTGGTTAAAACTTCTTTAAAACCAAAAGATATATTTTATTCTCTTCTAGATTATCTAGAAGAAAGAAAAGTTGAAATACCCAAGTACTATGTCTTTTCTAATGTTGTAAGTGAAGCCCTTAATTCTTTTGAATCTATTCTTGTTAAGCAAATCGATAAGGCCTTGACAAAATCTCAAAAAGAGACATTAGATAGTCTAATGATTTTACCATCTAATCCTGATAAACTTTCTTCCAATAACCCATATTTAATAACTAGTTTAAAAAAACCAGAACAGGGTATTACACCAAAAAAAATAAGAGAAAGCCTTGAAGATTTTTATATTATTCAAGATTTACATTTCACTTTCTTACCGGCTATCACTACTACTGATATTTCTAAAGAATTATTAAACTATTATGCTGTTTGGTTAATTAAAGCTGAGCACATTCAGTTTGAAAGTATTAGTAACATAGAAATTAAAAGGCTATATCTAATTGCTTTCATTGTATATCAATTTAGGCTTAGACAAGATTTATTTACTGAAATTGTTTTACAATGTGTTCCAAAATATTTTAATGACACTGAAAAAATTGTAGCAACTCAGTTTTTAAATCAAACTATTGATCAAAATTCACAAAAGAAAAGTAGATTTTCAAATATTCGAAATATTATTCTTTCGTCTAAACAACAAATGACAAAAGTTAAAGAAATAATTATATCCAATAATTATCAGGATACTGAAAAAGTAGAAAAAATAACCCAACTTCTTTTTAAAAAAGAAAACTCATTTCAGGATAAGTTGTTAGAAGAATTATCCAAAATTGATCCATTCAATATAAAAGGGATTAAAGATCAACTGTTTTTCACTCAACTGTCTAAGGGTTTTAGAAAAATCCAAAATAGGGTTGGTAATATTATCCAAATTCTTGAATTTAATCCTAACACATCAAATTTGGAAATAATTTCAGCGATTAACTATTATAAGGATAAAAAGGGAAAAATAACAAATTATGCACCAACCGAATTTGTATCTGAAAAAGACAATAAGTGGCTATTTGATGAGAAAGGTGAACTAGATAAGAGTCTCTATAAAGTTATTTTGTATAGGGAAATCTCTAATCATATCAAAGCAGGATCCCTTAACTTAAAATATTCTGATAAATATAAATCTATTGATGAATATCTAATTAGTTCCGAAAAATGGAATTCCAGTAAATCCGAACTAATTGAGAGAGCTAATTTAAAAGAATTTAAATTTGTCAAAGGCTTTCTAACCAATTTTAAGAATATTTTGTCCGATCAGTATTTAAAGACTAATCAAGGAATTGGGGATAATACCAATTTAAAAATTGGTAAAGATGGAAAACCTAGAATTACCACCCCAAAACTGAATGATGTGGATACAAATAATGGTTGTATTGAAGTTTTAGGTTCAGACCAATATTTACCACTAATTAATATTTTATCTGAGATAAGGCATACGACCAAAATAGGAGATGTCTTTGTACACTATAGTAGAAAAACTTTTAAGAACAACTTGTCAGATGATGTCTTGTATGCCGCTATTATTGGATTAGGGTGTAATATAGGAATAAGAAAAATGGGTAAGATTTCGAAGGGAATAGGAGCGGATAAATTGGAATATGCGGTTAGATGGTATTTCAGTAAAGAAAATTTAGATGAAGCTAATAGAAGGATACTAGCGCTAATAAATAGCCTTTCACTACCCAAAATATTTTCAAAAGATAAATTACATACCTCTAGTGATGGCCAAAAATTTAATGTGAGTATTCCATCACTACACGCTAGATATTCTTATAAATATTTCGGATTTGGTAAAGGGGTTTCTGCATATAGTTTCATCGATGATCAAAGTAAATTGTTTTACAATACCATTATTAGTACATCAGAACGTGAAGCAGGATATGTTTTGGATGGATTAATGCATAATGATGAAATCGAAAGTAATATTCATTCAACTGATACACATGGATACAGTGAAATAGTTTTTGGAATATGTAATTCACTAGGTATTTTTTTTGCTCCTAGGATAAAAAACCATAAAAATCAACTTTTATATACTTTCAAAAGCCACCCAAGAAAGAATTATCAACAGAAAGGTTATCAAATTCTACCAGCAAAAGGAATGCAAATTGATGAAACTATTTTAGATACACAGTGGGATAATGTAATAAGGCTTTTATGTACGATAAAATTGAAAGAGGTAAGGGCATCAGAAATACTAAGTAGATTAAGTTCTTATTCTAAACAACATCCATTATATAAAGCTCTAAAAGAATTAGGCAGAATTTATAAAACAATTTTTCTCTTAAGATATTATTCTGAAACGCCATTAAGACAAGCGATAGAGAAGCAGTTGAATAAAGTTGAGTTATCTCATTTATTTGCTAAAGCGGTCTTTTTTGGTAATAATCAAGAATTCAAAGTAAGTACAAAAGAAGAACAAGAAATAGCTCTTTCTTGTAGACATTTAATACAAAACTCCATAATTCTATGGAATTATTTATTTATCTCTGAAAAGCTTTCAAAAATTGAAAGTAAACAAGAGTATGATAGGATAATCGATATATTAAAACAAAGTTCAGTTATGACCTGGCAGCATATAAACATGCACGGTGAATATGATTTTGAAATTTCTAATAAAGAATCAAAGTTTGATTTAAAAAGTATTTTAGAATTTCAGATATAAAAATAAGTTATTGACTATTAGTGTTTTATGTGTTTTAGCACACATTTTTCATATTTTTGGTATAAGGCCACATCTATAGAAACGATCTTCCCTACTCGATCTCGTTTTTGACCTTCTTTAAAATAGCCGATATATTTTTTTCCAGAAGTAATGCCCAGCGTATCGTTAGAAATGGAATATAAATTCAAGTCTTTATGGAAAGCATTTTTTATTCGTTCTGGTTGGCCATTAGCGGTTCCTTCTATATAATCCAAAAGGGTTTCGGTAATTTGATCTTTGTCTGATTGTGCTAATACTATTTCACAACTGATTAAGCATAAGAATACTACAAATAGATTTTTCATTGTTCGATTTTTATAAGATTGATTTCGAAAGCTAATCTATTTTAAACCTTGGAAATCAACATACAAAAAGAGGTTGATGTTCTTCGGATTTATAATTCCGAAGAAAAAAACGCGACTACTTCCAAGATTTTTTAAACTGAGAAGGTGTCATTCCTTCTTGTTTTTTAAAAGCCGTATAAAACGTAGAATTTGATTTAAAACCACATTCATTCCCAATGGCTTCTAGTGTAAGTAATGTATTGGTTTGAATTAATTTTGTAGCCGTTTTTACACGATGCATATTAATATAATTCGAAAAACTTAATTCCAAATTATCATTTAGATACTGAGAAAGTTCGTGAGGTTTTATGTGAAGTTGATCAGCAACATCAGATAACTTTAAATTAGGATTACGATGTATTTCTTCTTCTTTGAACAAGGTATTCAACTTATCTGCAATCGAAGAAGCTTTTTCTTGATCAATCTTTCTATTGGCATATTTTACGGTAGGTGTAAGAAATGTAAGTGTGCTTTTTCTTCGTTTTATAATCCAGATAACTAATGTGATATAAAAGGTAAAAGAAAATGATAAAGCCCCTACAATATATGAGGTATAGGTTGTAGTATTATATGCCAACCAAATAATAAAACTACCTGTGACAATATTAATAATCCAAAAATCCAGTGTAGTAATTTTTTTTGTGCTACTCCAAAGTATTTTAAATGTGTTTCTAGCTTGATGGATAGCTGCTATTGTATAGAGTGTCCATTGGATAAATAATAGCATCCCAAAAATTCTAGGAGGACTACGCCACCACAAATGCCTATACTCTCTATAAGGATATTGGATACTAATAATAGTCATAAATATCAATACCGGAATGACGTGAAACAACCAATTCCATTTATGGACTTTATGAGGGTTTATGGCAATTCTGGTATACAGATATAAAAATGGACCGATTAAAAAACAGGCTGTTAAACCCACACTTACGAATACGGAAGATGTTCCTGGGTAAAATGTTAGAAAAACAGATTTGGTAACACGTACACTTATTACAAATAACAATGCTGCTAGAAAATGGGTAGCTCTGCTCCTATTTTTAATTAAAAACCCAAAATATAAACTCAGAAAAAGCCCATTAAATGCTCCTAAAGCACTAAAAAAGAATAACAAATTTTTACTAAATTCCAAATGATCATAGTTAGTTTTACAAATATAAGGAATGTTATTTCTGATTTTCAGTATTCTTTATAACCTAAACCTTTTAAATAGCTTATAAAAAAAGATGCTTCAGTGAAAATACTGAAGCATCTTTTATATGTCATGAATCAATTATTTTGTTTATTATCTAACAATTAATTTTTGAGCGATTCCTTCCTCTCCTTGAGATTTAATTTTTACAACATAAATCCCAGAACTAAGTCCTAAACTATTCGCAGAAAAATTATTTACACCTGATTGTAATCTGGCTTCGTATTTTTTCTGACCTAATAGCGTATAAATACTAATCATAGTATCTACAGTGCTTTCTGAGTTTAGGTTTAAAGAAAACAGATCATTTGTAGGATTAGGAGTCATTTTAATAGCACCTATTCCTTCACCTTCTGTACCTAGAATTGGTGTTAAACTATCAAAATCACTAGATCTATCGGCTATAAGAGAGCCTCCACAAGAGCCTTCATATATTTTTACATTAGAAAAAACAGAATTATTTCCTGAACCACTATCATTATCATTGATAAATACTAATCTATCCATAGATCCTGTATAGAAACTCCCTACAGGAATAACATAGTTGGTAGTACCAGATGAATAGTTGTCAAAATTTGTTACACCATAGTTCTGAGTCCCATGTACTTTAAAATAACGCGATGCTGTTAATGAATTGTTATTCTCAAAACCTACTGCATGAATCTCTCCCTGAGATGTACTACTAAAATCAAATTCGATAACAGTATTCGCAGTAACGTTATAATTAAGACCAATATATTTCCAAGTATTATTGGTTAATGATAAAGCATCTCCACCACTTTCGATAGAGAAATTACCAGCATTATCTTGATTAGAAAATGGAGTAACAGTAAAATCATTAAAGTTAATACTATCACATGTTGGACCTGGATCTACAGTACCGTTCTGGATGGATACAGCATCAATTGCAATATCACTTTGCCATCCACTACCACCAGAACCAGTTACTACATTAAATCGTAGTTGAACACTTGGATTACCAGCATAATCTGATAGATTTATACTTGTTCCATTCCATACATTCCCTTGATCTCCAGATCTGCTAAATACAGCTAACCAGTTTCCTGTGTTGTCTGTTCTTGCTTCTACAGTTAAACTATTTATAGCACTACCAAACATATGATATTGAAAGTTAAGTGTCGGAGTATCTACACCACTAAAATCTAAACAAGGAGAATTAAGTATTGCTCTTTTATTAGGAAAACCGGTACCATTACCAGATGCTTCTACATAAAGGTAAAAATTACCATCTGCTCCATTAGATGGTCCTGTACTATTAGAAGGGGTACCTCCAGAATCTCTAGTCCAGTTTATATCATCACTAGTGGATTGCGACCATTGTCCTAAACCACTTTCGAAGCTTTCACTAAAAGGAAAGGATGTTATAGTAGTACTACAAGCTGTAGGTGGCGGTGGCGGAGTACCATCTATGGCTCCATCTATATCAAATCGAGAAAAGAAATTCCAAACCTCTTGAGAAGTATTTACATTTCCCCCGTTCCAGCTATGTCCTTTTCCCTGGACTCTAATAAATTCTGCTATCACACCATTATCACCATTATCCCAAATAGAACGTGTAGATCCACCTCCTAATTGAATTACGTCTGGTGTAGAATCTCCATTATTAACAGCAGACCAATATTCCATTACATCTTGTATAGGTTCATTACTTCCGTTACCGTTTATAGAAATTACATTATCATTAGTACCCGTTATTTGTAATACAGCCGTTGGATGTTGTGGTTGGCATTGATTATTATCAATCCATCTTCTCGTCATACTTCCTGCAACCGAAGCTACTGCTGCAATTCTAGGGCTCAATTCACAAGCCAAACGATAACTAAAAAAACCTCCGTTAGAAAATCCGGTTGCATAAATTCGTTTCTCGTTTATATTATAATCCTGTTGAATTCTATCTATTAACGCGTCTGAGAACCCCAGATCATCTTCATTACCACCAAAATTATTGTTTATCGCCCATCCCGCTAAAAAACCTAAGCCTTGTGGTGTTACAAATATAAATTGATTGTCTTCGGCTAGTTGTCTAAAATCACTCTGATTAAACTGGGTATCAATATTGTTTGTAAATCCGTGAAAATTTAAAATTAAAGGAGTTGGTGTACTGGCATCATAACTCGCGGGAATATAGAGCCGGTATTGTCGTGTTCTTCCGTCATTTTGTAAGGTAGCATTAATAATCTGTTGCGCTTCCATGGCGACAGTAGTAACCATTGTTATGGCCAATAGCCATAAAGTTCTTTTTGTAAAGCTTAGTTGAGTTTTCATTTTTAGGTTTTAGATTAATTGATTTGTGTTAAATAATTTAAAAGTATTATGCGTGAATAATAAATTAACTGTGGCGCAAATATATTTAATTAATTATGTAAATGTTAATTTTATTCTTAAAAAAATACAATATTGATAATTTTGTTACATAAAAAATAAGATAAGCGTAAATTTTTGGGACACCCATAGCAATTCGAAAGGATTTATTTGAGTTTCATCGATTTTTACTAAGCTTTTATCCTGCTCTTTTTTTTAATTTTTAGATAACTTAATTACTACCATTTCTTAAGCTTACTACTCGAGTACTTTAGATTAGAAAAAGTAATTATCCATTTATTCCGTTTCTAGGTAGTATCTTTGTTTCATACCAGAATAACAATTAAGAATCTTACGATAAACAATCATTTCTTTAATTCCTATGCCTTTTAAAAAATTACATTCTCATATAAAAGAGATGCTAGAGCATCTAGAAATCACAACGCCTACTTCTTTTCAGAGTAAAAGTATTCCGGTAATAAAAAGCGGTGCTAATGTCTTTTGTACAGCTTCAAAAGACAGTGGGAAAACGACTACCCTTATACTTACTACTTTACAAAAGTTAAAATGTGAGGCAGTTGGAAATGCGCCACGCGCAATAGTTCTTGTAGAAAATTCAGAAAGAGCTTTAGAGTTATACGATGTTTTTTTAGCATATACCAAACACAATTCTTTGCGAGTTTATGTAGGACACGAAAAGCTTCATATTGATCTACAGAAATCAGAAATATTTGAGGGTGTAGATATTCTTATTTCTACGCCTACTTCGATGAATAAATTATTATTATCTAATGGAGTTAGTACTTCTCAATTAAAGATTTTTAGTGTAGACGATGCCGAATTTTTAGTTCAAAACTCAGCGTATACAGCTATTCTTTCTATAACTAGAGGTATTAAGAAATGTCAGTATGTGTTATACTCAGAAAAAATACACCCAAAACTAAAACGTTTTGAATCTAGTTTTATGGAATACGCTAAAACGGTTACTACTTAAATGTTTGTCAACTGTTTATAATAATATAATCCACATATGCTCATACCTAAATTACATTACATATCACAGGGAAAATCTCCAAAAGAACATATAGAGAATATCCAAAAAGCTTGTACATCGGGTGCAGAGTTAGTACAGTTACGATTAAAAAATATTTCAGAAAAGAAACTTCTAAAATTTGCTGAAGAAGCTAGAGAGATTACAGCTCATTTTCAGACAAGATTGATCATTAACGATCACTATAAAATAGCAAAAGAGGTAAAAGCAGATGGAGTCCATTTAGGAAAAACAGATTCATGTCCTACTATAGCTAGACCAAACTTATATTCTTGGCAAATTATTGGAGGAACAGCAAATACATTACATGATTGCGAAACATTGATAAGCAAAGAAGTGGATTATATTGGTTTGGGTCCATTTAGATATACAATCACCAAAGACAATTTAAGCCCGGTTTTAGGTATAAGTGGTTATACTTCAATTATAGAAGCACTAAAAACTAAAACACCAATTATTGGTATTGGCGGTATTACTACAGAAGACGTTACAGATATATTAAAAACGGGCATTTCTGGAATAGCTGTCTCTGGAGAAATTACACGTAATTTTAATACCATAAGGACATTCAATGAATTACTAAATGCATCTTCGACAAAAGAACAGCGGCATACATTTAAATAAGATATAGGAGATAAGATAAGATAAGATAAAATGAACTTAAGATTGCTTCTTAGATCTAATACAACAGTTAGGAATTCAGAATAACACTACAACATAATTTCTATATTTTAATTAGAAAATAACTTAAAAAACTATATTCGCGGCATGTGGATGTATTTAGGTTTATTGGCTGCACTTTTTTTAGGGTTGCATAACTTGTGCAAAAAACACGCTGTGCAAGGAAATGAGGTTTTTCCTGTACTGTTAGGAACTATAAGCTCAGGGTTTCTATTACTCCTTCCATTTTTTATAGGTTCTCATTATTATCCAGAATACACTAAAAAAATAGGCTTCCATATCACTACTATTTCCTGGGAAACTCATGGATATATTTTTATAAAATCAATGATTATGACAACATCATGGGTTTTAGCATATCAAGCTTTAAAACATTTACCAATAACTATTGTAACCCCAATACGTTCTGCAGGACCCTTTTTTACTTTTATTGGTGCCATTTTAATTTACCAAGAAAAACCTAACCTGCTGCAATGGATCGGTTTTTTTCTTATCATATTTTCAGTAGTATTATACTCTAAAATCGGAAAAAAAGAGGGGATCAATTTTAAAAGAAACAAATGGATATTTGCGATTATAGGAGCCACATTTTTAGGTGCTTCAAGTGGTTTATATGATAAATTTTTGATTCAAAGTTTATCACTAAATCCACAAACATTACAATTTTGGTTTTGTTGGTATACTGTTTTAATACTTTTAGTGATTTTATCATTAACATGGTTTAATAATAAAGAAAAGCGAAAGAAGTTTACCTGGCGTTGGACTATTATCGCAGTGGGTGTTTTATTACAAACCGCAGATTATTTTTATTTTAAAGCGCTCCAAGATCCTGATGCGTTAATTATGCTATTATCGGCTATAAAACGTAGTCAAATACTCATTGCCGTGGTTATTGGTGGATTGGTATTTAAAGAAAAGAATAAGAGGAAAAAATTGGTCCCCCTATTTGGTATTATGATTGGTGTTTTTTTGATTTTGTATTCATAAAATTAAATTATCTTTATTCCAGAACCATTACCAACTAAATGAATCACAAATTACTTCTATTCTTTTTATGTATTATCGGTTATTCCTGTAATAATAGCTCAGACAATATTGAGCGATTTTTTATACCTCAGGATGGCGATAATAATGGTATCATTAACAAATACTACATAAACATCTATCCAAAAAATCAACAGAGTAAAAAAACTATAATTGATTATTCTTTGATTGAAAAAATTAATGATTCTATTTATCGTAAAGAAAGGTATAGTCCTTCCTTTCAATTACAATCTTCCAAACAGTTCAGAATTGAAGGTAAAGATTTTATTGAGGTTAATTATGAACGCTATTTTTTAGCCGATACATTAATAGCTTCCTATCCTGATGATAGAACAATGACTTATACGACCTTTGGAAAAGATACTGTCCATTATAGAACAAGTCTGAAAAATAAAGATTCTTTGTCCAGGAACATCCATCAGTCTAGTACGATGGTTAAAGACACTATTATACAAAACAAACCCGCTAAAATAGTAGAGCAAAACACTACCAATATTACTACTTTTGGAAAAATATTTAGTGATACGCTACAATTAAGTTCTCGTAGCATTTATGTTCAAGACTTGGGATTATATTCATCTACTCTTACTACAGATAAGGATGTTATAGAAAGAATTTTGGTAGAGCAATTATTGCCCTCAGAATTTGACAAATTGTCTAATCATACTATAAAACGTGTTGGTTATATTGATTTTGCACAAACCATTGATAAAGATAAGGAGTTAGAACTTTGCTTACCTCATAAATTAATTGCGGATTACTATAATGGAGGAAATGATCGTGCAGGATTTATTGGCGGAAAAAGTAATTTAAAAAAGTGGATATACAGTAAACTGGACACTAAAAAATTAAATAATGAATCAGGATACTTAACCTTTAGGTTTGTTATCAATTGCAAAGGCATTGCTGGTAAATTTACAACCGATGAATCTGCAGATTTTGACTATAATAAAAAAGAATTCTCGCAAGAGACTGTTATGCATCTCTACGACATTCTTGCTGATGTTAAACAATGGGAACCAGTGATCATCAGAAACAAAAAGAGAGATTCATATTTCTACGTAACTTTTATTTTAAAAAATGGAAAGATTCAAGATATTTTGCCTTAGTTTTCTTTGTAGTTTGTTGTTGATGACCTCTTGTAGTAAACAACCACAATTGTATAAAAAAGAATTTGACGAAACAGAGAAAAAAAAATATGCTAAACAATTTATAGAAGGGTTAAAAATAGCTCATAATCAAGGCTCTCCTGAAGAACATTTTTTAATTAAGGAAGCTATACTTCTTGATGCTACTTTTTCTGATTCGTATAGAGAAATGGGAGCTTCTAGAGTAAAAAGAGGGATCAATACAGAGACGATGAAGAAATATGCCAAAGCTGTATCACTTGATCCAGAATCTTGGCAAGGATATCGAGGATATTTATACTTATATTTTTATAGAGATTATGATAATGCTATCAAAGATTTTGATGAATTAGATGAGCTTACTCCAAATTTTGTAGATTATCCGCAGTCCGAAAATATTGACCTTATGAGAGGTATAGCCTATATGATGAAAAAAGAATATCCAAAGGCTCAAGAATATTTCAAAAAGTTTTTTGAACACGAGTCAAAATCTGGAGATTTAAATTATATAGAAAGTAGAGCTTTTATGTACTACGGTATTACTTATTTTGAAACGGGTGATTTAGAAAAAGCACTAGAAAAATTTGATTTAGGAATAAAAAATAACAAAAATGCGGATCTGTTTTATTGGAAAGCAAAAACGATGAAGGCTCTTCATAAAAAACCTTTAGAAATTTTAGCACTTATAAAAACATCGAAAGAACTTTTATCGCAAGGATATAATAGTAGAAGACCCTATGTAGAAGAATTTTATCAAACTTATATTGAAGACATTGAAGAACTACAGAATAGCATCTAAGCTTTGATTAGTCTATTTACTTTTCTTTATATAAGACATAAGCAACTAGTAGTTAACTTATCAAATGATATATTAAAAAACTTGACAAATAACAATTAATTTGTCACAACAGCGTCATCTGCTTCAAGCCCAGAGACCATTCCCCTGTACTGGACTGTTGTTAAGTAAGTACTATTGATTACAATATTGCTATTCCAATTAGGATATAATGTAATAATCCCCTGATAAGATTCACTATTATTTTTTACAGTAAACTTGATTATATGCCGTTGTCTTTTTTCATCTTTTGTTACCTCATATCGATCTGGTATTCCTTTAAAAACAATACCTCCATTGTTTCCACCATATTGCCCTGATGATAATCGTCTTTCTCCATAAAACGGTAAATCCAATGTAATACTATCTCCATGAACTTTTAGCGAATTCGGATTTCCTATAAGACTAATATTATTTGTTGTACTTCCAGGAGGAAGTAACCCGCTGTTAGCAATTGCATTCATACTAGATGTTGGTTGTGGATACATCCAATCTGATTCTATAATAAATTCCTTATTGGCAATCATTGCTTCCAAAGCTTTACTTTTTGCAGTTGGTTCAATTGTTTTTCTTGCACTATTACATCCAATA
Source organism: Aquimarina sp. BL5 (assembly GCF_003443675.1). Taxonomy (NCBI): domain Bacteria; kingdom Pseudomonadati; phylum Bacteroidota; class Flavobacteriia; order Flavobacteriales; family Flavobacteriaceae; genus Aquimarina; species Aquimarina sp. BL5. The sequence goes on along the minus strand of NZ_CP031963.1, from coordinate 440,958 downwards.
AAAAAACCACTTATGATAAATATAAAAACTAAAACCCTCATCTTTCTATCTTTTTGTTTTACAATTATTTAATCAGCAATTTTCATACCGTAATTTACAAATTTTATTTTTCAATAATCCATAGAGCGCCTGTATTTAGCTCAATTTTATAATTTAAAAGATAATTTTCTGTGGTTTTAAACTAAAATTATAATACAAATAAATTAATGAATGAGTACCAGTTTTAATACTAAAAAAAGTTGCTGCTAAATAAAGGTTAAATAGCAACAATGAATATTAGACTGTATTACTAAATGAGCTACTTTTGCGGGATGCTCAAAAAGAAATATGCACAGTTAGAATTTATTGTCTTAATGGCCTCGCTGATGTCTATTGTGGCTTTGGCTATTGATGCGCTATTACCTGCATTAGACATTATTGGAAATACTATTGGCTCAACTAAATTGTCAGATAATCAATTACTGATTACTATGATCTTTTTAGGTCTAGGCATTGGTCCTCTAATTTTTGGGCCTATTTCGGACAGTATTGGCAGAAAACCTGTAGTTTATATGGGGTTTGCACTCTTTATTATTGCAAGTTTTATGTGTATTAATGCTACTAGTCTTAGCGTAATGATAGCTGGAAGAATTATACAAGGTATTGGGCTTTCTGCTCCCAGAACGATTGCTATTGCAATGATTCGAGATATTTATAGTGGTGATTATATGGCTCGTATTATGTCATTTATCACTGTGGTTTTTATTTTAGTTCCCATCATTGCTCCGGCTTTAGGAAAATCCGTGTTGGATCATTATAATTGGCAAGCGATATTCTATATTCAACTAATATTTAGTGGATTAGTTTCTTTTTGGTTTTGGAAACGACAAACCGAAACCTTAGAAATTTCTAAACGTATTCAATTTTCTTCTCATATTTTTATAGATGGGGTTAAAGAATTAGTAAAGCATAAAAACACTATTGGTTACACCATTATTTCTGGTTTTATTGTAGGTTCCTTTTTAGTGTATCTTAGTAGTTCTCAGCAAATTTTTGAACAGCAATATCAGCTCAAAGATGAGTTCCCGTATATTTTTGCATTATTGGCAATTTCTATTGGAACTGCTACTTTTCTGAATGGCACCTTGGTTCTAAAATATGGAATGGAAAGACTTGTTTCTATTTCACTATACGCATTCTTTGGCATTTCATTATTATACATTGTCTTGTTTTATGGTGATACAAACCCTAGTGTAATTATATTATTGATTTTCTTTGGATTACAATTTTTTTCGATAGGATTTCTATTCGGAAACTTAAGAGCTTTGGCTATGGAACCAGTAGGTCATATCGCAGGAATAGCAGCTGCATTAACCGGATTTATAAGCACATTAATGGCTGTTCCTATTAGCACTTATATAGGAAGATATGTTGAAAATACTGCGTTACCATTATTTTTAGGTTTCTCAATTTGCGCAGCAATTTCTATTGGAATTCTGCTATATCTAAAAGCTTCCAGGAAAAAAGTAAAACAATAGTTTTCAGCTTGTAGCATCTTTATCACTTGTATTCTTATTTCCGGGAACAGATAATTCACCATTACCTGCGATAGCAAACTTATCTCTCTTCGATCCATACCCGAAATTAGAAGATCGACGATACTTGTTTTGGAAATCCGCAAACTTTCTTTTTGACCAGGACTTCTCTTTTTTTTGATTTTCCATACCTGAGTTTTTATGACTTAGTAACCTGATTAACAATTAATTTCCTTTCTAAGTTAGATTTTTTTTTAGAATTTCGTAGAAACGTTAACACCAAATTATAATTATTTACTCGATTTTCATCTATTTTACAATCGCCGATTTATTAAAGCAGTTGGAACGATTCTTGATCCTCGGTATACCTATAAAACGATATGTATTATGAAAACCTACGTTAATTTTATCTTTTTTTTAGTCTTATTGGTCCCTTTTGGATATGGCCAATTTACGCCTCCTTCTGAGGAAATGATTAATAGATCTGATGGTTATATTGGGCATGAAGATGCTTTAATCAATGATGTTATTAAGTTAGAGTTTGATAAGAAAAATGCTAAAATAACTTTTGATTTTATTTCTGAAGAAACTAACGGAACTATCGGTGGTTTGGATTTCAAGATATCTTTTAATCCAGAAGATCCAGATAATGCATATTTTAAAGGTACCGCCCTTGTGAATACATTGGATACGGATAACTTCATAAGGGATGGTCATCTGATGTGGGAAAAGTTTTTTTATAAAAAGAAGTACCCAAAAATTGCTTTTGAAAGCAAAGAAGTAGTTCATTTTGGCGATAACAATTACAAAGTAATAGGAGATCTTACTATAAAAGGTGTGACTAAAGAAATTATCATTAATTTCACTTTAGATATTACCAAAAACCTTTTAGGAAAAACTACTATTCATACCAGTGATTTTGGTGTTAATATCCACGATGAAAGGGAGAAAAACAAACTGAATATTATATTTGATTTCCCCATTTTGAAGTAAAATGGTTATAAATTTATACTATATGCCTTTGCCAATCTTTCTGAAGTTGTCATAAGTCCAGTATTTACAATATTCGCTTTTGTTAAACGTGTAATTTTAATTTTATCATCACGTTTTTCTTTCCCTTTTGTTACTAATTGTGTAATCATTTTAGTTGTTTTTCTGTATTCATTTTCCCTGATACAAAGATACCTACTATTCATAAACTATGTAAGGGTATAAATACTGTATTTTATAAGGGCAATACCCCCTAACATTTTTTGAAAAGAAACTAAAAAAACACTTTTAGGAATTATAAATCAATTGTAAAGGCCGAAAAAGATCCATGACTAGACAAAGAAATAGCTATATCTGTTACTTTATTATGAATTTTGACACATGGAATACCATTTACGTCCTTTTGTAAAGTGACAGCAGATAGATTCACATCCATTACATTGGCAATATAATACACAAGTTTACGCTTATACTGTAATGACTCATCTGTAAATATTTTTGAAATAAAATTCGTTTGATCTGTATATGCAATTGTATAAACGTACTTCTCGGTTTGTTTTGAGACAGTTTGATAATTATAATTTTGTATGGTCACATTAGCACCTGTACAAATAAAATCATATGGATTGTATCTAGGTGAAAGCGAAAAAAGCCGCTGATGTGCTTTATATGCAGCCTCTTTCATACTCCATAACTTCCATACCATATGATTGGAATCTTCCGCATCCCAAATCCTATCCTGTTCTGATTCATTAAAGATTTTTTGTAACCATCCCTTTCTCCGCCAATTACTTTGTACAGAAGCAAGTTTAAGGTCTACAATATCATTGCCTATCATTTAGCTGCTAATTTATCCCGTATTACCTCTATAGATGCCTTTATGGTAAGCATCTTATCCATTCCGTCATTATCTATCTCAATACCAAACTCATCTTCTACATCCAGAATAACATCTACCAAGTTGGCGGAGTTAATCTCTAAATCCTCTATGAAATTTGTATCCTCGGAGATATTATGCAATCCATCTTGGTTCTGCACATAAGGCTCTATAATAGTTTTTAATTTGGATAGTAATTCTTCTTTTGTCATGAAATTTTGATTATGAATATTTTTTAAAGATAATACAAGCATTTACATCTCCAAATCCAAAACTGGCTTTTGCTGCAATTTGAAGAGGTTTAGATACGGTTTTACTGGGAATCCTTTCTCTGTCTACCATAGCTGCAATTTCAGGATGCAAATCTTCGCAGTTAATATTTCCAAAAATGAAGTCTTCTTTTAACTGAAGTACTGTAGCAACACTTTCTATACTGCCAGATGCTGCAAGACAATGACCAACTAAGCTTTTTAATGAATTTATGTAGGGAAAATCTTTTCCTTTTCTCCCCAATGCATCACACCAATTCTCGATTTCCATAGCATCTTTGGTAGTAGCTGTTAAATGACCATTAACAGTATCGATATCATTTGCTTTAATTCCAGAATTTATAACTGCCTGTTGGATACATTCTTTTACGGCTATACTATTGGGGGCAGTCATACTACCACCATTTCGCTGACCACCACTATTTACGTGTCCTCCTAATATTTCTGCATAGATTGTAGCTCCACGTTTATGAGCACTTTCTAAGCTTTCTACAACGAGCGCTCCTGCTCCACTTCCCGGCACAAAACCACTAGCAGTTTCGCTCATTGGTCTTGAAGCCTCTGTAGGATTATTATTGTATTTATGAGGAAGAATTCTCATCGCATCAAAACCTCCCCAAACATAAGGACCACTATCACTAGTGCTACCCGCTAGTATGATTTCTGCTTTTTCGGATACAATACGATCATATGCCATTAAAATAGCTTCTGTACCCGTACTACAAGCAGACGAATTGGTCGTAGTAACATTTCCGCAACCTAGCATTCCTCCTAAAAAGGCACTAATACCACTTGCCATTGTCTGTATAACCGTAGTGCTCCCTAATCTTCTTACATTTCCTGCATCAACTTTATAAATTGCTTCTCTAAATTTATCAACTCCTAATACTCCAGTCCCGAAGATAATTCCAGCGTTCCAAAGTGGATTTTCGGTTTTATCTGGTATTGTTAATCCAGCATCTTTCCAGGCATCTAATCCAGCAATTACACCATATTCCAAACCTGAAGCGTGTAAACCTCTTAACTGAATACTATTAAAGTAATTATTTAAGTAATCATACTCATATATCGGTTTACCAGCAATTTGACAAGAAAATTTTAATTGATTTAATTCATCTACATACTGTATTCCAGATGTACCGGTTCTGATTGCCTCGGTAAAATCTGAAACGTTCGTTCCATTTGGAGCAACTACACCTAAACCTGTTATGACAACCCGTTTTTTACTCATAAGATTTAGAAGTATTAATAAAGTTACCTATTTTCTTAAATACTGTTTTAGGTTCAATTATCTGCACAATGATTCCTTATTTTTTGTTTTCCTTTAAGCTTAACTAATTAACTACTTCACACAATCATTCCGGCAATTTCTCCTTTTGCAATTAATTTTTGCTCCTCATTAAACATTTCAACTTTACATTTTAACTTATTAAATCTAAAGTATTCCTTTTCCGATTTCACCAATACCTTTTCTCCTGGCAGGACCGATTTATAAAAATTGATTCCAGTACTACTCATAGCAACTCCAATTGTGCTTTTATCTATTTGTTCTTTTAGAATAAATATTCCTAAACACACTAATCCGATTTGGGCCATAATCTCTGTTAGAATGACACCTGGCGTAATAGGATGATCTTTAAAATGACCTTTATAAAAATATTCATCGGGTTTTAATGTATAGTATCCTTTAATACCGTCCTCATTTACCTCTAAAATTTCATCTACAAATAAAAAGGGAGCTTCATACGGTAATTTTTCTATGATTTGTTCTTTAGTCAAAGTTTTTATTTTTTAAAAAGCACATCCGTTTGGTAAAGGTGCAGTCGTTTCTAATTCACTAGCAAAAGTAGTTTCCAACGTTTCTTGGTTAAACCCAGCAGATACGCTTCCTTTAAATACTACATCTCCATACCCTTTATTATTCATATGCGCTCTGATATATACTATCTCATCCTTAGCAATATTCACGGGACCTCCAGATCTGGTAAAAGGTTGCTCATTTACATGGCTATGCGCCAATATCCTACGATACAGTAATCTCCCGTCTTCAGACACGATTTCCCACCAATCTGCATATTGGTTACATCCTAAATCTGGGCTCTTTATTTCTACACTAAATGTATAATTATCCTCTTGTCCAGTTACAGAAACACTTGTAACACCAGCAGTAACTTCAGGTATCGAAATATCTGTTTCTATAGACGAATCATTGTCCTTTGAGCAAGCAGAAGCTGAGATTGTGAATACAATAATACAAATCAATACATTCTTCATTTTTGTATAGTTTTAGTTAATACTAATTAAACCTACTTTATGTTTACCACTCTAATAATATCCTTTGTGCCGAGAATCCGGGGCCAAAACTAAGCATAAGCCCTGTTTCTCCTTTAGTTGGCTTTTTATTCATAAAACGCTCTAATACATATAGCACAGTAGCGCTACTCATATTACCATATTCTTGCAATACAGCCTTAGTATCATCGATGTTCTTACCAAGATCTCCAAAAAGACCTTCTACGGTCTGAACAATCTTTTTCCCACCAGGATGAAAGATTAAATGATCAATTTCTTCTATCGTTTTTCCGTGCTTTTGTAAAAAAGGATGTATGATATCCGGAAAATGTCTTGCAATCTTTTCAGGAACCTCTTTGTCCAATACCATTTGCAATCCACCATTTGTTAATTTAAATCCCATCATTGTCGTTGCATCATAAAAATGATACATCTCATCTGCGATAATTTTAGGACCGTTAACCTCTTCTTCTGAAGAAAGCAATACACAAGCGGCTCCATCTCCAAAAATAGCCGCACTTACAATATTTACCATGCTATAATCAGTATGTTGAAACGTTGCGGTTGGTGATTCAATAGCAATTACTGCAGCTCTTTTACCTGGATTTGCTTGTAAAAAGTTTTTAGCATAAATCATCCCTGATACTCCGGCGGCACATCCCATTTCAGTAACAGGTAATCTTACAACATCTTGTCTAAGACCTAGTTCATTAATAATATATGCATCCAAAGACGGAATCATGATTCCAGTACAGCTTACAGTAATAATATAGTCTAGTGATTTTGGATCCCAATCTGCTTGATTCAAAGCTTTCTTGACTACAGAGTTCCCTAACTTTTTTACTTCTCTGATATGGATGTCATTCTTTTCTTCAAAAGAAGTTGCTGTAAAAACTTCTTCGATACTCATGATTCCATATCGTCTATCCACAGCAGCATTTTCAAAAATCTTAAGAACTTTTCGCCTAAAACGATCTTCCTGACCTGTAAGCCATTGGGATACAAAAGGAAGTATTTCCTTTGTATCTCTAACATATTGTGGCAACTCTTTAGCAACCGTCTTTATTTTTACACTCAATTTATTTCCCTTTATTTTTTTAATTTCTAATTACCCAACGATATCTAAACGCCCATTTCCAATCTAATTGATACGTATCTAACTTTAGTTCTTTTGCAAAATGAAGTAATTCTTTTCTTTTAAAACCTCTCTTTATAGATACTAATCCATCATTTTTAGCTATATATCCTTTAATAAAAAAGTAGCTAAACATTTTGAATAGATAATAAGACCACTTATTTCTATGAATATCATTAATAATTACTGCTTTAGAAACCAGCTCTAAACTTTTTTTAAGCACACTTTTTATATCTTCATCTTTAAAATGATGTAATGTTAGTGTACAAATGATAATATCACAATGAAAATCATTTTTTTCTAATGTTAAAATATTCTTATTATGGAATTCTATCTCAGTATATGAAGCACTCAATTCTCTTGCTTGTGATAGGCATTTTTCGTTATTATCAACTCCAATTAATCGTGCATTTATTTCTTTTTTACTAAAAACATCTGCTAATTTTCTAAGCATTTCGCCGTCACCACAACCTAAGTCCATAATCACCAAATTCTTTGTATGCTCACTCTTTTTTATTTCATCTAAAACCGCATTTATTGTAATACTATTTCCACCAAGTAATCGATTAACTCTAGAAATATCTTCTAGTGCTATTCCTAAATCTTTTTCATTAACCTCTGGATCATCCATGAGTTCCGCTTCATTACTTCTATATTCAAGGTTTACTAGCATACTATAGGTTTTCCATGTGTTTGTTTTATAATTTCCGGAACAATCGAAGGAACAGTGCTAGCGATTTTTTGAGCTACATGTTGAAAATTATCACTTAATAGCACTTTCTGTAATATTCTTCCTGCTCGTAATCTTTTAGAAAAAGTAGTATTCCATTGCTTAGTATACCGTTTTTCAATTTCTTCTGAAGAATATATTTTAGAACTATAATTCTTAACTAACAGTTCACATAAAATTTGAGAACTTTGGATCGCCATTGCCATGCCATTGCCACAAAGAGGATGAATCAGTCCCGCTGCATCTCCCAACATAAAAATATGATTCTCTACAGGTTTTTTCTTATCAAAATTAATCTGACTAATGGTTATAGGTTTCTCGAATATCTGCTTAGAGTTTTCAAAAAAGTCTTTTAGATGAGGGTTCTCATAAAGCACTTTCTTTTCAAATTCCTCAATATTTTTGTACTTTTTAAAGCTTTTATAATTGACTAAATAACAAGCGTTTACTGTATTGTTTTCTACCAAAGATAATCCACAATAACCTCCATCAAAATTATGCAATGCCACTGTTTTAGAATCGAAATTAGCCTTATAATGAGCTTTTACGGCTAACCAAGGAGATTTTTTATAACTAAAATCTCGTTTGAAATTTTTGTCCAAGCTAGAGCGTTTACCATAAGCACCAATTACATAATCACTGGTAAATATATTATGAGTAGTCAATACCTGAAACGTCTTGTGATCGTACTTAACATCTAGAACTTGATCATTTATCATTTGTACCCCAAAACTCTTAGCCTGGTTCCATAGATAATAATCTAATGCGTATCTACTTATCCCAAAACCACCTAATGGAAGTTTACTTTTGATCATTTTTCCTTTTTGGGTACTTATATTTAGCTCTGAAATTTTTACAGGTTTCAATTCATTCATATTCACTCCCAAAAAATCCAAATAAGACAGTACTTCATTAGAAATGTATTCCCCACAAACTTTATGCTTCGGATATATATCTTTCTCAATAAGAGTAACCGGAATTTGGGCCTTAGCGAGATGAATAGCACTGGTTAAACCTGCTAAACCACCACCGATAATTAGTATGTGTGCATGACTATTCATTTATTGAAGATACATAAATTTTGAGCATAAAAAAATCCCGAACATTAAGTCGGGATTTATCATTCTCAATTACAATATCTTACTCTTTTATTTGTGCAACCGCTTGTCGTCTTAGTTCTTCATTCGGTGATATTGTTACTTCTACCCTTCTATTTTTGGTTTTACCTTCTGTAGTAGTATTATCATATCTAGGTTGTGATTCCCCATAATACTTAACAGTAAACCTCTGTTCATCAACGCCTTGGAGAACAAGATAATCCCTTACAGCTTGTGCCCTATATTTTGATAACAGAAAATTTGATTCTTCTTTACCTACATTATCGGTATGTCCTTCAATAAGTATATTAGAATTAGGATATTCTTCCAGAATTACTGCCAATTTTTCGATTGTTTCTTTAGATGACTCGTTTAAATCATGCTTATTGGTATTAAAATACACGCCACTTTCTTCATCAAAAACAATATTAATGTCTTCTTCAATTCTCTGCACTGCTACACTTGGCATTTCTTCTTCTATTTTTTTAGCTTGCTGGTCCATTCGATTACCAATAACGCTACCTACAGTTGCTCCTACAACTCCACCTATAACGGCTCCAAGTTCAGTTTCCCCTCCTACATTATTTCCTATAACTCCGCCTATAATAGCACCGCCTGCTGCTCCTATATAACCACCTATCTCTGCATTTTTTATAGACTTACAACTAACCATAGTTATCAATAGTATTCCTAGGTATATAAGCTTTTTTGAGTATTTAATATTGTGTGACTTCATGTGTATTCTATGTTTATCGGTTTTAATGTTTATGAGTTTTATTGTTTATCAAAGTTCAGTTTTATTGTAAATTTTTCTCCATCGACTATCATATCATAACTCCAGATCATTGTAGTTTCTTCTAGTTCAAACAATTGCATACGATATCCTTTGTTGTTATTATTACTTTTCATTTTATGATTCACAGGTTTCATCATAATACTATGATTAAACCCATACATTTCTTTGGGAATTGACCATATAAAATTTTGGACACCAGTATTTGAACAAGACGAACCTGATAAGGCATAACTACCAGTGTTATTATTAGCAATAAACTCCCAATTAGTATTTTCGATACACTTTAGTGAAATGTTGTCTAAAACAGTAATAGCATAGGTTCCTTTACTATCTGTATTATAGTCCACATCTTTTAAGATCCAAACTCCATTAATCGATTTTTTTGCTGCTCTGGTTAGTTTATTTGATGCTCCACAACTGAATAAAATAGTACAGGTAAGTATTATATAGATTGTTTTCAAGATTTTGGTTTAAAGAGGTTCTTATAATTTGTACAGTACAAATATCATCATAACACCTTCTTTAAACTACATCATAAATGGTGAAAACTACATCACGGTTTTCAGGGAGAAAAAATATTATTTTTGGAAACTATTGTATTACCTTATTTAGAATAAGCTTTTTTAAATTCTTTTTAACATAAGAATTTGGTTCAATCTTTTTAAGTTTTAATAATTCATTTTCTATTTCTTGTGTCCAATTACTAGATGTCCATTTTTCCAGAGTTTCTATGGTTCTATATCTATTTTCGCTCATTGGGTTTCTTAACCCAGCTATTATTATCTCGTGACCCTCTTTTGGATAATTTTCTAAAAACGTAATTAGATACTGTAAAGAAAGATGTTTCTCATAAATTAATTTGGTATCTGGTATGGAACAATTTTTTGGACCCGTTGATATTTCTTCTAGAGGTAAATGTTTAATTGCTTGTTCAATAATTCTGGTTGCATCTTCTGGATTAGCATTTGCGATAATATTCGACCAAGTTACACTATCAAAAGGGTGGCTTATGAGCTTATCCCATAAAATATCTAAAATATTAATCCTCATTTTTTTTGCTGCCTCTACAGCAGAATTGTATTCTTCTTTATCCGAACTCTTAAAGGCTTTTTGAATATCAAAATTCCAATCTTTGGATATTAAGATTTCATCAATATCGATTAGGCAATTGGATAAATCATTTTCTTCCCAATTCTGAATATTTACATCTTGAATTTCAGACAAAAGATCTTCAAAGTAACTTTTAATCGTATTTATAAAATTAAAATCAGAAATCTTTAACTGTTGTTCTTTTGAATGTTTTAAATAATCTTTTAATAAAGAAACAGGATTCAATTGTTCTTCAGGTTCTTCATACATAACTACAGGAATTAATTTACCCGCCGAAATGAATAATTCATTATCAATTGAACTTTTAGATAACTTCTCACTTAATCTCCCATTAATAATACAAGTATACGCTGAGTGTTCATATAGCATGTTGTTTTTATACCCTTCATACACTAACCAATCACGTATTTCATCTGACATATCCATTTTGGCCATGTATTCCACTAGATTTATTTTACCGTATCCGTCAACTTTTTTTGCTAATTCCCATAAGTCAGATATCACATTATCTGAAAGGTATGATATCGCAAGACTTGACAAAACAGTGAATTCCTCGTGTAATCCAAGTATCTTTAAATCTTCAACAGGTTTCTTTTTTTCGCATATAATCAGAATAGCAATACCAAACTTTACACTGTTCTTATTATCTGTTTTCGTAGCTAAATTATGAGCGAAATTAAATAAATGGTCTTCAATAGGGATTTTTAATTGGGTTAACTTATAAAGAAATTCATCGATTATTTCTGTTATATACTTAGTCTCAGTAATTTCTTTGTAAAATTCTGATTCACTTTTTATATCACCTGTTTTAGATATTTTTTTCAAAAGTTTGGTAAGCTTTCCAATTCTTTTTTTTAATTTTTTTAAATCTTTTTTCCCAGGTTTAGGATTATCAAAAGGACCGAAAGTAGAAAACGGTAATTTATTATCAATTTTTTTATCTCCTGGCAACGTGAAGGCATTAGTGCCAAGATTACCATTAGTGTCAATATTGTTTTTCAAAAAACTAAGAATAGATTCATCTGTTTTCCATTTTATTACTTCTGTTTTATTAAAGATATTTTTCATATTTCTTCTGATTCTTAATTATTCTTTCCAAGAGTCTGAACACATATTTCAAAACTACTTTATTAATTAGAAATCAAAGTGCTTTTTTGTTAAACCTTGTAATTATAATAATTCTCTAAATAAGAATTAACATAAAATCCCCAACAGAACTTTATTCTGTTGGGGATTTTATATCTATTTTAAGTTTTTATTTAGTCTATTTTTTTAGCATCATTGATCATTTTATCATTTGCTAATACTCCAAACTCCACTCTTCTATTTTTTGCTCTTCCTTCCGCAGTGGCATTATCATATTTTGGTAAAGTTTCACCGTGGTAATAGGTTGTTAATCTTGATTTACTTATTCCCTGAGACATAAGATAATCCGTTACAGAGTTAGCTCGTTTCTTTGATAACTCCATATTATAAGCATCATCACCTGAGCTATCAGTATGTCCATCAACTATAATATTCGTATCAGGATAATCTTTAAAAACACCAATCAATTTATTAAGGGTTTCTTTAGATTTTGTATTGATATTATGCTTATTCGTTTCAAAATAAATACCACTATTTTCATCAAATATGATATCAATTCCTTCTCCTACTCTAGTTACTTCAGCACCAGGGATTTCTTCCTCTATTTTTTGAGCTTGTTTATCCATTTGTTTACCGATAACTCCACCGGCAACTCCGCCGATAACTCCACCAATGATAGCTCCAAGTACTGAGTTTTCCTTGTTTCCAACATTATTTCCTATTACTCCTCCAAGAACAGCTCCAGAAGTTGTACCGATTACTGCTCCTTTTTGAGTATTATTTGCATTTTGTACAGCATCACAGCTATTTAAAATTGCTAAAGCGGTTAGCGCTAGTATTGTTTTATTAAAAATTGTTTTGATCATTGCTTTATGATTTGAGTTATTATAGTTTGTTAAAATTCATTGTGATTACAAACGGTTTTCCTTCTAGACTTACTGTCTGAGTCCAGGTCATTGTTGTATCATCCAGATGTTTCAGAGTCATTCTATACCCTTTATTGTTATTGGTGCTTTTTTTCTTTTCGTCAGTGGGTTTAAAAAGAAAACTATAATCACCATTCTCTGTTGGTTTAGGAATAGTAAATCTAAAATTTCTAGCTCCTGTAGATGTACATTGGCTATCATTTACAGTATACTTACCAGTATTATTGTTAGGGATAAATTTCCATACACCTCCGGTAAGACATTCTGCAGAAGCATCATTGTACAAAGTAACTTCGAAAATTCCTGAACGGTCATATGATATCTTATCTAACGACCACTCACCTTTTAGTGTTTTTTTTGCAGCAATAATAGTTTTCTGACTAGCAGAACAAGACGCTAGTAAAATAACTGTAACTATTAATATTAGTTTTTTCATGAGTTTCTAATTTATTATTTATGTGTAAAATTTGGTTGCATAATTTAAATTCAAATATCTGTATACTTAAATACTTTATTTGAAAATTAATTTAAAACTATTTCATTAATTAGATAAAGTGTAAAGATTCTAGATTAAAATCAATTTTTAATTATTTTTGAACTATATATTGTAAAATAATAACGGTTAATTCAAATCTATATTTCTTTTTGACGTTACTTTTATATGATATTTCTGCGCAAATAATATATGTAGAAAACGTAAATCTTGATGAAGCAAATTTAGTTATAGATACTTTTTTTTATGTCCTTAAATGATAGAATAATTAATTCATATGAAAAATGTAATTATTGATTTTTGGGAACTCTGAACAATAACAGGACACCAATTACGAAAAATAAAACAAGAAAGAGTATTGAATATCTAATACTTCCGGTAAGCTGAGCTATTAAACCATATGAAAACATACCAATTACTATTCCTATTTTTTCTGCAACATCATAAAAACTGAAATAAGAAGCTGTATCCACAGCATTTTCTGGTAAAAACTTCGAATACGTTGATCTGGATAAGGATTGAATTCCACCCATTACTAAACCAACGATTGCTGCCGTTACATAAAATTGTTCAGGTGCGGTGATTGTATACGCAAATACACATATTCCTATCCAAATAAAATTAATAAAAATCAAAACCTTTATATTTCCATATTTTGCAGAAGCTATTGATGTAAGAAAAGCTCCCAAAACGGCTACCAACTGAATTAATAAAATACTAATAATTAATCCGGTAGTTGCATTCTGATCCCCCCAATCCAATTCTTCTATACCGAAATACGTGGCAATTAACATAATAGTCTGTACCGCCATACTATATACAAAAAAAGCAGAAAGATATCTACGAAGTCTAAGATCATGTTGCATAGCGTTCCAGATACTTCTTAGTTCCTTAAAACCATTAAAAACAACATCTTTTGTAAGCTTATCCTTTTTATTTCCTTTTGGTAAATAGTAGTACGTATATTGACTAAATCCTATCCACCATACTCCTACCATCACAAAAGATAATCTCGTTGGAACTCCTTCATTCTCAAAACCAAAGGTGTCATAAAAGAATATCATCACTAAATTTATTATCAAAAGAATAACACTACCAACATATCCCAAAGAATATCCCTTTGCACTGATAGCATCTTGTTGTTCTGGAAACGCGATATCCGGTAGGTATGAATTATAAAACACCAAACTTGCCCAGAAACCAATTAATGCCAAAAAATAACATAATAGTCCAAACCAAAGATGTTCCATATTAAACCAGTATAAACCAATACAAGACAATGCACCTAAATAACAGAAAAACTTCAAGAAGCTCTTTTTATTACCAATATAATCTGCAATACCAGATAATAAGGGACTAAGAATTGACACTAGTAAAAAAGCTAATGCTGTTACATAACTAATTAGAGAATCATTATTAAAATCAATACCGAGGAAATTAACGGTATCACTAATGATTTTATCATCAGCATCTCTAACAATCGTTAAAGCACCCCAAAAAATTGGGAATATTGCGGATGCAATGGTTAAACTATATACAGAATTCGCCCAATCATAAAAAGCCCAAGCGTTTAGTAATTTTTTATGCCCTTTAGGTAATGTTTCTTGCATGTTATAGAATTAAAAAAGCTGTTCTGGATTGTTCCAGAACAGCTTCTAAAATAGGTATAATCTTTTAAAGAATTGAAAATTTACAATTATTTAAAGCTAGTAACACCAAATTTCTTTGCTTCTTCTTTTGCTGCGGGAGCCCAAGCGGTTAGATTCGCAATACGCGTATCATTCGATGGGTGTGTACTCATAAACTCAGGTGGTGCCTGTCCTCCACTGTTTGCTTTCATACGTTTCCATAATTCAGCAGCTTCATCTGGATTATATCCAGCTATAGCCATTAGTGTCAATCCAATTTTATCAGCTTCAGTCTCGTGACTTCTGCTAAATGGTAACATAACCCCAAATTGGCTTCCTAATCCAAAAGCTTGCCCAACTAATTGTTGTGTTTGCTCATTTTGGCCACTAACAGCTACCGCAGTAGCAACTCCAGCCACTTGTTGGATCTGAGCTGCACTCATACGTTGCTGTCCATGATTTGCGATAGCATGAACTATCTCATGCCCCATGATAGCAGCAATACCAGTTTCAGTTTTAGCGATTGGTAAGATACCTGTGTAAAAAGCAATTTTTCCTCCTGGCATTGCCCAAGCATTTACTACTTTATCATCAATAAGATTATATTCCCATTTATAATCTTTTAGATATCCAGGAAATCCATTAGCATTTAGCCACCTTTCTGCAGCAACAGATAATCTTTTACCTACTCTTTTAATCATTTCAGCATCAGATGTACCTTTCACCACTTTACTTTCCTCTAGTACCTGATTGTATTGAGCAAAAGCCATTGGAAAGATCTGAGAATTAGGCACTAATGCTAATGTTTTCTTACCAGTAAACGGATTCGGTGCACAGGATAGGAAAAGTAAAATCGATCCTAGAGCAACTATTATTTTTTTCTTTTTCATGATATTTATGAATAGATATTAATTTCGTAAGTTAAAATTACAAAATTCAACACACCCTTTTTAATAAAAGATCATCAATTTATACAGTAAGATCTATATAAGGCAATAATTATCGATAAGTTGTTCTTATTTGGCTATAATATGTAATTCAGCAAAGTTTTTTGGAACGACAACTGTATTCTCTTTTTTATTAAATTTTAAATCTTTTAGAGATACAACCACATTATCGATTTCAATTTCATCAATATCAAAAGGTAATCCGATAAATTCAATCTTCATAGTATCGTACTCAGTAATATAGGTCCCATTCTTATGTTGCTGAATGATAAGTTCATTTTCTTTTCCAGTAAAAGCAAAACTTCTTAGACTATATCTACCTTTAGTATAATCATAGCCATCTTGTGCATCTTCATATACTTTGGACACTTCTTTATTTCCTAATTTATAGTATACTTCTAATTTAAGCTCTTCAATCTTTTTCTCTCCTACATATTGCTGGATTGGATATTTAGGTATAATAGCACCTTCTTTCACGAATAGCGGAATTGTATCTAGCTCAGCATCTACCCATTGTTCCATACCACCTTTTACATATTCACGAGTCCAGTAATTATACCAGTTCCCTCTAGGAATATACAATCTTCTACCTTTAGCATTAGGTTCTTGTACTGGGCATACTAATATCTGGTTACCAAACACAAATTCATCTGTTCTATAATGTGTTTGAGGATCTAGCTGATCATATAGAACTAATGATTTAAGCATTGGTATTCCTTCTTCTGCATACTCCCAAAACATCGTATATAAATATGGAAGTAACTGATATCGTAATTCTACATATTTCCTGGTAACATCTATAACTTCTTCGCCAAATGTCCAAGGTTCCTGATTCCCATGATCACCAGAGGAATGCGTACGACAAAAAGGATGAAATACTCCTAACTGTATCCACCTAGCGTATAATTCTCCCGTAGGGTGTTCAGCAAATCCACCAATATCACTACCTGTAAATGACATTCCACTCATACTCATTCGCTGTGCCTGGATATTAGCAATCCAAAGATGCTCCCAAGTCGCCACGTTATCTCCTGTCCACGAGGAAGTATATCGTTGCGCACCAGAATATGCTGATCTAGTAATAACAAATGGCCTTTTAGGGTATCCGAATCTTTTGATTCCTTCATAAGTAGCTCTCGCCATCTGAGTGCCATAGATATTATGTGCTTTTCTGTGACTACAAGGGTTACCATCATAATTATGACGAACATCATCAGGGAATGTTTTTCCTGGAACTTCCATTACTGCAGGTTCATTCATATCATTCCAAACTCCTTTGACTCCTATTTCGTCGATAAGTTCCTTAAATAATCCGGCCCACCACTCTCTAACTTCGGGATTGGTGAAATCAGGAAAGAAACATTCTCCTGGCCATACTTTTCCTCTCATATATGGTCCATCTGCCCGCTTACAGAAATAATCTTTTTCCATAGCTTCTTGATACACCCAATAATCATCGTCAATTTTAATTCCCGGATCTATAATAACTATCGTTTTATAGCCATCTTCTGCTAATTCCTGGACCATACGTTTGGGGTCTGGAAAATATTCTTTATTCCATGTAAAACACCTGAATCCTTCCATATAGTCAATATCCAGATATATCGCATCACAAGGTATTTTTAAATCTCTAAACTTTGTAGTGACTTCTTTTACTTTACTCTCTGGATAGTAACTCCATTTACATTGATGATATCCTAATGCCCATAATGGAGGTAGTTCTGGTTTACCTGTAAGATCTGTATATCTTGTTATCACATCTTCCATATTCGGACCATAAAAGAAATAATAATTCATTTCTCCTCCGTGTGCCCAAAAACTAGTAACGTTGCGACGTTCATTACAAAAATCGAAGTATGTTTTAAAGGAATTGTCAAAGAAGATTCCATAGGCTCTTTCTTCATACATTCCAATATAAAAAGGAACACTCTTATATAATGGATCCTGATCTTTACCGAATGCATATTGGTCCGTAGCCCAATTCTCAATTCGTTTTCCTTTTAGGTTAAGGTGCATTGGTTTATCTCCTAAACCGTAATAACATTCTCCCTGTGGAGCAGATTTACTCATTTTCACAATGTTACCACCATACTCGTAGCTTTGTTCCCAATGAAAACCCCAATCATCTTTACAGATAATGTTTCCTTCTTTGTCTTTTATAGTAACATGGATATTTGCCTTAGCAATAAAGATTTTTATTCTTTTGGTGGTAATCTCATACTCATTTTCCAGCTCCTTAACCTCCAATTCACTATATCCTCTTACTCCTTTTTCACTAATAGCATAAGAAAAATCTTTCTCAAAATTATTATCAGTGGCATATCTAAAACGAACAACACTTCCTCTTATAATAGTAACTTGAAGAATAACTCCATTTTCTGTGGTGAAATTAATCTTATCTACGTTCTGTGAAAAGGAGATGATTTTTCCGGGAAACAAATTCCCTTTTACTTCTAACTCAGTATTAGTAATCATAGCTGGTTGGTTTCTTTTGCTTCTTAGTAATGTAAAAAAACAATATCTATCTCAATAATTAAACTCTTTTAATCAGTATTTATTAATAAAAGTTAACGAAAACGTTTGAAACTAAATTCTATTAACAATTGTTTAATATGTCATAATAAAAGTTTGGAAATATTATTCAAACACATATTGATTTTAATCTTTAGATCTTTATTTATCAATTTTAAAAACAACAGCTCCTAATGGAGGTATATTAATCTCTGATGCATACTTTCTATAATGCCAATCCATTTTTTCTATTGTGATTTGATCATCCCTAAAATCTCCGGTTCCTCCATAGTTTTTATCGTTACTATTAAAAAGTTGCACTAGTCTCCCCTTAGAAGGTAATCCAATTCGATAATTAGTTCTAGGAACTGGTGTGAAATTGCAGGCTACCACTAAACAATCTTCCTCTTTATTCCCTTTTCGGATATATGCTACTACAGAATTTTCATGATCATCATAACTAATCCATTCAAAACCATCTGCATCAAACTGTTTCTCGTATAATGCGGGGTAGCTTTTATATAATGTATTAAGATCTATAATTAGATTTTTGATTCCGGAGTGATAATCATATTTTAATAAGTGCCAGTCTAAACTACTCTGGAAATTCCATTCTTCTCGTTGTCCAAATTCTGCTCCCATAAACAATAGATTGGTACCTGGATGTGTAAACATATAACTGTACATCAATCTTAGATTAGCAAACTGTTGCCACTCATCACCTGGCATTCTACCAATAATGCTTTTTTTACCATACACCACTTCATCATGCGATAATGGAAGCATAAAGTTTTCTGTAAAAGCATATGTCATACTAAAGGTTAAGTCATTCTGATGATGCTTTCTATAAATAGGTTCTTTTGTAAAATATTGTAAAGTGTCATGCATCCACCCCATCATCCATTTCATACCAAAGCCAAGACCACCAAGAAAAGTTGGTTTAGAAACCATAGGGAATGAAGTAGATTCTTCTGCTATGGTCTGTACATCTGGGAAACTTCTATAGACTTCTTTATTTAATTCCTTCATAAAATCAATAGCATCCAAATTTTCTCTTCCTCCATAGATGTTTGGCTCCCATTCTCCTTCTTCTCTGGAATAGTCTAAGAATAACATAGAAGCAACCGCATCAACTCGTAAACCATCGGCATGATACTGGTCTAACCAAAAAATTGCGTTACTAATCAAGAAGCTTTTTACTTCATTTCGACCATAATTAAATATCAGACTTTTCCAGTCTGGATGATATCCTTTTTTCTTATCGGGATGTTCATATAAACAAGATCCATCAAAAAAGCCTAATCCATGAACATCTTCAGGAAAATGAGATGGTACCCAATCCAATAGTATTCCTATATCATTTTGATGTAATTTATCAACTAATACCTTAAACTCTTCTGGATAACCAAAACGCGAAGTAGGTGCAAAATAACCAGTAAGCTGATATCCCCAAGAAGGATCATACGGATATTCCATTACTGGCATCAATTCTACGTGTGTAAAGTTCATCTCTTTCACATAAGACACTAATTCATCTGCTAATTCGATATAAGAAAGTGATCTATTTTCTTCTATTTTTCTTTTCCAAGATCCTAAATGAACTTCGTAAACAGAAAAAGGAGCATCAATAGCATTATTCTTCTTTCTTTTTTTCATCCATTTAGCATCCTTCCAGTCATAAGAATCTTCCCAAACTACAGAAGCTGTTTTTGGCGGATGTTCACATCTACGAGCGTAAGGATCTGCTTTTTCGGTTTTAATATCATTATTATGAGAGTGAATCTTATATTTATAGGTACTACCTTTTCCTACTTCTGGAATAAAACCTTCCCATATACCAGATGCATCCCAGCGAACATTTAATTGATGTTCTCCGTCTGTCCAAAAATTAAAATCTCCAATAACAGAGACTGATTTAGCAGAAGGAGCCCAAACAGCAAAATAAGTTCCTTTTACTCCATCAACAGAAATGATATGAGATCCCATTTTTTCATACAACCTATAGTGTTTTCCGGATTTAAAAAGACTGATATCAAAATCAGAAAATAAACTATGTACTATTACTTCACCCATATTTTTTGGTTCGCCATTAATAATTAACTACTTCCAAAAATAGGAAACAATCATTTTTAGTTTCTTAATTATTATATGGCTCTCTTAAAATTTTAAATTGAAAAGGGTCTACAATAATTATTAAAAATTTTATTCTATTCTAAAACCATCGGGAATAATAGCTCCTTTTTTGATTACAACAATACCGTCTTTTATTACATACTCATCTTCATTTTTATCAGCTAGGTGTTCTCCTCCATTAATAATTACATCATTACCTATTCTACAATTTTTGTCAATAATAGTATTTTTGATGTTACATCGTTCTCCTACACCAATAAAAGGTCTGTTTTCTTTAGCATCCCTTTCTAATTCATCTATATCTTGATACCTATTACTACCTATCATGTAGGATTTTTTAATATTTGTATCCTTGCCTATTCTGGATCGTATTCCAATGACAGATTCGTTAATTTCCTTTGCTTGAATTAAACAACCCTCTGCAATCATGGATTTATCTAAACAAGTCCCCGAGATTTTTGAAGGAGGTAATATTCTTGGTCTAGTTAAAATTCGTCGTGAATTGTCAAATAAATCAAACTTAGGAACATCATTTGCTAACTCTATATTTGCCTCAAAGAATGAAGAAATGTTACCAATATCCGTCCAGTATCCTTCGTACTGGTAGGCCAATACTTTTTTATTACCTATTGATTCAGGAATAATTTCTTTACCAAAATCTATTCTCTTAGGATCCGATAAAATATCTACTAATAACTGTCTACTAAAAATATAAATCCCCATAGAAGCAAGATAGTGTCGATTTTCACTCTTCATTTCTTCACTTACTTCAGATTCCCAACCTGGAAGTTTGTCAAGACTTGGTTTTTCTGTAAAGGAAGTAATAAAACTATCGTCGTCGGTTTTAAGAATCCCAAATTGAGTTGCGTCTTTTGGATTTACTGGTAAAGTAGCAATAGATATATCAGCTTCTTTTTCGATATGCGCATCGATCATCTCGTTAAAATCCATTTGATACAGTTGATCTCCAGATAAAATCAAAGCATATTCGAAATCATGATTAAGAAAGTGATGCATCGATTGTCTTACGGCATCAGCAGTTCCCTGAAACCAAGTTTTATTGTCAGGAGTTTGTTCTGCGGCTAAAACGTCTACAAAAGCATCACTAAAAGAACTGAAGATATAGGTGTTCTTTATATGACTATTTAAAGAGGCAGAATTAAATTGTGTAAGCACAAACATTCTCTTGATATCAGAATGTATACAATTAGTAATAGGTATATCTACTAATCTGTATTTTCCTGCAATTGAAACCGCGGGTTTTGATCGACTTTCTGTCAGTGGGGATAATCTGGTTCCTTGTCCTCCTCCGAGAATAATTGCAAGAACTTTTTTGTTAATCATATTTATTATTTTAAAGATTTGTATAATTCGATATATTGCGCTGCTGAATTATTCCAAGAATGATCAATTTTTAAAATCTCTTTTTGTGTTTTCCTATAATATTTTTGGTCTTCATAAAATTCAACTCCCCTTTTAATTGAATAATAGACATCCTGTATACTTACGTGGTTATGACAAATTCCGAAACCATTATCCCCTATATCTATAACGGTATCCTTTAAACCACCAATACTTCTGACTATAGGTATTAATCCATATCGTAAAGCATACATTTGATTAAGTCCGCAAGGTTCTACTCGCGAAGGCATTAGTAGAAAATCAGCTCCCGCATATATAATATGTGATAATTTTTCATCATATCCGATATATGTATTATAAGAGCCAGGGAAATATTCCTTTAATTCCTCTAAACGCGATTCTACAGTAGAATCCCCAGATCCTAAAATTAAGATATTAACATCCAGACGTTCTAATGCTTCAGAAATGATATCTGGCAGTAAGTCTGCTCCTTTTTCATATACCAAACGACCAATAAAAGCAAATAACGGTTTATCTACATCGAAATTAAACTCCTTACATAACCATTCCTTATTAGCTTTTCGCCCAGAAATTATATTTTTTGCCCCATAGTTATGTACGATCATTGGATCTGTTTTAGGATCCCAGATATCCTGATCTATTCCATTTAAAATGCCAACACATTTAGCTTTCTCATGAGACAAAAGTCCTTCTAAACCATTAGCTTGGTGTTGCAACTCATCCATATAAGTTGGTGAAACTGTCGTAACTTTCCACGCGCATTTAATACCAGTAGCCAATGAATTAATACAATGATCCCAATCCAACAAACCAATATTATGCAGGTCAAATTGTGGTATATAATCTAATTTATCATATGAAAACTGACCTTGATATTGCGCATTATGAATTGTAAGTACCGTAGGTATATCAATTAAACTGTTATATTTATTAACTTGTGATACTAAAAAAGGGATTAATCCCGTATGATGATCATGACAATGAATAATATCAGGTTTTATTTCAGTATCTAATAACCAATTCAAAACAGCTAATTGAAAACCTAAAAACCGTTCTGTGTCATCTTCGTAGCTATAAACATTAGGTCTATACAGTAACTCCTTTTGATGCACCAAATATATCTGAAATCCAAAGTCTTTAGACAATACTTTTTTAATACTAAAATCGAATGTATTCTTGCCTAAATCTAGAGCACCACTATACACCTCTTCGAATGAAAGATGATTGATTTTTTCATTATCAAAAAATGGCATAACAACCTCAGTAATGCAATCTAAATCAGTTAAATATTTAGGTAGTGAACCTACTACATCACCGAGACCTCCAACTTTTGCTAAAGGATAACATTCTAAACTCGTGTGAAGTACTTTCATAACTTATTCTTTAGTGCCAAAATTTAAGAGATAAAAAAATTGTTAATATCTCTTAAAAGGAGTTTAAATCTATAAAAAACTTGAAAATATTTCCTTATAAAAATTTTAAAAAGAACAAGAATTAATGATTATTTAATAATTATTTGATAAAATGTTTTCTGATTTGATAATTTTTAGACAAAATGAGAAATACTATGAGATTGTTAATAAACGAAAACTACTTGTTGATTGTACGCAATGCCTTCTTAATGATATAAGCTGTATCTTTAGTCGTAGAATTTGTTTTCCACTTTTCGCAAACTTTTATAACCCAGTCGGGTCTGGTTTTACTGGCATCATTTAACCAATTACCAACAGCATCTTTCACATATTTAGAGGTATCTGATTTTAAGGGTTCTAGAATGTCTATCGCCCTTTCTGGAAATTCTTTTAGTATATCTATCTTTTTAGTCCAAACACCGATAGGCCTTGTCGCTTCTACTGCATATCGTCTAATATTTTCATTAGTATCTTTTGTCCAGTTAGATAATATCATAATAGCTTGATCCAGATCCTGAATGATATATTCCTTAGCAGAAAAAATAGCAACTTCTCTAACCCCGAAATGAGAATCAGCTGCATACGGTTTGATGGTATGCAGTCTTTCTGTGATAGACATATCTATAGCTGCGTAATATTGAGCAGCCCAGCACCTGGGGACATCAGATGTGTGATTCGCTAAATAATCAATAATATCAGTATCATAAGTAAGTTGAGCAAAAGTCATTCCTATTACTTTTGTGTTACTATTGGCACTAGGCTTTTTTTGATTAGAAACAGCCTCATAAAAATTATCATACCAATCTGATTTATTCAATTCATCTAATACTTTTTTTAACAATTTTAATTGATCTACTGCTAGCCACTCCATTAAATTGGCTGTTTGGATAAGACCATTATTTAAATAATCGACAACCTCTGGATTAAGATCTTTAAAACTCCTTGCTCCTTTTCGGTTTAAAATATGATCTGGAATCATTTTATCTTGATATTGTGTAGTTGGTTTTAAGTCTAATAACATGCTAATGAATTTTAAATATATAACTATTCTTCGAACTGATTAAAAACATCCAGATGATACATTTGCATACTCTCAGGTTTAATAACTTCGAAAATTGCAACAGCCTCTGGATTTTTCATGATATCCTCCCCTGCTTTTTTAGCAGCTTCTATGTCTGTCCAATATAATAGATCTATATAGTTACCTTGTTCATTGCATGCGGTAGTTCTATCTATGAATCCATCATATAATTTTATGATATTGTTTAAAGAAATTAAGGCAGTTTTTACTTCTTCTTTGGAATAATTAGGATTTGCTTCGAATAATACAACTTCGATTGCGTACGGTTTGTTTTTCATAAGGTTTTGGTTTTGACTAAATGTAGTTGCGCAGCATAAAAACATACTAAGCATAATTGTGTGAATTAAGTGATACATTATTTAATTTTAGTCAAAATTACTAGAGGCCTATGACAACCTTATGTCAGTAGTAATTACTAATTTTCCCGATATTTCTTAAAATAATCTTCTAGGGTAAATAGTTTAGTAGGAAATAAGTCTGATGTTTCGATAAGGTTAATGATTCTATCAGTTCTAAATTCGCGATAATCCTTACGCAATCTACAATAAGCAATCACTACCCAAATCGTATGAGTAAAATATACTCCAAGTGGTTCTATTGTTCGTTCAGTATATTCTTTAGAAGCTGCTGTATATTGAATTTTAAGAACTCTTAAATCAGTAATTGCTTTTTGAATTACAGATAAATAAGTACTAGAAGGCGATTTTTCATAAGGAGGACTAACGATTCGTTTTTCTAAAAGTTCTAATTTTTCTTTTTGAGTTGCATTTAGAATTGCTTTCACCTTTTCTATAGCTTCATTAAAGTCAGAAATTAGTGACTCGTCGTTATTAGTCTCTATTATTTTAGAAGCCGTAATAAGAGCATTGGCTTCTTTTTCGCTAAACATAATTGGAGGCAGTGAATATCCATCAACCAAAAAATAACCAGTACCAGCTTCTGCTCCTATCGGAACCCCAGCATCAGATAATGCTAACATATCACGATAGATAGTTCGTACGCTAACATCAAATTTATCAGCCAAATCCGAAGCTTGAACGACTTTTTTAGATTGTAATTTTACCAAGATCGCCGTTAACCGATGTAATCTTTTCATTCTAATTACTTATGGTTTCTTCATCAATATCATCATTATCAGTCGCTTCTATTTCACTGAGATCTGTAGTGGTATTCATTATAAATTCCACTTCAGCATCAGCAGCTGCTTCGACTTCTTCTGGAGTAAGTACTGCTCCTTTCATTCTTTTATCACGTATCATTCCACCTGTCATAATTAAGCTGGTTCCGATAATTACAAATAATAAAATTCCAGGTTCAAAACCAGGGACCATTGCTTCTGCAGGAATAGCATAAAATAACAAAATAGTTATTAAACCTCTTGGTGCAATGAATAATTGCGGTGATATGTCTTTACCAACAAATATTCGTAATAGTACATATCGTATCAAATAAATAGATATAATAATCAAAATACTTATCAAGGCTACTTTTAAGTTTAGTAATGAAGATAGTGTTATGGTAATTCCAAAGATTACAAAGAAAAGAGTTCTTACCACAAAAGCAGTTTCTGCAGTGATTACATGCAACTCATGGTAAATAGCCTTTGCCTTTTCATAATCAAGCAGATTTTCCAATTTCCACTGAAAAAACAGTTTCATATTTGCTATTACCAAACCAAAAATCAGTATAATAATTAATGATGATAAATGTATTTTTCCACCTAAACCATACAATAATAATAAAACTGCAATCAACAGGAAAAGTTTTACCTGACTCTTGATTTTTTGAAAAATTAGGATAATTCCATAGCTGACTATTAACGAAATAATAATAGTAAGAATTAGATTAAACCCAAAACCAGCTACTCCTGTATCTTCAGCGGGATTTAACTTTCCTGCAAGAAAATAAAACATTGTGATGCCCAAAATATCCGAGAACGTACTTTCGTATACATGAAATTCCTTCTTGTCCTCTGATAATCCCGCAACACTAGGAATAATAATAGCACTCGATAAAATGGATAATGGTGTAGCATATAGTAATGCAGATTGCATTGTCATTCCGTCAACTAAAGCTTTTAAAATAATGGCTGCTGCATAAGCAGAAGCTACCAATCCTAATAACGAAATAACTAGCGATTTGAAAATAGGGACCAATTTTTCACGTTTTAGTTTTAATTCTAAAGCGGCTTCTAAAACAATCAATATTAAACCAACGGTACCTAATACCTTAAGCTCATCCATGAAATCAGGAGATTCTGCACCAAATGTCTTAATACCATATTGATAAACAATCCCAAGAATAATAAGCATTAATACTGAAGGAATATTCGTTTTTTTAGCGATACCATTAAAAATAAAAGAAAGAATGATTGTAAGCGAAGTACCTATAATTAGATTATAAGAAGAAAATATTTCCATTGGTTAATTTAGGTTATTTAAGATTACTGGGGAAAAGATAGTAAAATAATTTCATCTACCTCTTAGGTAATTATCGTATTACTACTTAATATTTATTTAACGTAACGCTCTTACCAAAAAGTGTATTTTAGAAATTCTAAATAAAAAACTGTTTTAATGTCTAATCAAGGATTAATAATTGAAGAACGCAGTCGTGATATTGGTGATTTCCTGGTAGGAAGGCTCATTCCGTTTAGAAAGAAAAGAATGGTTGGTCCTTTTATTTTTATAGATCATATGGGACCTACCATGATCAAAAAAGGAAAGTATATGGATGTTGGTCAGCATCCTCATATTGGGTTATCCACATTAACCTATTTATTAGATGGCGAAATTATGCATCAGGATAGTATCGGTACCAACCAACGAATTTCTCCAGGTTCTGTAAACTGGATGGTTGCCGGAAAAGGCGTTACTCATACAGAACGTACTCCACGAGATATGAGAGATGGCTCAGAATTTTTAGCACACGGATATCAGATTTGGGTGGCTTTGCCAAAACATCTGGAAGATATGGAACCAGAGTTTCATCATTTAGATAAAAGTGATTTACCTACTTGGGCAGATGGAACTACAGAATTTAAACTCATCGCAGGAAAAGGATACGGAAAAGAGTCGCCTTTACCGGTGCATTCTGAGCTGTTTATGGTAGAAGTAAAAAGTACAGAACGTTATGAATTACAAATCAAAGGAGAGTTACAAGGAGAAATAGGTATCTGCATAGTTGATGGTGAAATACAAGCATGTGAAACTACGATTACAAAAGGAAATATGCTGGTTTCTAAAATAGAGGATAGCTGTTCTGTTATTTTAGAACCCAACACACATCTTTTATTATTTGGTGGGCAACCATTTCCTGAAGAACGACATATCTACTGGAACTTTGTAGCATCAAGTAAAGAGAGACTGGAAGAAGCTAAAAATAAATGGAAAAACAAACAATTCCCTAAGGTTCCGAATGATGATAGTTACGTAGTAATGCCAGAATAGCATTATTTAATAAGCAGCCAATTCCTGTCGTATCTCCTGCAATGATTTATTGGTATTAACTAGTTCCAGAATTACTTCTTTTCTGAACTCATCTAAATCATCGTAATCGTAATATTTTGCCCATTTATGATCTTCTAAAAGATTCTTAATTTGCTTAATCAATTTACGAGTGGCATCCACAGGTCTAATAATTGCTATCTGATCGTAGGCTGGATTATCTTTATGCTTATAACTCACGGTTTTCGTTTCAAAATCTACAGCTATATAATATGCATCTACATCTTCACTTAAATTCTCTCTAAAATCTGTCCAATCCGCATACCCTAAACGTAGATCATCAATCTCTACAGGGATTTCTGAAACCAGTCTCCAGTTACATTTGGCTGCTCTTCCCCAATGATTGGATAATCGATATACTCCGTTAGTTGTATAATAATATGTACTACCGGATTCACTACGATAATGTGGCTTTCTTCTAGATATTTCTCTTAATCGTACTCCTTTGAATACACAATAAGTATTCTTAAAGAAATTATTTCTAGTAAATTTCTTTGTTGTAACAACTTGCTCTTCCAATGACAATTTTTTTTTCCGTGAACAAAGAACTTGTTTTTTTAGGAGAAAAAGAAAACAAGTTTTTAACAGTTCATTGTTGGAAAATATATTTTAAGTTGATTTTGATTTCATTAAAAAATAAAACCTACAAAGCACTATTACAACTTTAAATTTGTCCAAAAAACTCTAGTTCATCAGTATAACTGATGTTTGTACGTTTTTTTTTATGTGCATCATTAACATATCTCATTATCTCATCAGTTTTCATGCGATCTATATGCTCTTTAGAATATAGTTCTGGAAAAAGACCGATCAGTGTATTCTGAACATGAGCTATGAATTTAATAAGATCTTTACAATATACAGATGGATTATTAAAACCATTCTCCTTTTTAAATCGATGTACTAATCTTCCTCCCTGACAAACATCTCGAATAGGACATTCTAAACATTGAGAACATAGTTTTGTAGTACTATCTTCGAAATATAATTTTCCTAGTGGTGAATTTTTGATATCAGAAAAATCATTATTCAATACATTCATTTCCGACTTAGTAAATCCATGACCACAGGCTTTCAATGAATCGATTGCTTCAATTCCCCCATTAGTTTCAATTACTAATACTGCCGATTCATTATTAGAATTCTCGGTAACACCTAGTAACCTATTCATTATCCCAATGAACATTGGTATTTTATATCTATTCGGATCTTGTATCCAAATATCAAATAATACAATCAACCAATCCGCCATTTCACTTTTTTCCATATCAAATGGAAAGTTATCATGTGTGAAATCAGGAATTAAAAAATTTACAGAATTCACCTGCATCTTTTTAAAACTTTCATAAATAGCTTTTGGTTCTTCCTCTATATTAATTACACAAACCGTGTCGGCATACCCTATTTGATTTTTAAGTAATGTTACTGCA
Source organism: Aquimarina sp. BL5 (assembly GCF_003443675.1). Taxonomy (NCBI): domain Bacteria; kingdom Pseudomonadati; phylum Bacteroidota; class Flavobacteriia; order Flavobacteriales; family Flavobacteriaceae; genus Aquimarina; species Aquimarina sp. BL5. The sequence continues at coordinate 411,612 of NZ_CP031963.1, read as the reverse complement.
TTAAAAACTTGATCATAACTTCCATTACCCTTATGATCCACTCGGAACATATCGTGTGCTTTTTTGGTACCATCTACGCTGGTACTGGGATAAATCTGTAACTCTCTAAACAATGAACACCAATCCTTATCAATCAAAACTCCATTGGTCTGAATGTCGTATCTAAAAACGACATCTTGTAACGTTTCTTTAATAGTATTCGCTTTGGTAATAAAAGCTCTATAAAAATCCTTTTCTATTAATAAAGGCTCTCCTCCATGAAAGATAAATGAAAACTCTTTTTTGTTATATCTCAGAATGTATTTTTTGGTTTTTTCTAAAATCGAATCGATCATATCATATGACATAAATTTAGGCTGCCTTTTATAGGTTGTATCGCCAAGATTATACATAAAACAATAAGAACAATTAAGATTGCATCTACTGGCAACCTTGAGTATTAAGGCATCGAATTGCATGAGTTGTGTTTTTTAAGAAGTTAAAGTCGTTTATTTAGCATACTAAGCGAAGTTCAGAGATAATAGATTGTACAAGTAAGTTTCTCTGGCTTCGCTTAGTATTTTATGGATTGATAGATCAACCCTTTTCTATATACGAATTTGAAATAGTGATTGTTAAAGTTCTATAGTGACTATCACTAAGAAAATTAACACCCATTTCTTAATCGTCTACCTACGTTCAATAGGTACTCCGATAACAATCGGAACACATTTTTGTAATGTTTCTGACCAAACCTGGCCATCTGCACATCTTCTACCGCCACTAGTTGGATAGTATATTTCTACAGGGACATCGATTGTTCCTCCTAAAATAGCTTCCATGTTTTTAAGTTCCTTTGAAGAAAACTTGTCTAAGCCTCTTGGTAATAAGAATACCTTTTTCATTATTTGTATGTTTAGATTTTGCCTACTCTTTAAGATTTTCGGCGACCTCAAAAAAAGTTGTATTTATCAAGCGCGCTTTTTGATATTACACCTTTATATAACTGAGGAATAATTTTGTTACCCATTTCATATTTAAAATTTCAAAAACTGCAAAAAATTCGGTTATAAACAATTTTATAAAACACATTATCTATTTCATCAATAAAACACTGTAAACAAGTTACTTGCCGATGATTTAGAATAAAGATAGACTTGTTAAAGAACTAGTATAAACCTTAAAAAAAAGACTTTTCAATTAATTTATAATTACTTTTTTATTCTAGATTTTATCTTTAGGTAAACAATTTTATTGAACTGAAAAATTCCCTTCTTTTTGAATAATTTTGGTGCTATCATTAACCAATTTTATTTAATCAAAAAGTTCATAAAATGAAAAAAATCGTATTAAAATTTAGTCTTATCTTTTGTTCATTTGTATTCATTACAAGTTGCCAAAAAGAAGAAAACGAAACACCTGAGATCCAAAAATCTTCTCCTAACGTACAGCAATTTGTTACCGTAAAAGATGTTTCTAATGAACAAGAAACGTTACAATTATTAGAAGAATTACAACAAAAGCAAGAGGATGGTATATCCACTATGAAAAGAGTGGGTTGTACGCTAAATAGTGATATTGGCTGTGGTAGTGATGCCGCTTTAGAAATAGAAGAATATGTTAATGCTTCGGGATGTATTAGTTATCCTGTAGGAATTATAATATTTCCAATAGAAGCTCAACAATTTACCTATGACTATTCTTATTATATAGATGGTGACTCTGATATTAATATGGATATATATCAATTTCAGTTCGAAGCTCATATCGCTGATATCCAAAGACAAATCAGACCAAAGAAAATTTCTTTTGTAAATGCCGATGCTTCTAATAGATGTTTTAATGAAAGAGGTTGGAACGTAGACAATGTGGTATATACTGTATTTTTAGGAAACTAACACTTTTTCTGCTTTATTGTATGTATATCCATTGTATACAATAAGACATAAATAACCCTACGAGATTCTATCGTGGGGTTTCTATATTTAGAAACTTAGAATAATTAGGTGAAATTTCTACAAAATATTTATAAGTATTGACTTTATGTACGTGCATTAATTTTCTCCAAGATATACCCAATAACCATTTTCTTTAACGAATGAAGAATCTTCATGAATAAATTCCAATGCACCATTTTCAAAGTAAAAAGCCTTGAACGTTACAGTACCTTTTTCATCCGATGCTAGACCTTTAGTAGTATGTAAAACTTCTAATTTGATCCATTTTACAGATTTTGCCCACTGTACAATAGATTTTTTTTCTTTAATAGAGCGGGTCGAACTATGGTGGCTTTTCATTAAATAATCACCTTTCGCCAATACAAAAGCAGTATAACGAGATCTCATTAAATCTTCTGCAGTTAATGCTTGTCTTATATCGTTATGAATACTGCCACAACAACTATCATAAGTCTGTGACCTTCCACAATAGCATTTACTCATTATCAGGTTCATTTTGCTTAGACTCATTTGCTCTTTGTACAATTGCTTTTAATCGTTCTGCTCTAAGCTCTTTTTCTTTTCGGAGTTTATTCTTTTTACGATTCATAAGCTTTGTATGCTTTGCCTTATTCTGAGTATTTTTTTCTCTTCCTTTTTTAGCCATTTTACTCGATACCATGTAATTCTATACACAAAAATAGAAAACAAAACCCTCTTAATCCTATTGTTTCCATTTTTTCAAGACACTGTTAATATTGGATCGGACATCAGATCTGATTTCTTTTTTACGTTTTCCTTTACGAAATTGTTCATCATAATTTGTTTCTGTATGTCTAATATGTGCTTCTACCGCCAAATCGATCATTTTGGGGTCAAAATCTTTTGCATCTGCCGTTCTCCCTACTCTTCCACTATATTTTTCACAAGCATGTATGGCAATTGCAAATTCCCTTTTTTCAGGGCAATTGGGATATCGCCCTCTGATCGCTAATGCAAAATTAAATATATATTCACGATCCTTTTGCTCCCTAACTAATGCTGCCTTCTTATTTTTAAGATCTCTGGATGCTTGGTCTTTCTCACATTCTAAACGCGCTTTTTCTATCGCTTTTTCTTCTACCAATTGCCCTCTACGTTCATATCGTTTTCTGCGTTGATTCCATTCTAGAACAACTCCACAAAGCGTAGAATATTTCTTAGATCTTCTAGTCATTGCTACATTACCAGGAGGCAATAGTACATAACCCACAAAGGGAGAACAACTAAAACAAGTGCCTTTATGATTTTCACTCTCTGAGATAAAAGATTTTCCTAATGGAATTTTTTTATTACAAGAAATACAACGTAATTTTTCTTTTTTAGTAAGAAAGATATTTTGAGAAACAGTAGCCAATACGATACATTTTTCGACTACGAAAATAAGATATTATTCTATTTCCTCTATTAATTATTTACACTAGTTTAGATTATTTCCGGGTAATTTACAAGTAATAAATGGGGAATTATTATCTTTTTTAAGTTTTTATGTTTGTTTTCTTACGGTTTTTCCGTAGATTGTACTTGCCTTAAATTTTTAAAACCCTGCTTATGCAAAAAACTACCCTTGAAAAACGTTTTAATTCACAAGACTTATCCGAAAAATATCATCACATTTGGAATAAAGGAATTCACCTCTTTTCTATTAATGATGCTAACCGCGATTTTTACTATAGTGTATTTTATATAGATTTTCTGTTTGCTGAAATCATATATAATAAATTGAATGGTGAAATTATAGCTATAAAAAGCTTCACTGATAAAGCTAAGTTAATGTTCTATTTAAGAGAAGATTTTAATTAGACTATCACAATATATTTTTTGAGCGTATAAGTGCAATGAGACTTAATTTAGTTTCTTTATTAGAACATTTTGCCCCACTTATTGTAACCAAATTTGAATAATTTGCCCTAGATATTCACCAAATTTCTCGGTACTTGTATGCTCATTAATAAAATATTTTAATGATTATTTTTATATTATTAAACAAGTCAATTTAACAAAAATTCTCTAGTAAATATTAGAGCATAGGATGGTTTAGCATATACTCTTTAGTTTTACAGAACCAATTCAATTGGACATACTATTTAAAAAGGATCTTCATTTATAGTATACTTAATCAATTCGTTATGCTCATACCCATACAAACTTCTACCTAATAAAAAATACAAATTTTGCCCTGAACCAAACACAGAATGATCAGTCAGAACATTGAGTGTAGGCACTTTTTCTATCCACTGTTTTGTTTGTAAATTATACGCATACAACCCTCTTTCTGCATCTTCGTTTCCGAGACCACCACTGAAATAGAGAATTCCATTATATACATATAAATTATTTCGATGAAAATACTTATGACTTCTTGGGAAACCAATATTTTCCCAAGAATCGTTATCCAAGTCGTACACATAAATATCATCATTAAGCGTGTCTAAATAAATTTTACCATTATTATAATAAAAGGTCGTAGCGCTTATGGTACCTATACTTGGAAATTGCATTAATTCTTTTGTATCATCATCTAAATTGTATCTGTAATGAAAAATATTAAAACCACTATCCATTACAATTGCTATCAAAATATTATCATGAATAGCGACTCTTTGAAGTGATAACTCAGAACTTAGATTTAGCTCCTTTATACTCCAGGATTTAGTATCAAAATTATATATATGAAACGTATTTCCTGATGGTATGTATAGCTGGTTTCCAATAACTGGAGGTTGAACTTTATTATTTACAAAAACATTAATAGGAATATCAGTTTCTATTTTATTCCAAGTATAAGAACTCTCATCCAATTCAAATATTCCATTAATGTTGATATAATGAAACTTGTTATTATATTCAAAAGAATAACTACCAACATAATAATCTGATAGGTACAATGAATACCCTTCTATTCTTTCATAGGGTTCAGTTACAGTAATACTTCCCACATCGAAAGTTTGTGGCCCATATTCTAATGTTATATTGGCTACAGGATCTAATTCTATACCCTGTGGTAATTTAAACTCCACTTTATTTTTTGTAGAATTAATTACCTTACAATTATAACCATTAGCCTTAATACGATATGATAGTCTATATTCTAAATTATCGCCTTCTATTGAATACACATTTTTTCTAGTTCCTGCGGTAGGACTTAGACTATTTATGGTTAAAGATTTTATCGTAAATTCAACTTGATTACTTTCCTGTCCTCCTGTAATTATTTTTATTTTATGATTACCAGGATAAAGAGTATTAGAAACAGGAATCTGAGCAGTATAGTTATATAAAAAATAAGAAGAGTTACCAGGATTTTCAACCAATATATCATCAACATAAATTTCAGCAACCCCAGCATAACCTTTATTGTATCCAAAATCGGTTCCTTCTAATGCAATCGAGGATGCGTGAAAAAAAGCTGTTTGATTAATCTTTGTTATTTCTGGTGCATAAATTAAAAAGTCCTTGGAAGATGTTCCATAGTTGGTCTCAATAAACACTTCCATTAAACCAGAATTTTTAATTATATAGTCAGGAAATAAATCTGAAACATCAAGCCATTTTTTCAAATCAACTTTAAAGGTTCCGTCATTATCAATTTGAGTATAGGCACTTTCCGTATCTGCTATTATACTACCTATTTTAGCTGTACTTCTATTTCCTAAATAATATTTTGTTTGTATAATAATTTCACCATCTAAATGATACTTCTCTTTATCAAATCCTATAATTTCAGGAGGTAACATGGTAATTGGTTCAGACAAACTAAAAGTCCCAGTATTCAAAACTAACTCTGGGTTATCAACCGAAAATAACTGATCAATAATAACTTTAATTTCTTCATCACTTTGGCTAATAATATTCTGCGTCCTATCACCTATCACAACTTCAAGAATATCGCTTTGTTGGTCTAAAAATTTTCCTCTTATAGTTAATGTATCTAAAAAACCTGTATTGCGGGGGCTAATTTCTTCTATTACAGGTGTTGTACTTTGATAAAAATCTGTACGTTCAATTATTTTATCAAGTACTTGAAGTTTAAAATCTAATTTTCCCGCTGGCAAATTTTCCGGAACTCTAGCTTTTATTTGCGTAATCGAATCCGTAACAATTAACTCAGTTTCAACACCCTCTAACCATACTTTACTTATATTATGATGGATGTTTTCTCCATAAACAACTAATTCCTCTCCAACATATAGGTTTTTACTTGTTATTGAATCTAGTACAGGCGGATTCACAGAGAACTTCCCTTCAATATCTGTTATGATACCACAACTTTTAAGAGAAGGCGATGCTTCTGAAGAGGTCAAATAAGGATATATTACTGCTCTGATTAACGAATCAGATTCAAAAATCACATTATGATATGTATCATCTAATAAAAGTCTATTGGAACTATTAAAAGATGCTGAACAAAAATTTTCTCCTTTAATCGTAACAGTATCACGTATAAAACCATTCCTTGGAGTTAATTCTGTAATCAAAACATTAACGTCTACATTACTAACAAAACTTAATGTATCACCATAGGTATATCCATATTCTGATACTAAATAAGGAAATACGGAATATCTTTCTCCTTTAATTAAACTTGTTGCAAAATTTGCTTCAAAACTGTTTTGCTGAAGATCTCCAAGATTAAGTCTGTCAACAACAGAACCATTCTTCATCCAAATTACTCCATGGTCATTTATATTATATGCTTCTACATTACTTGGAAAGATATTGGTTGTTGTATAAATACCATTTTCATTATTGTCTATAATTTCAAAAGATGAAATTTTTAAGTCTAGAAAATTGATTTGATTTTCATCTTCATCACAAGAGACAAACAAACCAGCAAACAAAAAAGTTAGAAGTATTTTTTTAAACATGGATCAATTATTTTGGGCCGCTAAATTAAACATATTCTTAGACAAACATCACGCAAATAACATCTTTAGATTTATTATAGATGGTTACTATATATTAGTTGCTAAACCTTAGATTTTGTTACCTTAAATTTTTATTTTTTTTCTATCTGCCAATTTTATTTTAGGCAATTACATAGTAACCAGGCTTTAGAAAGCCTTAACCATTATTTGACATTAAAACCCTGTGAAAAGTTTATAGAATTATTGTTCAAGGTTAACCGTAACAATTATCAAACTTATGTATAGAGTAATAGCTAAACCTTGAAGTATTATGACAAAAATAGTCCTGTAAAAAGAATACTACAACCTAATTCTAAAGGCTTTTTGCAATTTAGCAGCTTGTTCGGGAGGAATTCCTGCTTTATTAGCATAATGATTCCAGTTATTTACTACTTCTAAAATTTGCTGTATTTCGGCCTTACTATTTTTATAACTTATTTTATCTCCTACTTCAAGTAAGTCACTTAACCTAAAATCATCTCTTTTTCCATTTATAGACATCTGATGCATACTAGTCCAAATTCCGGTAGGATTATATGAATATGTGATATCATACGCTGGAGCTAGTTTCCAGATTCCTTGTTTATTCATTAGGAATGAAATATTTTTGGTATGGTCATCTTGATTTCTAGCGATAACGTTTAATAACATTCTTTTATAAAGCTGAATAGCATCCTGATGAGGTAACCTAAGTTGTCTCATAATTTCGAAAGCATTTTCATAAGAGTATGCTCCTGGAGATTTATAATCGAAATGAGCTAAAGAACATAATGTTTGCATATGCAGCTTCTCATTATTGGGTAATCGATCAAATCTTTTCGTCATAAAATGTGCACGATCGTGCTCTTCGAACAACTGAGAATGCTCCATATCAATGCCGCAATCCAGCGCCATTAAATAATATGCGTATTCAATTCTTCCATATCCTTGCGGATCACCAAGAGATATATCATTTACTCCATCGAACTTAAAGAGATAATGCTCGAATCCATCTGGAACATCGGTTTGTCCGGATCTAATCTCATTGGTTGTAGAATTAAATGCAATAATCGCCTTAGCTCTTTGTCCACCAGCAGAAGTACCTACTTTGATTAATTCATTTAGGTGTTCGGTTTCGGAGATATTTAATGCTATTTTCTCACGTGAATTCAATACTTTTTGAGCAAGCGTTACTAGTTTATCTATTTCTACAGTACTTGATATCTTCTTACCTATATTTCTTGCAGGTTGAAATTCTAAAGCTCCCATTCCACGAGTTCCAATATAACATAGGCGATCTAAAGGTGTAAATTGAGCTTTAGGAATATTATTAAGCAATAACCATTGGTCGATCAGACGATTTCCAAAATCATCCGGAAGAACATCTGATAACATTCCTGGTAACCCTTTATAAGTATCTTCATTAATACGAGGAAAACTATATATTCGTTTTTCAGAATTAAGAATTGGCATATGTATGGGTGAAACATCCCAATTGTTCCTTAAGAAATCAGGAAAAAACTCAAAAGAAGCATACTTCTTATCTGCATCCCAGCTCAAAGCACCTAGTTCTTGACCCCAAAGTGTTATTTTAATAACATCTACCATGATGATTTGTTTGGTTTACTTTTAGAGCTTCCAGAAGCTCTTTCTCTTTCTTTACCTTTCAACTTCAGTAATTCAATAGGACTAACTCCTGGATCAGGTAAAAACAAACTCAATGCATCAAGTTCTCCAAATGCTCTTAAAATCTGAATAAAAGTAAGTAAGGTTGTTGCTTTACCAGATTCAAAGTTTTTGATGGTCTGCACATGAACTCCTGCCCTTTTAGAAAGTTCTTCTTGGGTTATATTAAGATTGAGTCTTCTTTTTTTTACCCGCTGTGTAAGTTCTGATAAAACATCATCATCAGAAAGTCTGTTTAAATCCATATCTTTAAATTAACGTATACCAAAATATACTTTATGATATAATAAATATTTTTAGGTATAAAAAAATATACTTAAAGTAATTTATTATTACAAATATAATAAAGTATATAAAAATATACCTTAAAATTATTATAAACATTTAATGTATACTAATCTATACTTTAAAAATTAATATACGCTTTTATACACATATTAGTTGCCAACAGGTACAATCCTAACAAAAAACAGTTAAAATCCCCTTTTTATACATATTTTATATATGTATTTTTAACTCATAACGCATTCACACCCAACTTCCGTCTAATTGCCTCTAAAAATTACGAGGTATGCAAAACTATGTTCGATTACGAAGTGTAAGTCTATTACTTATACTTATCCTATGTTGTCAAAGCTGTATGTCAACACGAGTTGTCAGTGAGTATGATAATGATTCTGTAGTAAAACACACTAAAACTTCATGGAGCTATGCTTGGGGACTAGTAACACCAAAAGATATTGATCCTGGCTGTGAATCTAAACGAATGAACTCAGTTACCAGCACTACTAATTTAGGCTATATTCTTATATCAGCAATAACAATTGGGATCGTAGTACCACAGACCGTAGAATGGGAATGTGCCCCAGTAGACACACCTATAGAAGATTTGTAATACGTATAAGAATTAAAAAAACAGTTAAAATGGCATTACCAAAAGGCATAGAAATATTACCAATCACATCTTGGGAAAACAGACACCAGAATTTTAAACAAAAACTGACTAAGGATGCTTCTTTTAAAATTAGAAACGATCATTCTTTATCTAAAAGTTCTGAAAAATACAAAGCAACCACTAAAAATATTCAATGGTTGATTGGGCATGCGGTCAAAAACAAAATCCGACTCAGAGCAATGGGTAGTGGTTGGTCTTTTTCTAAAGTAGCAGTATCCGAAGGAGGAATCATTGACACTAAATCATTGCGGCTCTCCTTCTCTGTTTCCAAATCATATGTCGATACTGCTTATTTAGACAAAGGCGGAACACCTGAAAACCTATTTTTCACACAATGTGGCATGTCAATACTGCAACTAAACTCAAAACTTGAAAAGGAGAAAAGACCCAATAGATCTATCAAAGCCTCAGGAGCTAGTAACGGACAAACCATTGCAGGAGCTTTATCAACAGGAACACATGGAGCAGCATTTAATGTGGGAGCACTACAAGATTTTGTAGTAGGATTGCATTTAATCGTTGGTAAGGATAGACATATTTGGTTAGAACGTCATTCTAATCCGGTAATGTCTGATAAATTTGTTGACTGGTTAGGAGCCGAAAGAATTCAGGATGACACTATGTTTAATTCCGCTATAGTAAGTTTTGGGAGTTTTGGTTTCATTCACGGAGTGCTAATAGAAACTGAGCCTAAGTATTTATTAGAAGAACACCGTATAGATAAAATCGCTTATAACGATGCGCTAAAACATACGATGAACACACAGGATTTTTCTGCTATTGAAACCCTGCTACCTTTTCCTCAGTTTTCTCCTGATCGGGAATTATATCATTTCGAAGTACTTATCAATCCTTATGATTTTAAGCCTAATGACACAAATAAAGGAGTTTACATCAAAGTTGCATATAAACGAAAATATCGTGATGATTATACGCGTAGAACTAGAGACAGTAACGGATTAACGTACGGCGACGACCTTTTAGGATTGATACAAACTATGATGGATAGTCTAGGAGCCTTATCCGTAAAGCTAGTGCCAAGTCTTGTGAATCTATTATTTCCTCTTGCATACAAAGAAACAGGAGCATTAGAAGGTACTATAGGTGAGACTTATAACAATACGAAGTTTCGAGGAAAAGTAGCAAGTGCAGCACTGGGTATAGACATAAAAAATAGTGCGAAAGTTGTAAAAGAAATACTAAATATAATCGATGGAGGTGATCCTTTTCCTGGCGGGATTTCTTTACGATATGTAAAAGGAACTGATGCGTTATTAGGTTTTACTAAATTTCCAAAAACCTGTGTCTTAGAATTAGACGGAGTAGACTCAGGAGTTACCAGAAATTTCTATGAAAAAATATGGAACCGACTCGAAACTAAAAACATTCCATATACATTACATTGGGGGAAAATAAATTTCAATCTCAATTTTAATAGGATACAAAAAATGTATGGTGCTGCAACTGTTCAGCATTGGATAGACTCTCGGAATGAATTATTAAATGATGATACAAGAGAAGTGTTCACGAACAAGTTTGTAGAACAATGTGGATTAAATAAAAAACTTGGAGCAATAATTTAATTAAATCTTATAAAAAAACTATAAAACAAATGATTAACTTTTATTTTGATCGATAAAACATATTAAGAACCAATCCGGTAATTACCATAGCAGTACCTAAGATACTTAACAAAGGATACTTGTCGCCAAACAAGAAAATCCCTGCAATCATAGTAAAAATAACTTCCATATATTTTAGAGAAACTACCTTATTGGTAACCTGTGACTGAAAAGCTTTTGTCATAAATAATTGTCCAAAATAACCAAAAACACCTAAGCTTAATAACAATCCCCATTCGATCCCTTCTGGCGTTTTCTTCCAATTAAAAATAGAAAAAATTCCACCTAAGATTGTTGCAATCCACATAAAATAATTTACAATGACCACTGGATGATCTCGTAAACCTATCTTATTAATTAAGACATACACTACTCCACTAAACAAAGCAGATAAGACAATTAATAACAATCCAACAGAATTAATATCTGCATCAAAACCTTTGATGATCAAAACACCAAAAAAAGCAAGTAAGAAAAATAACCATTGTATATTTTTCACCTTCTCTCTAAGAAATATAACCGCCAATATAGTTGCGAAAATAGGAGAAAGATACCGTAGAGAAACGGCAGAACCTATTTTAAGATATTCCACAGACATGAAAAACAACCCCATAGAAGTCACTCCAGCCAAACCACGAAATATGAGTAAGCTCTTTTGATTACCAAGAATAGAAATCTTATGATAAAATAAAAATGGCATCGTAAAAAACAATGTACCTATAGATCTAAAAAACACCAGCTGATACGCACTAAAACCAACAAGATATTTAACGAGTAAATTCATAGCCGTGAAGGATATGGTGCTCAGAATCATAAAATAAATTGCTTTCTTCAAATACTTACTTTTTAAACATATTATAGATATAATATATTGAGTCAAAGATAAAACTTGTTCCTCTATCTATTTACCAAATCAAAATACACTATTCTCAAAAATACAGCACATCTAATGAATATGTTTCTTTTTTTGGCTTTCTTTTTGATAATAAAAAAAAGAGAAATACAATCATAAAAATAATATGGCGTTATTAGATTAATTATTGTTTTAAATTATTTTCATTAATTTGCTTAATATTTAAAGCCCCTAACCTCTATGAAAAAAGTATGCTTCATACTTGTATTACTAATGTTTGAAGGCATTTATGCTCAGGTATACAAAATACAAGATGCAGAACAAAAATTCCCCATATCCTATGCAACAATTTCATTTGGAAATGGTAACGGTTTGTTTGCCGATGCTGATGGAGTTTTTAAATTTTCAGAAAAAAGATATAATGGTATAGATTCATTATTTATATCAGCACTTGGATATAAAGAAAAAGGCCTAAGCACAAAAAATTTACCCAAAAATATTTTATTAATACCCGATATAGCCGAACTCCAAGAAGTAGTAGTAAAAGCAGATAATTTAGGTAAATACAAAACAAAGAAAAAGAATTCTAAAGTACACGATGATTACTTTAGATGTTGGTTACCCACAGTAGAGTCCGAAATTGCTGTGTTTTTCCCAAGAGATCCTTTAAAATCTACTAAAATAGCTTCGGTGTTTTTGCCAGTAATGATGGAAACTTCTAGCGGATCCTCTTCCGGTAGAAAGCAATCTTTTTCTACCTTGTTCAAAATGCAATTCTATGAAAATAATAATGGTACTCCTGGTAAAAGGTTATCTGGAGATGATATTATTTTTAGAATCACAAACAGAGATAAAACCAATTTTGAGCTTGATATTTCTGAATATAAAGTGTTTATACCTAAAAACGGTGTTTTTGTTTCCGTTCAAGTATTAGGATATACAGATAAAGAAGGGAAGCTTCAGGACACTAAAAAATACCACGAGGTGGAAACCCGTAAAGGTATCGTGAAAATCTCTACTACATTTAGACCTTTACTTCCTTTCACGAATAAAATAGAAGATAATATTACGTTCACTAGGAGAATATTCTTTAAAAATAGAACTTGGCAGTGTTTTGACAAAAAATACAGTGAAAACAACACTTTAATCCAAAAAGGTTTTATGAATTATGGAATGGGTATAAAAATGCACGTTTACGAAAAATAAGATTTTTAGTTCGAAACTATTTTTCAATCTTACTAATTTATTAATAGAACTTGTTGTGTATTTAGAACTACTTTAATCCAGAAAAGATCGTTTCTTATTATACTGAACAGCAACCTCTAACAAGTTTTCCTGAACTGTTTTATTCTTTGTGTATTGTACTGCATCTTCGATATTAAGAAAATTATGATGACTACCCAGAGTATCTGTAAAACCTGATCTTTTAAGAAAGTCTCTTACTGGCCCAATGGTTCCTGAGATTAATAACTGAACACCTAATTCTTCTAAATATTGATGTACATCTTCCAGAATATGTAATCCCGTACTATCTATATCATTAATATTTGTACTATCTAAAATTAAAAACTCAGGCAATACCTCTCTTCTTTTTATGTGATTTAAAATTTCATCCTTAAAATAACTGGTGTTAGCAAAATACAATTGATCATCAAATCTAATAATCAGATATTTAGAAGATTGTCTTGCTTCTGGAAATCTATTAACATTACGGTAATAATTGGTTCCTGGAATATTTACTAATTCTGCTATATGAGGTCGGGAACTATAATATTGTAAAAAAACATAAGACAGTACTACACCGATAAAAATACCTTTCTCTACTCCAAAAACTAATGTCCCAACAAACGTAATAATCATTACAATAAACTCTCTTCTTCTCAGCTTCAAGAGATATTTTGCTTCACTAAAATTAATTAAACCAAAAACAGAAACCAGTATAATAGCTGCTAAAACTGCTTTGGGTATGTAATAAAAAAAAGATGTTAGAAATAATAATGAAATAACAACCATGATTACAGTAATGATTGACGAAACTGTGGTCTTCCCTCCTGCCTCATCATTAATAGCCGACCTGCTATAACTTCCGGAAGATGGAATGGCCTGAAAAAACGCTCCTATCAATTTAGCAATCCCCAAGGCTAATAATTCTTGATTAGGTCGAACCATATGGTCTCTATTCTTCATTTCTAAAGATTTAGCTATACCAATACTTCCAACATATCCTATGAACGTTACCGTAAGCACTGAAGGTATTAATGCTACCATTGAATCGTAATTCATTTCAGGAATGGTAAACGATGGCAAGCCTTTTGGCACATCCTCAATAACAGAAAGACCTAAAGCTTTTAAATCAAAAAAAATGGTAATAACTGTACTTATAATCAACACAAAAAGGGCCCCTGGAAATGATTTTTTCCATCTTTTTAGAATTAACATAATTAGTATAGATCCTATACACATACAGAATGTTATGAGATGTACTGAAGAAATATTCTGCAATACATACCATAAGGATTCGTGGGTATAATCAAAATTTGGAATATCTATGCCTAATGATTCACTAAGCTGAGAAATAATAATAATGATAGCCGCTGCTGAAATAAATCCAGAAATTACTGGTTGAGAAATAAGATTCACTAAGAAGCCCATTCTTAATAAACTTAACGCTATTTGCAATATTCCAATCAACAACCCAGAAAAAATTACCAAATTGGTGAATTCCTGTGTAAATGGAGTGGCAATCTGGCTAACACCACTCATTACTAAAATAGCAGTAACGGCTACTGGACCAATACTCAATTGTCTTGATGTGCCGAAAAAAGCATACAAAATCAATGGAATTAAGCAGGCATATAATCCATAAATCGGTGGAGTTCCCATCAATAAAGCATATGCAATAGCTTGCGGAATAAGAATCACCCCGACCGTAATACCTGCAATGGCATCTGAACCAAAAGTAGTTTTATCATAGCCTTCAAAAGAAGCTAAAATAGGAAGTATTTTGTGTAGCGCTTTGACTGTTATTTAATTTTTGAATTGTATCGTAAATCTACGATAGTTTAAGATTTTATACTAAATGAATTACAAAAAGCATTGGTATTTTTTAGATTTACTTATTTTTGGGCGCTAACACAATCAAATGAACGAATCACTACTGCTTATTCTCCTGGCATTAGTAGGCTTTATAGCGGGAGTTATTAATACTATTGCTGGAGGCGGGTCTTTATTAACATTACCAATGCTAATTTTTATGGGCTTACCCCCATCAGTTGCCAATGGCACAAATAGAATTGGGATTTTTATACAGAGCATTACTTCTGTAGCAGGTTTTAAAAGTAAAGGAATACAACCAACTCTTTTTAGTGTATATCTAGGGGTATCGGCGCTAGCTGGTTCCTTAATTGGAGCCAGAATTGCAATTGATATAAAAGGTGAAACTTTTAATAGAATATTAGCCACAGTAATGCTGATTGTTGTATTATTTATAATTTTTAAGCCTAAAGTGAATGTTGCGGACTTTGTAGAACGCATACAAGGAAAGTATCGCCTAATAGGGATTTTAGCATTCTTTGTCATTGGTATTTATGGTGGTTTTATACAAGCTGGTGTAGGAATATTTATTCTTCTAGCTCTTACTTCTATCAATAGAATGGGTTTAGTAAAATCTAATGCTGTAAAAGCTGTAGTAGTTTTCATATACACTATAGGTGCGTTAGCAATTTTTGCTTTCGATAATCAAATAAACTATCTATATGGGTTTGTTTTAGCTTTTGGAAATGCTTCAGGTGGCTGGATAGCTAGTAGATGGTCTGTAAAAAAAGGAGATGGTATCGTAAAAGTCTTCCTCCTTATTATGGTAATTGCCATGGCCATTAAGTTATGGATGGATAGTTAATCTTACATTAAAATGTTTCTGGTTTTATAGTCGTTTTATACCTTGTTAACGTAACTAAAACCAAATACAATGAAGTCACATACCCTATTCCTTTTAGGAATTTCGCTTTTTATCATTAGCTGTAAGGATACTAAAAAAGAAGAAACAACTACCAATACAGAAAACCAAGAAACTGCCTCTACGGATAAATCCACAGAAAAACCGATTTCTGATTTAAAAATTATTCCGATCACACACGCTACAGCAGTATTAGAATATAAGGAGAAGACAATTTATATAGACCCGACTGGTGGTGCAAAAGCTTTTAAAAACCAAAAAATTCCTGATATAGTGCTTATAACGGATATACATGGAGATCATATGAATATTGAAACTTTGGACAGTCTTGACCTTGAGAAATCAAAATTAGTAGTACCGCAAGCAGTTGCAGAAAGGCTTCCGGCTCGTTACACAAAACAATTAGTTATTATTAATAATGGAGAAGTAAAAGATGTAGAAGGAATATCAATCGAAGCCATACCTATGTATAATTTAAGAGAAGAAGCATTGAAGTTTCACGATAAAGGACGTGGTAATGGATATGTAATTACCTTAGGGAACGAACGCTTATACTTCTCTGGAGACACAGAGGATATTCCTGAAATGAGAGCACTCAAAAATATTGACAAAGCTTTTGTCTGCATGAATCTTCCTTATACCATGACTGTCGAAAGCGCAGCAGACGCCGTTTTGGAGTTTAAGCCAAAGCAAGTTTATCCATATCATTATAGAGGAAGTAATGGGTTAAGTAATATCATTAAATTTAGGGAAACTGTGAATAAAGGAGATAGTAAAATAGAAGTTGTACAGCTAAATTGGTATCCCACAATGAAATAAAACCAAAAAAGCATTTGCAGATCATATACTGCAAATGCTTTTTTAAATAGTATTATAAAACGATTTTTAAATCTTTTTTACGCGTACAGCGTTTAATCCTTTCATTCCCATTTCCAACTCAAACTGCACTTTATCACCTTCTCGTACTTCCTGCATTAAACCATTCACGTGAACAAAGTATTTTTCTTGAGATTCTTGCTCCGTAATAAATCCATATCCTTTTGAATCATTGAAAAAAGCAACTTTACCCTTTTTAATCGGATCCTCTTCTACGTGTTCTCTTTTAGGTATACCAATTTCTATATTTTCAGCTTTTACCTTTTTCTTTTTTGATGGATCTGGAGGAGTATCAGTTAAGTGGCCATTTTCATCAACATAAGCAATCATATTATCGAAACCGCTTCCTTTTTTAGAATTCGCTCTTCGTTCTTCTTTCTTCTTCTGCTTGTCTTCGCGCTTTTTTATTTTCTTTTTTTCTTTTTCAATCTTGCTAAATGTCTGTTGTGATTTTGCCATTCGGTAAACTTCTATTTTTTTTATTAAACATAATTGTCATCGAAATACTAAACGAATGATTGGAAAATGACAATTCTTAGAGATTGATTTACCGAATAATTGACCCAGTTGTTGCAACGACCAAGTACACATAACTTAAAATATTTTAATATGTACTAATTTCTACAAAGATAGATGATCCATTTTAATTAAGGTAATTATATAGGTAATTTAATCTATATCCTAATAGAAGGAACTTATAATTAAAAAATAATCATCAGTTAACGTTCTCTGAAACGTGTCATTTCTGATGAAGAAAGCATACGCGAAGAAAACCCTGGACATCCCCTAAGCGCTTCTCTAGTCTGACGACTTCGCTCCAAAATTAGTGGTCTACTACCGAAAAGTCGTATCGCAGGAGTTGAACTAGCATAGCAAATAAAATACATATAGGCATTACATAAAGCTTCTAAACTTCCAGGATTTCTTGAAACTCTCGTGTTAGATAAGGTAACTCTATCTCTTTCAGAAAAATATCGATAACTAATTTTACCAGCATGTGTCATTATATGACCGATTTCGTGAATTAATGTAGGCGAAATGCCTAAATTTTGATATCTCCACAATGATCCGTATGTAATTATAATACCCTCACTTTCATCAAAAAACGGAGTACTCCTATCGTCATATCCAGGATTCAAACCACCAGTATATCGCTCTGAACTCCCCCTTCCTGCAGAATTTGCAAAAATGATCCCTTCTGGCTTACGCTCTTTTAGCCATCTTAAATGTCCTGAAGGCAGTAAATCTAATGTTCTTTCTACGAACAATACTTCGGATTGTTTTACAGCATATATATTAATCGAAACATTCTCGTTTGATCTGTAATAATGTATGTCTATTAAATCCTCTTGCTCCATTACTTGATAAAAACCCCTTACTCGATCTCGTTCCCAAGGATCTAAAAAGTTAGGGGCAAAATAATTAGGTTCTCGGTTTCTATTTCTCCCCGAACCATATCCTCCTATAATAATATCTTGGCTATATGGCTGTCCTATCATATGAATTGACATAGTGAAATTTATTTAATTAGCTTAAAAAAGAATAATCCTTATCAAAGTATCAATTAGTGAAAAACAAAACATAAAGGTCAACCTAAAGAAGATAAAAGTTTTCTTATACTGTTAGACAATTATTACATTTGGCTACATCTTATAATAAATGTTTATTTAATAATGTTAGAAGAAAAGAAGAAAGATGATAGGCATTTTATGATCTATAAACCTTATGGGTATTTAAGCCAGTTTGTGAATAATGGACAAAAACAGAATTCCAAAAAATTACTTGGTGAACTATTTGATTTTCCTAATGGAACTATGGCTATAGGTCGATTAGATGAAAAATCCGAAGGCCTATTATTACTAACTACAGATGGAAAAACTAGTAATTATATATGTAGTAGTGGTATTGAAAAAGAATACTATGCGCAAGTAGATGGCGATATTACCAATGATGCTATATCCAAACTAACAAATGGAGTAGAAATTGGTTTTGATGGTAAAAAATACACGACAAACCCATGCAAGGCATTTAAAATAAATGGTATTCCTGATTTTCCAGAAAGATCGAAAAAAATAAGAGATGAAAGACATGGCCCAACGAGTTGGGTTTCAATAACCTTAAAAGAAGGTAAATTCAGACAAGTTCGAAAAATGACATCTGCAGTAGGCTTTCCTACATTGCGATTAGTGCGTATTAGAGTGGGAAATATACAACTAAGTGATATGCAAATTGGTGAGGTAAAGGAGCTACAAACAGTAATGCTGTAAAACAATTATGGTAATACTTCATGGGATTTTGTGCTAAAAAAAATAATTTAAAACACACATCACTTAAATAACGACATTAGTCCACAATTTCCCCAAAAAACACCACAAAACAATTTAAGAAAATGAGATAAGCGACACCTTTGGCTTATAACATATTAATCATTCTTAAATTATGAAAACTACATTAAAACTATCAATTATGTACACAGCAATACTTGCTGTATTGACATTAACATCTTGTGAAAAAGATGAAATTAATTCTGAAAACACGGTATCTGAAGAAGTAAGTACAACTTCAGATATTAACGCTAAAGCAAGTGCTATATTAGCGGTAAGTCGTTATTATTCTGGTGGATCAAATACTGTACACACATACAGAGTATTGAATCTGGGAATAGGAATAGGCACTTATGAAGGTAGACCCTTTAAATTGGGAACTTATGACTTTATCTCTGCACCTCCATCAGGCACCAAACAAATATTCTTCCTCCTTGCACCGGGAAATAGAGATTTTGTTATGACTACTAGTAATTCAGAAAAATCTAATTTATTAAGAAGAGGGTTTAGAGACTATAGCGTTAGAACTTTATATGGGAACATTAAAAAAGCCGCTTATATTCATAATAGTGGAGGAAGCGGAAGAGTAAAACTTTATAGATTTTACGGAGCTTCTAATACTGATCATTTATACACTACTAATTATAATGAAGGTGTAAATGCTGGGTATGCTTATGAAGGTGTTGTAGGATATGTATATCGCTAATCATTACTTTTTTTATGATAAAAGCTTCAAAGTTTAGGTTGAAACTTTGAAGCTTTTCATAATAGTCAACCTAAAACTGTATTTAATAATCTAAATCGACCAAAAACACAATAGATATTATTGTTTTCCTGAAATATCAAATCTATAGATAAAATCTAACCCAAAGAATAAACTACTATCGAACTCATTGTTTAATCGAGTTCTATCATCGCCATCAAGAGCAAACGTAAGAACTTGAACACCTACTTTATCATCAGCAACATACAATCCATAATCAGTGGTATCAAAACCAAGTTTCGCTCTTAGTAATAAAGAATCATTAAGCAATCCATAAGATGTATAAAACGCTGCACGAACAGATTCTTCCTGAACATAAAAATCAATATCTTCATTAACCAAATTATAAGATTTCACAGAAGTTCTTAAATCAAAACCTAAGCTAAAATGGTTTGCTAGCATATAATTTGCCTCAATACGTATTGGCAGAACAGCATCAATATGAAATTTCTTATTAGGTGACTTATAAAAAGCACCTAATAGTGGGGTAATAATTGTCCCAAAATTTTCTGAAGAAGAATATAACCCAAATTTCGCTCTCACCTTTTCGTTATACTGAAAATCTAAAAGAGCAATTGCGCCAAATTGAAAATCCCTGGATCCTACCTCCTCAAAATTAGAAGCCAATTTAGGTAAAACCACATAAGTTCCCGACCATTTTTCCGAATGCTTTACTTTAACCCCCGCATTTACGCGTGTCATAGTTAAATTCTCATCAGTAGCAAACTGAGAAAGGTTTAGATGTGTATTTTCTGCGGTTATACCTGTAAGTAAAACGAACTTATCATTTAATACTTTAGGATATAATAATTCAAAATTAATATTTGTAATATCGGTATCAAAAGTCTGCTCTACATCCTCCAGATTTACTCTTGATATATTCAATCTTACGATATCAGTATAATCCTGAGCATGTACTAGAAATGAAAACAAAACTAAAAGAACCAGAGGTATTAGTTTTTTCATAAAAACATTATTATCTACAATATAATTCTAACTTAATTAAGCGTCCTCGTTTAATAATCGTTGAAACTCTTCTAAATACAATCCCACGTGGTAACCATCCATTAGTGCGTGATGTACATGGATAGATATAGGTAGATTGATTTTACTACCCTCCTTTGTATATTTTCCGAAAGAAATTTTTGGTACACTATCTCTATATTGAAAGTGTCTTGCGTGAGAAATACTAGAAAAATTATACCACGGAATAGAAGAAATATGTAAACTATCCATTCGTTTTGCATTATCATTATTGCGTAATCCTGTGGAATTTCTAACTGCTTCTATTTCTTTTTGGGCGTTTATGCTAAAAGATTTAAAATCTTCATCAAACATTATAAATGAAAAACCAAAAGTATGATCCTCTCTTCCAATAGTTGCAGAAGCGTGAATACTTTCATACACATAGACTTTGTCTTCTTCGATTCTATATCGAAAAGGTGTTACGTGATTAGCTGCTTTTAGTGCTTTATGCAAATAATAAAGAAAATATGGATACCCATTGTCTTTAATTTTTTGATATCCAATAGTAAAATCTACTGTTGATACGATACCAAAAAATGGCTCATCAAAACCACTAAAGAACTCATAATGTTCTCTTCTGTTCCATGTAGTTAGATCCAAAGCCGATTTATTCATTATAGATATTGCAATAGTTCCTTTGAATTAGTTAAACTTCTAAAATTAGGGTAATCAATCGTTCCATTGTGTACTTCGTGCTCCCAAGTAGTATGAAACGGAATATGAAAAGCGTGAGCTCCAATATTCAAAACTGGAATAATATCTGACTTCAAAGAATTACCAACCATTAAAAATTCGGTTTCGCTGATATCCAAATGATGTACTAATTTCTGATATTGCTTTTCTGTTTTATTAGAAACAATTTCTATATGATGAAAATAGGTTGATAATCCGGATTTAATCAACTTACGTTCCTGATCTAATAAATCACCTTTGGTTGCCACTACTAAACGGTATTTTTTAGATAAATATTGAAGTGTCTCTTCGATACCATCCAACAATTCTACAGGTTCTTGAAGCATCTGCTTTCCTTTTTCTATAAGATTCTCTACTAATTGGATGTTCATATTTCCATTAGTAATCTTAATAGCTGCCTCTATTAAAGAAAGCGTAAAAGGTTTAATACCATAGCCATACAGCTTAAGGTTTTGCATTTCTACTTCGAAAAGAAGTTTATTAGCTTGTTCCTTTGGAAGATGATCAGACACAAGTTCGCAAAACTCCTCTTCAGCTTTCCTAAAAAAAGTCTCATTCACCCATAAGGTATCATCCGCATCGAAAGCTATTGCCTTAATATTCTTTAGTGGCATATTTAAGTATTTAGAGGAATATTTAGAGATCAAGGCATTACCTCTTCTACCTAACTAGTTTCTTGTATTTAATACGTTTAGGCATTAAATCTCCTCCTAAACGTTTCTTCTTATTCTCCTCGTAATCTGAGAAACTTCCTTCGAAGAAATATACCTGAGAATCTCCTTCGAAAGCTAATATATGAGTACAAATACGATCTAGAAACCAACGGTCGTGAGAAATCACAACTGCGCAACCTGCAAAGTTCTCTAACCCTTCCTCTAATGCTCTTAATGTATTGACATCAAGATCATTAGTTGGCTCATCTAAAAGTAATACATTACCTTCTTCTTTTAGTGTCATTGCCAAATGTAATCTATTACGTTCTCCACCAGAAAGTGTAGATACCTTCTTATTTTGTTCGCTTCCACCAAAATTAAAACGACTCAGATATGCACGAGAATTTACTTCCTTACCTCCCATCATTACTAAATCCTGTTCATCACTAAAATTTTGCCAAATTGATTTATCAGGATCAATATTAGAATGCGCTTGATCGACATATGCAATCTTTGCAGTTTCACCTACAGAAAAACTTCCTTTATCAGGAGTTTCTTCTCCCATAATCATTTTAAAAATAGTAGTTTTCCCAGCTCCATTAGGACCTATAATCCCAACAATACCTGCTTGAGGAAGCTTGAAATTAAGATCTTCATATAGCAATTTATCTCCATAGGCTTTACTTATTCCAGAAGCTTCTAATACGTTCGTTCCCAAACGCGGCCCGTTAGGAATATATATCTCTAATTTTTCGTCAAGTTGTTTTTGATCTTGACTCATTAATTTATCATAATTCTTTAAACGAGCTTTTTGTTTGGTTTGTCTTCCTTTTGCACCTTGACGTACCCATTCTAGCTCTCGTTCTAAAGTTTTCTGACGTTTTGAGGCAGATTTACTTTCCTGTGCTAAACGTTTTGATTTTTGATCCAACCAGGAAGAATAATTTCCTTTCCAAGGGATTCCTTCTCCCCTATCCAATTCTAAAATCCAACCAGCAACGTTATCTAAGAAATATCTATCGTGCGTTACTGCAATAACAGTTCCTTTATATTGTGCCAAATGGTGTTCTAGCCAATGTACTGATTCTGCATCCAAGTGGTTTGTAGGTTCATCTAATAAAAGAACATCTGGTTCCTGAAGCAGAAGACGACACAGCGCCACTCTTCTTCTTTCTCCTCCTGATAATACTCCTATTTTTTTATCCTGGTCTGGAGTCCTTAGTGCATCCATGGCAATTTCTAGCTTAGTATCTAGTTCCCAACCATTACCAGCATCTATCTGATCCTGTAACACAGCTTGTCGATCCATAAGCTTCTGCATTTTATCAGCGTCACTATATACTTCTTCTAAACCGAACATATCATTAATCTTATTATACTCGTCTAGAATAGAAACCATCTCTGCAGCACCTTCTTTTACGACTTCCAGAACTGTTTTTTCCGGATCTAATTGTGGTTCTTGTTCTAAATATCCAACAGAATAATCTTGAGAAAACAACACGTCTCCCTGATAATTCTTGTCAATACCAGCTATTATCTTAAGTAATGTAGATTTACCAGATCCATTAAGACCTAGAATTCCAATTTTTGCACCGTAGAAAAAACTTAAATATATGTTTTTTAGAACTGGAGTATTCGCGCTTTTATACGTCTTTGTAACCCCAGACATAGAAAAGATGATTTTTTTATCGTCTGACATAAGCCCCTATAATTTTTTTTAATAATATCGTTAGTAATCCAAATAAGTTTGGATAATTATAATCTGCCTTTTAAAGCATTAAATACCCATGCATTAGCGAAAAAACCTACT
Organism: Aquimarina sp. BL5; assembly: GCF_003443675.1. NCBI lineage: Bacteria > Pseudomonadati > Bacteroidota > Flavobacteriia > Flavobacteriales > Flavobacteriaceae > Aquimarina > Aquimarina sp. BL5. Next base: position 387,555 of record NZ_CP031963.1, on the reverse strand, counting down.
CCAACAGCTGCAAATCCCCACCCTGAAACATCTCTATATCTAAATGCTCCTAAGGCTATCAACCCTAGTCCAGCTAGAATCATTATAAAAGTAGCCCACGCTAATACCGTATTTTTATTCATTCCCATAGCAAGTTATTTAGTTAAATGTTTTTGATATTAAATCAAAAACAGCGTACAAATATCGGTATTTTATCGTCAAAAAACAGCTTTTTAGAGAGATCTTCGACTACTTTATCTTCTTATCTATTGTTAGACAAATGGTTATCTAATAGATTTCATAAAAAAACAGGAACTGAAATATTAAGTCCCCGTTTTTATACAATTAAATCATTTTTTTAATTAAAAGGTCCATTGTCTATTACAGATTCTAAAACAGATTCAATAGAATTTGTTATGTTTTCCAAAAGATCATACCCAGTTAAACTTTCAATAGAATCAACAGATGTTCTAAACTGAGTCCAATCTGTACTTATCCCTTGATCATTAGGAACATTAATAGCAATAACTCTGGTAGAAGTGGTTACTCTGTTAATATCATTAGTCCCATTAGGCAAGATCAAAGCAACTTTCCAAAATGAATCTGGCACGGTAATATTACCTCCATCTATAGTTGAAGCAAATCCGTTTCTCCCAGTACCGCCACTTCCTACTACTCCTGTAATTATATGGACTTCATTACCCTCTAAAGTTAATGACCTAAGGTAGTTTTCAAAATTTGCCCAACTCCTTTGGTTATTATCTGGTGCTTGTGGAGCAATGTTAGTCATATAATATGTATTTTCATTAGAATCTTCTGACCCATTACGATCTGCAGATGGACATAAATGACCTCTATCGAACCCTGAATTTGTATAATCGCTAGATGTGGCTCTAAAAAAACTACTTGGAAGAGAAGTATCTCGTTTAAAGCAATTACATCTTGGTGTATTTCCTGTCCATGCACTACTTAAATGCCAGCTTACCCAATTAGCAGTTCCTTTGGCGTTATTATATGAAAGAATAAAATCTGGTTTTGATAAATAATAATTATCAGAGTTTGATCCCGCATCGGATGGATTACCAAATGTAATATTACTATCTTTTCCTGCAACTCCGCCGCCAGACGATGGAATAGTAATTTCCACATTATCAATATTAATTCTATTAGAACCTCCAGAAGTTTTTTGTATTCCATAACGAACATTCCCCGTTTCGTTTACATTAAAGCTTACCGTATTTAATGTAGTGGAACTTGTAGTAATTTCAGATCCAACATAATACCAAGAAACTCCGTTATCATACGATGCGATTAATCGCCAAGTAGAATTCCCATTATTGCCATATTTAGCATGGCGTATTCTTACAGTTTCTGCCCCATTATCCATACTAAAAGACATGATTGCATAACCAGTATTCCGGATTCTAACAGATTTAGAACCATATTTACGATCATTAGATAAACTTCCTATCAAAGCATCACTTAAATACCAATCTCCAGAATCTGTAAGCGTAACGGTACCTCCTGCATAACTTCCTTTAGAACCTGATTCATAAGTTTCAGTAAAACCATCAATCCTTTTTTGGTTAAAGAAATGATCATGAGGTCCCTCATTATCATAATAATTTGTCAACACCTTTAATTCTCCAGTAATTTCTAACGGAATCGTCTCTGAAGCTTGGTCAACAAAATCTTCTTCTACGCTACAAGCAGTAAGAAAAAAAGAAAAAAGAAAATAGAATGCGATAGAATTTGTTCTAAATAGTTTCATAATTGGACATATTTTTAATTAGTTCTGATAATTAATTTTCTTAAAATAAACATAAAACTAATTAAAATAGTTAAATTTTCCCCAAAAAACAACATTTAACAAATTGTAAATCAATAATTAACAATTAAACAATACTAAAAAAAAACAACAATATTTTTGATTAAATTAACGGGTGTATGCTTTGGTTTTAATCATTCGAAAATTCCTTGATTTTTGTATTTTCGTGCAAACAATACACACAAATGGATATAAACTTCAATAAGAACGAAGATCACAATAAACTTTTGGTCTCTTCATTACACCAGAAACTAGGAAAAGTAAAACTTGGTGGTGGAGAAAAACGTATAGAAAAACTACACGCTAAAGGTAAAATGACTGCTCGAGAAAGAATCGAATATTTATTAGATGATGACTCTAAGGCTATAGAAATTGCTGCTTTTGCAGGAGACGATATGTACGAAGAGCATGGTGGATGTCCTAGCGGTGGAGTTGTTATAAAGATTGGTCATATTAGTGGTAAGCAATGTATTGTAGTTGCTAATGACGCTACTGTAAAAGCAGGAGCTTGGTTTCCTATTACGGGTAAAAAAAATCTTAGAGCTCAGGAAATATCAATCGAGAATAAACTACCTATAATTTATCTTGTAGATAGTGCTGGTGTTTATCTTCCTATGCAGGATGAGATTTTTCCTGATAAAGAACATTTCGGGAGAATTTTTAGAAATAATGCAGTTATGAGTAGCATGGGAATTACTCAAATCTCTGCAGTTATGGGAAGTTGTGTAGCAGGAGGAGCCTATTTACCAATCATGAGTGATGAAGCATTAATTGTAGATAAAACGGGAAGTATCTTTCTGGCTGGTAGTTATCTTGTAAAAGCTGCTATCGGTGAAAGTATTGATAATGAGACCTTAGGTGGAGCAACTACGCATTGCGAAGTTTCTGGTGTAACCGATTATAAATCTAAAGATGATAAAGCTGCACTGGATACCATAAAAAATATAGTTTCTAAAATTGGAGACTTTGACAAAGCAGGATACAATAGAGCTAAACCTTCTAAACCTAAAAAAGATCCAAAAGATATCTACGGAATTTTGCCAAAAGCAAGAAACGAACAATATGATATGATGGAAATCATCCATCGATTAGTTGATGATTCTGATTTTGAAGAATACAAATCTGGCTATGGTCAGACAATAATTACTGGATATGCTCGAATCGATGGCTGGGCTGTTGGTATTGTGGCTAATCAACGAAAGCTTGTAAAAACGAAAAAAGGCGAAATGCAATTTGGTGGTGTCATCTATTCTGATTCTGCAGATAAAGCTACTAGGTTTATAGCTAATTGTAATCAAAAGAAGATTCCTTTAGTTTTTCTACAAGATGTTACTGGATTTATGGTAGGTAGCAAAAGTGAACATGGAGGTATTATAAAAGATGGTGCAAAAATGGTAAATGCTGTTAGTAACAGTGTGGTACCAAAATTTACTATTGTTATTGGTAATTCTTATGGTGCCGGTAATTATGCGATGTGTGGTAAAGCTTATGATCCAAGATTGATTTGTGCTTGGCCAAGTGCTGAATTAGCAGTGATGGGAGGTGCACAAGCAGCTAAAGTATTGACGCAAATCGAAACAGCTTCTTTAAAAAAGAAAGGAGAAAAACTTTCTGAAGAGGATGAAAAAGCTTTATTCGATAAGGTAAAAGCCCGATACGATAAGCAAATATCTCCTTATTATGCGGCAGCAAGGATCTGGACTGATGGTATTATTGACCCGTTAGACACCAGAAAGTGGGTTTCTATGGGTATCGAAGCTGCGGACCACGCTCCTATCGAAAAGCCTTTTAATCTTGGAGTGATTCAGGTGTAGAATTATAGAGTGAAAACAGTATTTGATAGAATATAGGATTCTATTTATAGTTACTTTTTAAAGAAACAAAAGATCATAGTATTTTCTTGTTAGATCGAAAGGAGTGCCTTTTGTTTTTTGTTTTGATGGCTCATCTACTACATTCTTATTTTAAAAATTAGTATCAAAAATTGAGCTATACATAAAATAAAAAGTAATAAATCTAGTTTTTAAGTAGGACTTAAAAGCAAAAATAATGAACAAACCATTTTTTAAAATTAAGGTATTAGGTATCGCTATAATGGCTTCACTACTCGTAGTGAGTTGTAGCGACGATGATAGTAATACCAATGCTTCTTCTGAAATTACTCAGGAAGATGTAATGAAGAGTTTAGAAGTAGAAGAGATTTCTAATTTTATTGACGATTTGACATTAGATAACATATCTATGAACAGATCCAATGCTGAAATTTCTTCAAGATTTAACAGACCAGATTGTGCAGATTTTAGCGTTACCGAGAATGGATACACTCTTACTTTTACCGAGTGTACTAATGAAGATGGTGAAACAATAAGCGGTTCAATTAATGTAAACATAGTTATCGAAAATAATGCTGTTTCTACATCTATTACTTTTGATAATTTAACGTATGCTGGAAATTCAATTAACGGTAGTAAAACTACATCGTATTCTTTAGATACTAACGGAGGAAGTTTTGTATATACTGTGACTTCGGATTTATCGATAACTTTTGCGGATGGGACAACGGCTTCAGAACAAGGAACTAAGACCTATACAATAACAGGTCTTGGTACTGCTGATGCAGCATATACACTTGGTGGAAACTGGACCGTAACTGTTGATGCTGATACATATGCATTAACTACCGATCCTATTCTAGAAGGAACTTTTAGCTGTGAGTATATTACTACTGGAACTTTAGTAATGACTAAGAATGGACTAACTGCTTCCATTAATTATGGAGACGGTACTTGCGATAATAAAGCAACGGTAACATATCCAGATGGTACAACTGAGGAGATTGATCTATAGACACAAATCTTAAAATCTTACAAAAGCATCCGTAAATAAGTTTTTACGGATGCTTTTTTTATCTACTATCTCTTCGGAATTGTTGTTAATTCGGTTTGTTTTTATTTACATATCTAAAACCTTTAGATCCTCACAAACCTACTTCTCCTAATATAATTCGAATACCTAAACACAATTCTCAAAAGAAAATATTTTGGTTTTTGCAATTATCTCTACTCCTACAATTTCTTGAAGAATTTAAATCAATGTTTATTGTATCAACAGAAGCTTTAAGATACTCTCCTTGCTTAATATTAGCACATTAAAAGGAATAATAGACATCATTCAAGGAAAAACGGACAATCTTAAAGCATTAAAACATAATCATCTTTGATAAGAAATTTTAATTAATCTTATAAAACATAAAATTATGCGCTTTATCACCAAAAAAATTCACGCATTTTTAGATTATCCCGTGGCAATTGCATTAATGGTCTTACCTTTTTTATTAGGTCTTGGAGGATCTAATCCATTAGCAATACAAACTTCGGTAGCTGTTGGAGCAGTAGCTTTTATTTTAACTTTGTTAACAGATCATCAACTAGGAGCACTTAAAGTAATCCCTTACAAGTTTCATTTAATTGCTGACTTTTTAGTCGCTGTACTATTTATTATAGTCCCTTTTGTTCTTTCTTTTGAAGGATTAGATGCTCTTTACTACTGGGTTATCGGTGCAACAGTATTGGTTGTAGTAGGCTTACATAAGCCAGAGATTGAAGGTTAATAGTTATATTTCAAATATTATTTAATTCATTTATCTCTTTGGAATTGTTATTAATTCGGTTTGTCTTTCATTTACATATCTAAAACCTTTAGATCCCCAAAAACCAGCTTCTTCCAACATAATTCTGATATCCTTATTCCATTCTGGTATATTGACTGTAGTATTTAGTTCTATAGCATATACGGTATTTTCATATAAAGGATAGTCACCATTTACAGGAACTCCTCCTTGAGAATCCCACATACCTAAAGTTGTACCTGAAGAATGTCCATACAATCCTAACGGATGTGTGTATATGGATGGTTTCAATCCTTCTGCTCTACCCTCTTCTAATGATTTCAGTAAAATCTGATTTCCAGTTTTTCCAGTTTCAAAATTCGCAGTAAAAATATCTTGAACACGATTCCCATCAGCAAAAGCCTTGGTCAAAAATTCTGGAGGAACCATTTCTTCATTATTAAGGATATATGCGTGCTGCTGGCAATCTGTATTTAATCGTAAATATGTAATTCCAAAATCACAATGAATTAAATCTCCTTTACGAATAATCTTCTTATCCGGTCTATTAGAAAAGGAAGTGATATGACTTTCTAATTTCTCTCCAGCCCTTTGGATATCTACTGTTGGGTGAAACCAAGTCTTTAGACCCATATCCGTAACTTTCTGTCGCAACCACCAAACCACATCATCTGTTGTGGTTGTTCCTGGTTTAATCACCTTTGTACTAAATGCTTCTGCTATAATATCATGCGTAGTTTGAACCAATTCTTTATATAGTTCCATTTCCTGCTCTGTTCTGGTTTCTACCCAAGCAATAGCCAATTTCTCAGCAGAAGTTACTCTAGATTTATAAGTTTCAGGAAGTTCTTTCATAAACTCCTCATAATCTGTCTTTACAATTCCGTCTACGATACCAAAATGTGTAGAATAATTAAGACCTATTTTTTTAGGATCTCTTTTTGTGATTATATCCATAAGCGCTTTCCACTGATCCGGTTGTTTTTCTTTATCCCAAGCAGAATCGATATTCTTACCTACGTTATATCTTGCCACAGCTAATTGTTCGATAGTGTTTTTTTCTTTATCCCTGTAAAAAACAAGGATGGTTCTCCTTCTGGCATTAAGCCATTTAGCCGGTAACATAGTTTTAAGAACAGGATCTTCATTGTATTCTCTGGAAATCAAAATCCACATATCAAAATCCGTACGATCCATGAGTTGAGGTAATAGATTATTAAACCTATCAGAAAGGATTTGATCAATTATATCAGCCCGCTCTCGTTCTGGAAGGATTTGTGCATTGGATATGTTCGTAATAAAAAGTAGTGTAAGAACAAGTAATTTTTTCATTTGTGTGATTCGTTAAGTTCGAATAAAAGTATCACAAAAAAGAGACAACTGCAATCCTTTACAGATGTCTCTTTACCAATTAAACTCACCAATCTTTATTATAAGGTCTGATAACTATTCATTAGCCTGACAAATTCAGCTCTATATCCCTGGTTATCTGTTGCTCTATTTTCTTCTGCTAAAGTGACGATATCTTTTATTTGGTCATTGTTTATGTATTTAGATTTTCTAATTTTCATTCCAAACCAAGCCACGGAAGCAGCAAAGCTAAAATCTTTAGAAACTTTGTTTTCGCCTGTTTTTAGTACATGTATCATTTCAATACTTTTACTTTCTTGTGGTTTTTTATATCTAAATTTTACCGTTAACAATTCATCTCCAAAAGTTTTATTGATTTGAGAGCTTGTATATTTTAGATCTGGAATATCGTTAAGATACTCAGTTCTAATACCTACAGGAATTACTTGGTATAAAGCAGTAACGGTATGACCACTTCCTAATTCACCTGCATCTTTTGTATCATCCACAAAATCTTCATCTGCCAACAACCTGTTTTCATATCCTATAAGTCGATATGCTTGTACTTTTGCTGGATTAAATTCCACCTGAATTTTAACATCTTTTGCTATTGTATACAATGTTCCTCCAAACTCTTTCCCTAACACTCTTTGTGCTTCCTGCATCGTATCAATGTATGCGTGATTTCCATTGCCTTTGTCTGCTAAGATTTCTAATTTACTATCTTTATAGTTATTCATACCGAAACCTAAACAAGTTAGAAATACTCCGGATTTACGCTTTTCTTCTATCAAGGTTTTCATATCCTTATCACTACTTATTCCAACATTAAAGTCACCATCTGTAGCAAGAATTACACGGTTATTACCTTTTTTTATGAAATTTTCCTGAGCAATCTTATAAGCAAGTTGGATTCCAGCCCCTCCAGCTGTTGATCCACCAGCACTAATATTATCTAAGGCTTGGTTGATTTCGTTTTTATAAGCACCAGATGTAGGTTTTAATACCATTCCGGCAGCTCCAGCATAAACCACTATAGAAACCTTATCTTTTTCTCTTAATTGATTTACTAATAATTTAAAAGCTCTCTTTAATAATGGTAATTTATTTGCTTCATCCATAGAACCTGATACATCAAGCAGAAATACTAAGTTGGAAGCAGGAATCGCATCTTGCGGAATTTCCTTTCCTTTTAAACCAATTTTGACTAATTGAGTTTCTTTATTCCAAGGAGTTTTTCCATATTCTGTATGGATTGCAAAAGGATGATCTCCTTTTGGTTGTTTATAATCATACTCAAAATAGTTGATCATTTCTTCAATCTTTACAGCGCCTGCAGGTATTTGTTGTCCATTGTTAATCATTCTACGCACATTACTATAGGATGCTTTATCCACATCAATAGAGAATGTAGATAGCGGAGATGTCTGGACTTTTTCAAAACTATTTTCTACAATTTCTTCATAGGATTCTTTGTTTTTTATTTCGTAATTTCCCTTATGTGTAGTAATAATAATACATCCATGAACTGCTCTAGATCCATATAACGAAGCAGCTTTTTTATCTTTTAAAACTCTTACATCATAAAGTAGTGTAGTGATTTCATATTGGATAGTTTTTTAATTATGAAATAAAACTACACTGAGATAGTACTAATTACAATCGATATTGAGTGAAGTAGACATTTGGTTTAGGGAAAGTAGGTCCTCAGAAATTATGTTAATAGTATTTAAGAGTCAATGATGATTATCGAAGTTCTAATTTATTATTCTTAAATATCATGAACAAATCAAACCATCTGGTAGATAGTTTGATTTGTTGTTTGTTCTAATATGGTTTTATGAATTTTAACTCTAACCTCAGGAACATCCGTTTATAGTATCTTGAATTCCACTCCATATCGAGCTTTTGGGTGCCAATACAGGTTTTTTTACAATCGTATAAGCAACACTCTCCTTGGTTGGATCAAAATCAAAATCTAGAACAACATCACCTACAATTGTGCTTGTTTTTGCTGTTCCTTTATTCGCTCCAGGAGGCGCATAAACCGTTCCGTGTTCTTTTAAACTAGTTTTTTTTACACATTCCCAGATTGAAATACTTACTCCATTAAAAGTTTTTGAATCAGACATAATTGATATATTTTAATTTATTATTTATTGATAAAAAACGATGTTATTACTTTTTCTTTTCGATTTAATATTCTAATTGATAAAAACATTTGTATTGTTTTCTACCAAAACAAGATTAGCCAAATACTTTCTTTGTTAATTTGCTCTGATAGATATTATGAGAATAATATTTAGTTAGTATTGAAGATTCCCAAGCCCAATTATCATTAGGATCTCTATGGTCTGAAAACCCCTTTTTGATTGTATCAGTAAATAATTCTCAGGGCAAGCTCACGAGGATTATTTATTTTCTATTTTCATTTGTGGGTTTTTAAGAGTTACAGTTACCTAAATGGTTGGTTCACCTTTTTTAAAATCTTCTAGTATGATACTCATCGCCATCTTTTTACTACAGTGATAACAAAATGCTAAAGTCTAATAATACCGTCTTCTAGAAGTTTATATTACTGAGTTCTTGACCCAATAAATCAATTTCGCTTTTTGTTTTCTCTTTAGCATATGACTTCGTTCCTAAGGCTCCTACACTTCCACTTACAAATCCTTTGATTACGGTATTCATTAATCCGGTGTCTAGACTATTACCATGTACAGCATTAGATCCTAATTGAATAGAGACTCCAATTCCTTCAGATTTAGCAACACTTGCCGAGATTCTTTTAAAAAGATTTCCCCACCCTGCTTTATAATCTATTCCTGGAATAGCCCAAGATAAAGTAGAACTTAAAACACCCTTAACCAATGCCTCATCAAGGCCAGTGGTTAGGCTATTTCCATGAGCTCCATTATTAATTAAAGTAGATGAAACACCTGCGATTTCAGCTCCAGTAATTGCAAATCCAGCTTTTATACCTGCATTGGCAACTTTAGCTAATGTGCTCACAGCTTGCCCTGCTTCTGCTGCAGCCTTAACACCAGTAGCGGCTTCTGCTGCAATAGCTCCTGCCGCACCAAAACCACCAGTTATTGCTCCCGCTACAAATCCGATAGCCGTATTTACGCCATATTCTTTCCAACTAAATTCGTTGGTTATCAAACTAACTACAGAATAAGATACTGCACTAACTCCTGATCCTATAAAACCACCAGCTAATGCAGCAAGACCAATACTTACTGGAGTGGACAAACCACCAGTTACTACTTCGAGTATACCTGCAACGGCATCAATAGCCACACCTATTAAAATTTCGAAAGCTCCTATGATAGCTCCTCCAATGGCTGAAAAGAAATTTCCAATAGAAAAATTTCCTGATGGATCAATATATACTACAGGACTGTTGCCTGCATAGATATATGGACTAAAAAATTGATTATAATTATCTATAACACCAAAGCGACCTATTCTACTAAAATAGAAACGTGCTTTATAATTGTATATCCCTAATTCTAAATCATATTCCTGACTTGTATATAAATATGGAAAAAAGCCTTGCTCTGGTTCTGTTAATACTTCTACATTACCATATATATCATAATCATAAGCAGCAACTACTCTAGCTTTATCATCTAGAACAACTCTTACAGAACCTAAATGATCCTTTAGAGTAGTAAATTGATTATCATTTTTAACAAAAGATATAATCCCAATTGGACCGTACACAATGTACATACTATCCTCTATCTTTTGCTGTCTTCTTATTTGCACTAAAGGATTACCTGACAGACTTTTAACATATAATGTGGTTTTTTCAATGGTTGTTCCAGATATTTCTTGTTTCAGTACTCTATCATTAGAACTATTATAATAAAAACTATAATCTAATGAACTATCTAAATTTTCAATCTTAGACGTCATCCTGTTACCAGCATCATACTTAAAAGAAAGATTTTGTGGTGCATGTCCGTCTGCTCCCGATGCAGTGTAAAGATGTACTGATCCATTCTGATTATAAGAAAGATTGAATAAAGATTCATTAGTAACACTGTTATCTACTTTCTGAAGACGATCTCCTTTATCAGGCTCTGGTATAAATTTATACGTATTTGCATCTATAGCTATTGTATCAAAATTACCATTGTTATCAAAATCATACAGTCTTGTTTTAGGAGATATATGATTACTAACTTCATCTACTTTTTCTAAAGCATTAAGACTATTATACCAATTAGTATAAGTAGATCCTGCTTTTATACTCTTTGGGTACTGGAAAGCTATTTCAGCTGATTGTCCGTTGAAGTATTTTGGCCCATTATTACTGCTAGCATCGGTTTTTAAGGTTTCTTTAAAAATTTGATCCGTATTATTTCCGATATCCTGCATGGCATCTAACCAAACTGGTGAATTATATCCATAGTTTCTTGTCACAGGATTGCTACTATTAGGATACAAAATCTCTTGTTCTGGTTTCCCTGCCGGATTATATGTATAGGTAGCGATCTCATTTTTGGACATTGAAGAATTACTTATTCCTTCTATTTGTCCAATACTATTATATGTGTAGTAAACGCTATAAGCCGTTTTATTTTTCTGTACTGGATAATCAATTCGAAGTATTCCTCCTAGATTATTGTATTCGAAATTTGTAGTAAAATACTCGTCTTCAAATTCCAATACTTTTTGACTTCTGGAGATCACATTTCCATATACATCATATAAGAAATTTTCCTCTACATCTGCAACTCCGTTGTCTGAATGATTGTTTAATGTTTGCACAACCTGACCAATTTGCAAAGGACTATCGGTACCATTATAATCGTACAAAGTCTTTAATCTCCAGGTATTCAGATTGGTAGGATAGTCTGGGGTATTATTAGCTTTCTTTTGTAAATCATCACGATTCCAGGTACCTATTATATAACCTGTTTCTTTAATTCTACCGGAATTATCATATTTATAATATTGATAATTCCCTTCTGTTTTAGCTTCTGCATCTTGTCTAAATCGTAACCTATTTGCTTGATCATAAATCATTTCTGTAGTACCACTTGTATTAGAATTTGTAGTAATTAATTGTCCTAAAAAGTTGTAAGTACTATAATTTATCCAGTTTTCACTATTCGTTTTGATCATTGCATTTGGTGTATGCATAGCTATTGGATTACCTGAATCATCGTAATACACAGCTGAAATAATCTCTTCATTGTCATTTTTTTGACCCATCTTTCGAACTTCTTGTTGTCGTTTATCAGCTATCGAATAAGATGTATTTCCATTTTGATCAATAATTGTAGTTTTAAAATATTCTCCTACAGGCAATCCTAATTCTCCTGTATTAGCTCCATACATGAATTTTTGAGTATTTGTACCCAACTTATATGCTATTCCTGGCATCGATTTTTCTATAACTCTATTTAATGGAGAACGTTCATAACTGTATCCAAAATATGGATATCCATTATCATCAGGATAAAAATCAGAAACCAATCCACCCATAATTCCAGTTTGCGAATTATACGTTACGAAGTCTTTGGAATATTCAAATATTGGATTTTTTTGATTTGCTTTTACGAATGCAGGTTTTGTATTAGCTATTATAAATCCTTGACTATTATAAATATTCTCCACAATTGTCATTGTAGTATTGTCTAATAACTGTGATTGAATATCGTTACCAGTTGCATTAACAAAGGTTAGTGTAGATAAATTATCAAATGAGGTTAATAAACAATCTATTCCAATTGTATTATTTGCAAATAATGATGCCTTGCCCGAAATTACAGAATCACTTACGTAATTAAATATAAGAGCTCCATCGGCAAAAAACAAAATGCTATTTTCATTAACCAGCAAGAACCATTGACTCTCTAAGTTATTAATACTCAAACCTGCAGATGATGCATCTATAGCATAATATTTATTATATTTTTTATCATATACACCACTGCTTTTTCCATCAATCACATTCATTTCACGGTTTATATGCAAACCTGATCTTAATAGCTTCGAACTTAAGGTAGAAGTATTATTTATTTTTTTTGAAGTAGCAGCTGTACTTATGTCAATTGTATTACTACTGTTTTGTTGCAAAACTTGATTATTTCCATCTAATAATTGCCACTGACCAACAGATGGATTCCACTGAACCGTAAATTGATTCCCAATTCTTATTCCCAAAGACTCATTAATAGCTTCTAGCGGAGAGAGATTTAACATTACTCCGTAATTATCGGTCATTTCTTCTTTGTATGTTAATATCCCTTCGGATGATGAATGAGTAAATTTCAGTATGGTATCTTCGACTTGCCAATCAGATTTATCATTTGGTGTCCAAAATTCTTTCCATTGATTTCCTTTTTTAAAACAAAGTGCCGGACCTCCGCCAGCGGATAACACTTTAAGCTTATTATTTGGGTCTTCAGCTACATATGTATTATCATTACCTGTCCGAGAAAAATAGTTTGTAGCCATCGAAGTTGTTTCATCAGAAAAACTAGTTGTAGCCATGACTCTTTGATAGTTATCAAAAAACTTACTTCTTACCTCTCCGTTAGAACCTAAACTTTCACTTATAAGGTTAATTTTTGTATCCACTGAAACAGCAGAAAAAAGACTTTGCAATGGCGAAAACCGCAAGCAATCTATTAGTACTGCAGTATCTGAATTATCATTTTGTGCTTTTAGCGTTATCGTTATTAATTTAGAAGTTCCAGCTAGATTATAGTCTTTCAAATTTAATATGCAATAAACATATTGCCAGGATCCTACAGTTTCTCCAAAGGGTAAGATTATATTTTTCCCTACAGCAGTACCGTTATTACTAAAGGTTATGATCCAATTAGCTTCTCCTTTATTTTTATCGAAAGTGTCTGGTAATTTTATATAGCTAGAAAACACATAATCCTGTTCTTGATTGGTAGGACTAAATTGTCGTTGAATTCCCGTTCCTTTAGCTATTTTTAGGGATGAGACACCTATTCTGGCATCAATAGTTTTATCAATACTATTTGGAATTATAGATGCATTTGCATTAATTTCCCATCCATTTGATTCTTCATATGTTTCGAAACTATAAAAAGAAGCTTCCTCTCCTTTTCTACTGGCTGTTATAAATTCTGCAACTTGAAATTGTCCGCTTTTATCATAAATATAGGATGAACTTACACCATCTACATTCATCATTTCATCTACAGTATCAAATATACCTCTTGTAATAACTTCTTGTTTCTTTAACCAATCTGAATTACTATTCTTAAGAGAAAAATCAAAAACAGGGTTATTTTGTGAATTATTCAACCAATCATAATTTTGATACGCTGACCATTTCCATTCATTAGTATCAGACCAATTTTTCCAGGTAACTACCTTAGAGCTTATATATTTTTTAATGTCATTTTTTCCTGTTACAGCAACTGATTCTTGAACTATTGCATTAAGAAAGTGTTTCTCTTTCATAACTGACTCATATTCAGGAATTTGAATAGCATATTTTTTCTCGCTTGTAATTGTTTTTTCTACTCCACTAGAATCAAAATAAGTAGTTACGCTATTCATGGGTAATCCTAGATCCTGATAATATGTTATGCTAGAAGTTTGACTAACACCATCTCTAACCGTAACCGATTTACTTAACCTAAAAAAAGCGCTGTATAAATATCTTTTTTGAACTACATCATTGCTAAAGATTTTCCAATAATTAGTTTCTTTAGTTACCAGATTACCATCTTTATCATATTGTACTTTTTGAAGTAGAGCGCCATTTAATAATTGGTTATAATTATAAATCCAATTACTATATGGTATTTCGTTTTGCGTTGCTACTCCATTAGAGAAATAACTGATTGTAATTCCATTTGTAGTTAATGATACATCAGGAATTTTAGTTCCTGTAAATACAGTAACTTTCGGGAATTGTGCTAAACCAGAACGACTATCATATGTAATTACGGATTGTGCTGATCGCGCATAATCATATGATTGATAGTACTTTTCTTCTAAATCTGAACCACTTGAGATTTCAATATGAGATACTGGTTGTACTTGGACAATATCTGTTGCTTTTCTATCTACGACTTTGTATAATGCAACAGAAGTGGCTGTATCGAAGTCTTGATCAGCAGGAAATGTAACAAAAGAATCAATTCCGGCTAACAAAGTACCAGGTTTTACTGTTTCTTGATCTACCATTATTTTTTGACCACTACCTCCAGCAGTTAGCGGTAATTTTATAGGAGAACCAGGTACACTATTTAGAGGAGTAGCAAAATATGTTTGGGCATTATTATCTGTATTATCTTGATAAGCAATATATACTGACCCTCGATTTTGCACCGTTTCTGTAGCTCCTAAATTAGTAAGCTGTTGTGCTTGTTTAATCCATTGCCCATCTGTATCCTGATAAAAAATGTCTTTACCAGCTGTCATATAATCGCTACTTATTGTAACATTTCTTCCTGTTGATGGTAGACTTTGCACAATGTCCCAAGTACCGCTATTAGGGTTGAATTGGAAATACTGATTTGTATTTATTGTTCCTTGTTCTTTAGACATTGTAGAGATATCCTGTCCAACTGCAAAATTTACTATATCGTCTTTCGCGGTAAGAAACGAAGTCTGTTTCCAATTTACTGGATTATTACTATTTCCTAAACCGCCCGTATATCTATTTAAATAAGGATTATTCGCTACCAGAGCATCTGTCAATAATGTATTAAATAATTGAAACTGAGATTTTCCATTAACAATTGGTGACTTATAATTATTAAGTAATGGATTACCTGAACTTAATAAATTAAAATTTTTATCCCATTGCAAAATTCTAAGTGTATAATCTACTTCTGTACTTGTTTGATTGGTAATATATGTAGCAACTCCAAAAGAGCTATTTAGATTAATATTAAACGCAAAATCCAAGCCTTCTGATGGATTTTTGTAGATAGTAACGTTTGGAGTATTGTATAAAGCGCTTTTACTCCATACATTATTTCCATTATGATGGAACAATTGAAACTGTAATAACTTAGTAGTACTATTATAAAATGTAGCTATATAATAATTATCTCTCGCATTAATTTTTATATCGGTCGCTTTTGCTACATCCGCTGGTGATGGTAAAAGAATCGAAATTCCTACTTGTTGATTAAATGGAGAAACACTCCAAATTCTTTGTTTCCAATCCCACTGAAAAGCAGTTATTGGATTGGTTGTAATGTCTTTACTAGATACTATTATAAAATCTTTTCCGGATTCAATACTAACTTTTGATGTATCTGTTTTAAGTGGAAAATAATCTGGTCCCTTCGTTAAATTAAATACACCAAAGTTTTCTGGATTGCGTCTATATAAAAATAGTTGAAGTTGTTTTTTTGTTTTCTCAGTAAAATATATACCAATAAAATCTTTTTTAGTAATAACACCTAACGTATCAATATCAAAGTCGATATTATCAAAATAATGGTTAGAAGGATCATCGCTATTTAATTCGAAATCTATCCAGTTGCCTGACCAAGTATGCACTTTAGCAATTAACTTTTTAGTCGCCTTATGATACCAAGTTACTACCGTGTAATCTGATCCGAACCATACTCTTGGTGTTGCTCCTGCAATAGGACTGTCTAATTTAACATTACGAGCTGTATTTAATGCTTGATCTTTATACGTATAAACAGCTTTAGATCCCTGTGGATATAGTATACTTTTTAATGCTCCAGGATATGTGTCCTGAACTTTATCATAATAATCAAATTCGATTCCGGGAAGTGAACTTCCTGAAGGTTGTACTTGCCAAAAACTTTTTAGAACTCGTTTCCACATCAGTGGATATATAGTGTTTTGGCTATTGTTTCCTAAGTTTATAAAATCATATTCAAATAAAATCGAAAATTGAAGAATATCGATATTATTATATACTTCTATGTAATCCAGAAATCTTGTTTCGAATTGATCTTGATAAGCATTCGGTGTATCCTTTTGCGTATGTAAAGCTTTATATTCAATAATATTTTGGCTCCCTACATTATTGGCTCCAAATTTTTCTCCATAGTAAAAAGAAATAGTTCTATCAAAACTATCGTGAATCGTTTTAATATAGGATGCTTGTGTAAATTTTAATCCGTTTTTATCCCCAACACTAACTTCGACATTATCATAATAGTATAAAATGGTTTCTCCCCAAGAGTTCCTGATTTCGGATAAATTCCAAGAACTTACATATTGTTCCTGACCACTTAATACTGAAGTAGCTCCTTGCCAATTTCCCCATTCTACACCATATTGTAGTGTATTACGTCCGCTATTTTTATCTCCATAAATATGAACCGTACCGTCTTCTTTTATTATAGTCCATTTTTCATTAGTTTCATCATAACTAATATCCCAAAATTCAAAATTTCTTAACTGAAACAGCAATATATCTGATGGCTTATTAGGAAGAATTCCATCCTGAATCAATTGATTACCAGAGCCATTATTTAACAAATAATATTCATTAGAAGATGTAGATCCGCTTCCATTTTTATTTACTGAGATTTTATCAAAAGACATATCCCATCCCAATCCTAATATTCCGGTAGGATTAAGTAAATTCCAGTTTTTAACACTATTTTGCACATTACTATTATACATAATACCAATGTTTACATCTAAATCTTTTCGACCAGGAAAAGAAGCTATGTTAATAGGAATATTCGCTGTTCCAGTAAAAAGATTAACACTATCTTTTATCTGACCTACCGCGTCATTATTAAACTGAAAAGTGGTTACCTGCGGCAAACCTTGTTCATTACTGTTTTTGTGTGAATTAAAACTCATGTTTGCTTAATTTTTATTAGTTCTTATATGAATTTTTGACAGGCTTTGGTTACATAATTATTTGTAATTGTTGCACTCTCATAAGTAAGAATTGTATGAATATAACCACTAGGCCTTCCCATTGGCATTCGAATAAATGGGCTTGACTCCCACCCGGATATTTCGTTATATTTTTCTTGTAAAAAAACACGACTCTTTTCTAACCAATTCGGATCAATACTAATTCCCAGATATTTATTAGCTATATCTATTCCTAGTAAAGCTAAAGCCGTTTGTAAAGGAGTTGATATTTCATTTTCCAATGCCCAACCACCATCTGCCTTTCTAGAATTGATTAAAAAATCTACTGCTTTTCTGATCGTTTGTTTGTCTCCATTATTAGCGCAAATAGCTCTTATACTCACGTATGTACCGTAGTTTTTTCCGTAATACCAGGTACTTTTCCAAGAATACTGCTCGTGACTATTATACAGGAAGGAAAGTCCTTTTTTTATTTCTTTAGAAAATCTATCCTTATCATAAATACTTAATGCATATAATACATTACCGACAACATCAATATCCGATCCTTTGCCCCATGCTTTGTTTACCCAAATGGTTTGTAACTGCTCCTCTAATGATTGATTTTCTTTAGGAATAATCCAGGATTCCCATCCATTATCTATATTAGCTTGATCTCTAAATAATACTTTTAATGGCTTTTCGAATAAGGATACTGTTTCCTTTTTATATCCGCTTCTACATAACACCTGCATAACTTGTGCTAAATCATCTGCATCAGGTGGTAATTCTCTTAATTTAGGAAAATAGGCCCAACCTCCTACTCCTTCTTTTCGCCTAGAATCTATAAGGTAAGTAGCTTCAAAAGTAATAATATTTCCTAATAGATTATCTAATATGGTATTTGCATCAATGAAAGTATCTAAAATTAAAGCTCTCTGAAAAATATCACCTTCCTGAAACTCTTCTGTTACTTGAAAAACTTCTGGAGAAAAAGGCATCACATGTTTTGTGTTTACATATCCATCATAATGCTCTTTAATCAAATGATTAACTCCATTTAAGAACATATTCTTCCAGGTATTCAGTTCAATAGAAGAATTTATCTGTTGGATGATTAGATTTTCGACCTTATTTTCTTCCTTATCTATTTTAAACATTTTCTTCTCTTTTATTAAAATGATTTAGCAGTTGAAATAGCACTTCTCTGCTCGGTGGTTTTTGAATATTAATCGATTCTAATAATTCATATTCGGACGCATTAGGTTTACTAAATAATGGAGCAGATAAATAGTATGAATCATCTACTTCGAACATTTCTGCTATTTCTTTTTCTTCTGTAATTTTATAATGATGGTACCTCAATTCACTTTCTGTAGGTCCAGCTAAACATGCCGCAACAATTCTAGGCTGTAAGCTTTCATTAGATGGCGAGGCATGAAATAAAGCAGGATTTCCTATATATGCTTGACCAGCTTTCATAAGCAATGATTTTCCGAAGTTTTCTAATAAAGAATCTTGTATTGCTGAATATGGGAACAATTGTCCGCCACATCTGGGGTTGTCTAAGATTGTATGACTGCCCGGAATTACTTGCAAGGCACCATTTTCTTTATTCGTATCTACTAGTGGAACCCATATTCCTAAAGGATTGAAATTTCTTTCATCTAAAAATGAAGGGTCTTGATGAAGAGGTACTACTCCGTTATTTTTGTTTGGATATTTTATATTAAAATTTCCCCAAAAGAATTTGACATCTATAAATAATTCCTGTATTGCTCTCCGAAAAATTGTATTTATTATTGAAGACACAGCGAATCGATATTCGGCATTCTTACTCATTATTGTAGAAGCAAACGCGGCTTCTCCCAAATCTCCTTGAAGTGTTTGATAGGAATTTATTAATTCTTGGATTTCTGAAGCATTTAAAAAATCAACAACCACAAAACCATTTTTGAGAAAAGATTCGTTTAAAATCTCTTCTTTAAAAAGTACTCTATCATTTTTCTTTTTTTCGAAAGAAATGTTACTTAATAACTCTTCTTTAATGCTCATGATTTTTATTTTTAAATTCTCTTTAGGCAATTAAAACAAGGACTAGACTGTTACTCCATTGATAATAGCATCAATTTTGGCTTCATTTAGCGGTTCGAATTGACTATCTACCTCTCCGATTTTTTTTGCTTTGCTTTCATCTGGTCTACTAAAAAGTGGGTTTTCTATATAATGATCCGCTTCTAATTCAAAAACTTCCATGGTTTTTCCTGGGTTTTTAAAATCTTGATAATAGCATCTCATTTGGCTTTCTTCTTCTGCCATCCAGGCTAAAGCTGCAACTCTTTCTTCATTACTCATGTTTGATGGTGACCAATGAAAAACTTTAGAATTACCTATGTAAGCTTGTCCAGCTTTGATATCCAATCTTTTGAAATATTTTTCTAATAGTAAAGGGACTAAATCACCGTATGGAAATCTAGGTAATGTACTTCTAGGGTATTCATTAAGTAAATGACTTCTGTCTATTACTTCTAGTGCTCCATTATTCTCATTCGTATCTATGAGTGGTACCCATATCGTGATTCCCTGGTATTTACTTTCATCTACATATGTAGGATCTTGATGCATCGAACAAAGACCTTTCTCCTGATTCGGTTGTTTCGAAGTAAATATTCCAAAAAATAGTTTAAAGCGATTAAAATGTTCGTTAACGGCATTACTAAATACCGAAGTAATCGTATTAGACACTTTTTTTCTATAATCAGCATCCATACTCATATTAGAAGTTGAAAAACCCATTTGAATAGGTTGTCCATTTAGCTCTTTATATATCTCTTTTAACTGGGTCACTTCTTCTAAGTTTAAAAAATCTATAACCACATAACCTTTATCTTCAAATTCTAATTGAAGTTTTGGATCTTTAAAAATCGTTCTCATATAATATTTAAATTAAATTGTATTAAAGGCATTATTTTAATTAACAATCGTTATTGTTTGGATCGCAAAGAATTATTACTTTTTACCAAAAATCATTTGTATACGATACACCCAGGATAACATGATTGCAAAAGGAACAGCAGGGAACACCCAATAATTATATATAGGTCTGGCTCCTAAAAAAAGAATGGGATACCCTTTGGCTTTTGGATAGTCCTCAAAAAATAGTTTAATACTATCATCTACTTCCAGAGGAATTCTTTTCACAAAGTTGAAAGAAAGCAACACTACTAACTTTGATAAAATTTTACATTTCCCACAATACCCCTGATAGTAAATTAAAATTCTATTTCTAGGAATAATTACATCTTGTTTCATCTATAAATTTTTATTGTATTCTATTAGTTTTAATTAGAAAGTCTTAGGAGATAACAGTAACTATTTCAGTTCAATAATTTATTTTTTAAGTATAAATTTATTCTAACATTACCTTTTCTATCAACCCCCATTCCGTAATAAGAAATAGCACACTGATTATCAAGAACACTATCATCTACCGGAAATGGTTTTACATCATTCTTTAATGTTGTTTTATTCAGTAATGCAATCCATTCTTTAGAGTTCAGTTTTACACAAGAATTACAACCACATACGTCTATTTTTGCATCAAACATTGTAGAGGAAGCAATATGAAAACCTATGTTAAAAACAAGTCCAGAAAGCCTTATTGCTTTATCTCCAACAACATCATTTAGAAAAGTAGTAAACTTGTCTTCTCTTAGCAGAGGAATGTCTAAATCCTTAAATGAAATAAGCTTTGATAAACGGAAATAGATTTTTGCTCTTAGGTTTCTTAAATTACTTCCTTCTAAACCTATGCTCATAATATCTGCAAAAGGTTTTACAGAATTTATAAAAGAATCTACTTCTGTATTATTTGGCATTAAATCAATGAGCCAGTTTCTTAAGCGTTCCCATGAAGCATTATGCCCTCCTCTTCTTCCGTCTACGTAAACAGCCATACCGGATCTATCAGGTGAAGCTCCTAACCAAAATACCCCATCAGGATATTCATCTAGTATTTCTTGTTCCTTAGGCAAATGATATGCTAGCATTTCTTCACATATCTTCTGAATATCAATAGATCCAGTTCTTTTATAAAGCTTTTGTAAAGCCAAATAACTATATTGATATCGCTCTTTTGGTGGACCTATTATACAAGAAGGATCACTTATAAACCGTCCGTGCAATCCGCTATTAGAAGAACTAATACAATATTGAAGTGGACTTCCATCAGAATTTAATCCCGATCTACCACCAAGGGTCCACTTAGTTCCATTTGGTAAGGCAAGTAATTCATCTCTAAGCTGCAACACCTGCTTAGCCGGAGCCAAGCTAAGTGTTGTAGCATAAGATGAAAGTTGCGTTACATTATTAATGATATTTTCTTTAGTATCATTCATAAATACGCTTTTTACTATACTGGTTGTGTAATAATATGACTTGGTGTACCATTATTTCCTGCGGTACCTCCTGTTCCTGCTGTACCACCACTAGCTGGTTTTCCTCCTGGAGAACCGGCTTTACCAGCTACACCGGCTACACCAGATACTCCTCCTAGTCCACCCTTTGGTGTTGGAGTTGAGGTGAGAACGTTTCCACCATGGTACTGTACTACAATTTGACTTCCGTTTCCACCGTTTCCACCATTTCCGCCATTTCCGCCGTCTCCGCCGGTTCCTGCGTCTCCACCATTACTACCACCACAATCAGAACCAGCAGGACATCCAGAGGGTTTTCCTCCGTCTCCACCATTTCCACCAGCTTGCCCAGTTCCACCATCTCCACCTTCTCCGCCACTTCCTGCAGCAGCAGAAACAGTTATTGTTCCTGTAAGTTGTCCTATTGTTATAGTAGCTGAAGGGCAGTCTACACCATCTCCTGCAGAAGATCCAGTTCCTCCTGCTATTCCACTACTTCCTGACGTACCGGAGCTTGAACTTGGACGACAAACTGAATCCCAATCGCAGTTCGCATTTCTACCATTATCTCCACTATGCGCGGGAGTTGTTTGACTTTTTCCATTTGAACCTTCCATACCGTCAGCACCGGATATGATTATATCACCTGTTAAATTGCTCATTTCGAATGTTTTTTTTATTATTTTTTTATTAATTCATCGATTCTAATATCGGCCGTTGTCAATACTCTAATTTGTCCTCCTGGTTCAATCGTTACCTTTCCAAAGCCGACCGAAACAGGGCCACTACCCGAAATAACCAAAGGATTAGCAGCAGTAACCACGACATCTGGGGCTACCGCATAAACCGCAACTTTAGGCAAACTCGATTTAGCTAAGCTTTTACTTTTAGCTGGA
Organism: Aquimarina sp. BL5; assembly: GCF_003443675.1. Classification (NCBI taxonomy): domain Bacteria; kingdom Pseudomonadati; phylum Bacteroidota; class Flavobacteriia; order Flavobacteriales; family Flavobacteriaceae; genus Aquimarina; species Aquimarina sp. BL5. The sequence goes on along the minus strand of NZ_CP031963.1, from coordinate 364,644 downwards.
GTTTCTATTTTAAAATCTTTTATATCATGAAGTTCTTTAAATTCAGGTGTATGACTTGAATCTGGATGAGGAGGGTTTGAAAAAAACAATTTCCCACCGGCTGTTGAAATACCATTTGTGCTCATAATTTTGTTTTATTAATTATTAATTTATATTAAACGAAGCCACCCTTAATAGAAAAATATAGTGATCAGGTATATTTAAATTTTGAATATTGTTTTATGAATCGGTTATCCAATATTGGAAAATTCACTGTACCATAAATTATAAAAATGATGATATCATTGATGTCGTTTTTTGTTCATAAAAAACATTAAGAATTGCCCCTGTCTTTGTACCTGAAATCAGATATTTAAACTTGTTTATATAGTACTACATTACAAAGCTACAACGTAATCAACATGAAAGGTAACCGTATAAATACTTGTTTAACAGGTTATTTACCCCTGATTCTAATCAGCTATATATTACATCTTGATTAATAACCATAATGCTTGAGTAGTGTTTAAGCAATTATGCTAAACCTTCCTAAAAACAGGGAATAATACATTTACACAAAGAGGTTTTCAAGGAAAGAAACTATACTACTTAGAGCATTAAGCATAAAACAACTTGGGTAATTAGATTCCGAAAAAAAACAATTTCTGGTATATCATTATATGCTTAAGGAATGTACCGCATAATTTTTAGCTTTGTATTCCCCTATAAGGATACATTAAGGGAATAATCTGTATTGCGATAGCCTCTATTAAATTATAGTTAAAAAAAGAAAAGTTTGAAAAGTATTAAGAAAAACAAAAAGTGAAAAATAAGTTGGTGAATGTTTTCTAATCTTCCATAATTATTATCATTATGAGATATAAAACAATTTTATTTTACTAGATAAAGCAAAATTATGAGGCTACGTTTTTCTTTGGATTATGATCCTACTACAAATTCTAACGTCTTAGCACGCTGAATTTTTCCATTATCTGTTTCTATAAATTGAGGGATGAAATAAATTTTCTTAGGTATTTCGTATTTAGAAAGTGTTTTAATACTATGTATAGCTTCTTTTAAGGTTTTATACATTAACTCATCATAAACATTCTCAATGATTAAGATCACTTTATCTCCTAAGGTATCATCAGGAATACTTGTTATAAAAAAACGATGCCCAATAAGTAATTGTAGTTTTGTTTCAATTTCTTCGGGAAACAATTTGATACCTCCGCTATTAATCACATTGTCGTAACGTCCTTTCCAGATAAACTTTTTATATGTTTTAAGCTCCACTACATCATTCGTTATAACAGTCTCTTCATTAAGCTGAGGAGCTTTAATTATCAAACAATTCCTATCATCTATACCTAATGTTATGTTAGGTAATGCTCTGAAGTATTTACCATCCTTTTTATCCTTCTTCTTTGGGTTAATTCTTCGTGCGGCAACATGAGTTACTGTCTCGGTCATTCCATAGGTTTCAAAAATTTTAGTTTTGATTCCTTGTATAAGCTCTTTAAGGTTCTCTGATACGGTCCCTCCTCCTACTATCAATTTCTTAAGAAGATGAAGTCTATTGATTGAATTATCAAGTTGCAATGGTACCATAGCACAAAAATCATATTGCTTATAGACAGTATCCAATGGATTTGTTTTAGGCGGAACTAAATCTATTTTCCATCCTAGTACCATTGCTCGAACTAACATCATTTTACCCGCAATATAAGTAGCTGGCAAACACAATAAGGCCGTTGTACCTTCATTAACTTTGAAAAAAGCACCTGTAGCCTTGGCACTATTAACCATATGTTGTTTATAAATCTTTATGTTTTTAGGTTTTCCAGTAGAACCTGATGTACTTACCACAATGTGATCTTTATCATTCAACCAATCTAATAGAAAGTTACCAACTTCCTGTTCATAAAACTCTCCTTCTTTAATGAAATTGTAAGCAATCCGTTGCAATTCTTCATTATCCAAAGACTGTCTATTAATACTAAAATCTTGGTGTACTTGTGGTGTAGAAAATGTATTATCTATTTGCATATCCAAATTTCAATTTTCTAGTATATTCATAGGTTACGTTTAGGTAAATTGTATATTATGAATTTGTTATCATTCTTCTGTCTGAAGTTCTGGTTCTATTTTTCCGAATAATTTATCTTTCCATCCAGACCATTTATATTTTTTGGTTAAAATGAATAAAAAGGCAGGAAATATAATCAATACTGGAAATAGAATTTCGAGATTAACCTCAGGTTCTGCGGTATATAATAATACAGAATCTGTTTGAAAAGCAGTCCAAGTAGATGTTACCAACATAGCGGTTACAAGGTTATTGGCAGCATGAAATCCTAATGCTAATTCCAACCCTTCATCCATCAAGGTCATAATTGCTAAGAAAAATCCTGTACCAATATAATAAATCATAATTATAGGTCCCAACTTGCTTACTTCTGGGTTGGCAATATGCATTAATCCAAACGTAACAGAAGTAATTACAAAAGGAATCCATTTCGTCTTTGTAGCAATACCTAGTCCTTGCATTAAATATCCTCTAAAAAAATACTCTTCAAAGCTGGTTTGTATTGGTACTAAGATTAATGCCATTATTGCTAGTATCAAAAATGGTTGTAATTGAAAATTTATTTCATAATCATCTGGAGCAATAACATATCCTATATATGTAGTAATACAAATATATAATGCCATTAATCCAAACATAAAAAATACTCGTTTCCAATCTATTTTTTTTCTAGAAGTAGTCAATGAAGTAATACTTTGTTGATGTACAATTTTTACCCAAAAAAATAACGCTCCCAAGAAGACAACAAAAGGTCCTACAGCTATGAGAAAAAATAAAGGTTTACCTAAAGTTTCTATTTGATCTTGCATAACAGTTTCGGTATCCGCCCCCATTAATAAACTGACTAAAAAATTTAAAATCATTAAACCAAAAAACCCTATTGGAGGAAATAAATACTTCCACATTCCTAGTTTTCCTTTTCTTCCTTGTTCTATATACATCTATACTTATTTTATTAATCTAAATATGATACAACCCATTTCTTATGAGGTTGATACCTTAATGTTCCTTTATCTACTGCCAAAGGTGCTTTTATATTATTAGTATATAAACCTCCAGTTCCTAAACCTTGTGGCATTTTACTATTTAGGGTAAAAGTATATTGAGCAATCGCATTTAATCCAATATTACTTTCTAATGCACTTGTGATCCACCATCCTATTCCTAGGTCTTCAGCCAAATCAATCCATTCTTGGGTGCCTTTAAATCCACCTATTAAACTTGGTTTTAAAATTATATATTGAGGTTCTATTGTTAGTAGTAGTTTTTTCTTTTCCGTTACATCAAAAATACCAATTAGTTCTTCATCTAATGCAATTGGCAATGGAGTAACCTTAGATAACGCTTTCATCTCCTCTGATTGGCCCTGTTTAATGGGTTGTTCGATACTATGAAGATCATACTTGCTTAACTTTAATAATTTCTCTAGAGCATCATCAGTAGAAAAAGCACCGTTAGCATCTACTCTTAGTTCTATAACATCTTTAGAAAACTGAGAACGTATATAAGAAAGAAGTTCTAACTCTGCCTCAAAATCGATTGCTCCAATTTTTAGTTTTATGCAATCAAATCCCTGATCAAGCTTCTCCACGATCTGATCTTTCATAAATTCTTTCTCTCCCATCCATATCAGTCCATTGATAGGAATGGCATCTTCTCCATCAGTAAATTTTGAGGGAAACACGATATAAGGAGATTGACTTTCCAATGATTTAAAAGCCATCTCTACTCCAAACTGAATACTAGGAAACTCTTTTAGTTCCTGCCAAAGTTGATCAACTCCTAAATGAATATTATTACAAGTCCATTGCAATTTCTCCTCATAATCTGGTCTGTCATCAATACTTAAAGTTCTTAGAATTCCACATTCTCCAATACCCTGTTTTTCTTCAGAAGTAATAACAATAAACCAGGTTTCTTTTGTCTTTAGTACTCCTCGAGAAGTACCGCTGGGTCTTTTGAATTCTAGAATATGTTTATGATAAGTAGCGTTCATTATAGTTCTATGCTCTGACCAACATCTAACAACATAAGATCCTTGTCTTTAGCGAAAAACTTTCTTTTAGCTTCATCATGATCAATCTCTATATATCCAAAAGTATCATAATGAACTCCCAATACTTTGTCACACTCCACAAAATCACTAGCAATAATTGCATCATCAATTCCCATTGTAAAATTATCACCGATGGGAAGTATCGCTAAATCCAATTTAGTGGATAAAGGAATTAATTTCATATCCATAGTTAGAGCAGTATCACCTGCTATGTAAATATTTTTATGTTCACCTTCGATTACAAAACCTCCAGGTTGACCGCCGTAACTCCCATCAGGGAAACTACTCGTATGGATTGCATTCACATATTTTACCTTACCAAAATCAAATTCCCAATTACCACCATGATTCATCGGATGTACTTCTATTCCTTTTGCTTGATAATGCATTGCAATTTCATAATTAGAAACGATGGTTGCATTATTGTTTTTAGCAATAGCTTCCGCATCTAGCGTATGATCCTGATGTGCATGAGTCAATAAAATATAGTCTACTCTAATATCATTAATGTCTACTTTGTCTTTGGCTAATGGATTACCTGAAATAAAAGGATCAATTAAAACTTTAGCATCCTTAATTTCTAACAATAATGTATTTTGCCCAAAAAATGTAATTTTCATTATGTGAGTTTTTTGTTTTTATTAAATATAAATTCCGCTCTCCGCGGGATAGGTTTTACTAGTTTAAAGCTCGCTTTTCGAACTCTTTAAATAAATTATAATTGTATTAGATCCCGCTCTGCAGCGGGATAAGTTCCACTAATAGTTTTAAGTTCGCTTTACAAGCTCCTTAAAACTAAGTGTCACTAAATTAAAAAATCTGACCTAAACTAAATAATACTGCCAATAAAAATGTTGACAATGCTACTTTTTTCAGCTCTGGATCTAGATCAACCGCATTTTTTGTCTTTACCACTTTATTTAGGTGAATTAATAAGGGAATAAATGCTATCAAAAAGAGCAGATTCGTATAATATTCATATGTAAAAAATGAGAAAACCAACATCGATATCATAGCGCCTATTACTAGGAAGTAATGGTATTTTTTTGCTTTTACTAATCCCATTTTTACTACAATTGTATTTTTTTTAGCTTTTTTATCACTGTCATGATCACGCATATTGTTAAGGTTTAGCACTGCAGCACTTAAAAAACCTATTGCCATTGCTGGAAGAAAAACTAACCAGTTTAAATTCTTGGTAAACAAAAAATAACATCCTACCACACTTACCAAACCAAAGAATATAAAAACAAATACATCCCCTAATCCTCTATATCCATAAGCTGAATTACCCATTGTGTATTTTATAGCAGCAATGATAGCTGCTAATCCTAATAGGAAAAAGAAAACAGAATACACAAAATATTCTCTACCAAAGGATACATAGATCAGTAAAATTGCTAAAATCAATGTAATAGTAGCTGTAATAACGATACCTCTGAACATTTCTTTTCTAGAAATGGCTCCACTCTGCAATGCTCTTTGAGGTCCTACTCTATCTTCATTATCAGTACCCTTTACACCGTCACCATAGTCATTAGCAAAATTTGATAAAATCTGCAATCCCAGGGTAGTCGCAATAGCTAACCAGAATATTGAGGTTTCAGAAAAAAACAAAAGCTTTCCTCCAAAACCTGTTTTATATTCAATAGATGGATTCGTGTTCAGAATAATATTATTAAACATAGACGACCCCACAATAATTCCCGATATAGATAAGGGTAAAGTGCGAAGCCGTGCCGCCGAGATCCAAGCTTTCAATTTGGTCATTCTAATTAAATTATAGTCAAAGGAACAGTATTTTAATTAAAAAAAAAATAAAAAATACTTCTGTGAATTATTTAAATTAGCATCATGTCAATTCCTTTACCATTAGAGTTTCCTTCTTTTAATTTATACAGTACGCCATTATTACTTTTGGTATTGCAGGCCTTTGTGTTTGCATTCCTTCTATTAGTTCGATACTTTAAAAAGAAATATGTACCAGCATTAATATTGTCTATCCTCATTTTTATTACTGGATATCATAGAACTACCTATACGATTGGTTTTATGGATTGGTATGATACCTATAGGAATACAAAAATTAATTATTGGCTCATTGCACTATCATTAGCTATTGGACCGTTGCTCTATTTTTATGTAAAATCGATAACAACTTCCAATTTTAAGTTTAGAAAAAAGGAT